>DASSZD010000052.1:0-63477 GCA_035702985.1 Acidimicrobiales bacterium
AACCCGGTGGCGACCAGGGCCGTGTCGAGCGTCGAGCGGTCGTCGCGCACCCGGCAGCGCCGGCCGTTGAGGAACGCCCCGTGACCGGCGATGGCCGCCCACACCTCGTGGCGGGGAGGGTCGACCACCACCCCCGCCACCGGGCGCCCGTCGATCTCGGCGGCGATCGAGACCGACCACTGCGGGATCCCGAACAGGAAGTTGGTCGTGCCGTCCAGCGGGTCCACCACCCAGGTGACCCCGGTGGTGCCGGGCCGCTCCGTGCCCTCCTCGCCCAGGACGGCGTCGTCGGGTCGGGCCGCAGCCAGCACCTGGGTGATGGCCGCTTCGGACTCGCGGTCCACATCGGAGACCATGTCGGTCGAAGAGATCTTGGTCTCGACACCGGAGACGGCGTTGCCGCGACCGGGCGCCCCTTTTTCCAGGATCACACCGGCCTGCTGGGCGGCCTTCAGAGCCACCGCCGCCAGCTCGACGCGCAGGCCCTCGGGAGCGGGGCCGCCCGCCCCGTCCAGCCCGAACGCCTCGGCCGGCTCCCAGGAATCGAATCGGCGGACGGCGTCTGCGGTCATCCGCCAGTTGTAGCGTACGGTGGGGCGGTGCTGGTCGACCTGCGCTCCGACACCGTCACCCGACCCACGCCTGAGATGCGGCGGGCCATGGCCGACGCCGAGGTGGGCGACGACGAGTACGGCGAGGACCCCACCGTCAACCGGCTGCAGGAGGTTTTCGCCGAGATCACCGGCAAGGAGGCCGCCCTGTTCGTGCCGTCGGGCACCATGGCCAACCAGGTGGCGCTGCGTACCCTGACCCGCCCCGGGGACGCCGTCGTCGCCGGCGCCCACCAGCACATCGTGGTCTACGAGGAGGGCGCCGGTCCCATCAACGCCGGGGTGACCTTCCGCACCGTCGACGACGCCCGGGGCTGGCTGCCGGCCGACGCCGTCGAGGAGATCGTCGAGTCCGGCTACCACCACCAGCCCCGGGTGACGTTGATAGCGGTGGAGGACACCCACATGGCCTCCGGCGGACGGGTGTGGCCGCAGACCGGTATGGACGCCCTCGCCGCCGTGGCCGAGCAGCGACGGGTGGCGGTGCACATGGACGGGGCCCGGCTGTGGAACGCCGCAGTGGCGTCGTCGACCACACCGGCCCGGCGGGCGGCGGCCGCCACCACGGTGATGTGCTGCCTGTCGAAGGGCCTGGGGGCACCGGTCGGGTCCGTGCTGGCCGGTCCGGCCGAGATGATCGAGGAGGCCAAGCTGCACCGCAAACGCCTGGGCGGCACCATGCGCCAGTCCGGGGTGATCGCGGCGGCCGGCCTGGTCGCTCTGGGCCGCATCGACCGCCTGGCCGAGGACCACGCCCGGGCCCGGTTGCTGGCCGAGGCCGTGGCCGAGCGCTGGCCCGGGATCGGCTTCGACCCGGCGGAGGTCCAGACCAACATCGTGACGTTCCCGCCGCCGGACCCGGCCGGGCTACTGGCCCACCTGGGCGACGGCGGGGTGCGGGCGGGCACGGTCGGCCCCGGCCGGGTGCGCCTGGTCACCCACGCCGACGTGGGCGACGACGGCATAGAACTGGCCTGCCGGCTCATCAGCAAAGCGCCCTGACCCTTGGCCGAACTGGTTGCCGATGTGCCGGCCGTGGCCCTGGCCGTCTACGCCCATCCCGACGACCCCGACGTGGCCGCCGGCGGGACGCTGGCCCGCTGGGCCCGGGCCGGTTGCCGGGTGGAGGTGTGCATCTGCGCCGACGGGGACAAAGGTTCCCTCGATCCCGCCGTACACCCTGCCGACCTGGTCGCCCGGCGGCGGCAGGAGACGGAGGAGGCCGGACGGCTGCTCGGCGTCAACCGGCACCACTGGCTGGGTTATCCGGACGGCGAGCTCGACGACAACGCCGCATTGCGGGGCCGCCTGGTGGAACTGATCCGCTCAGTTCGACCCACGGCCGTCGTGGCGCCGGATCCGACCGCAGTGTTCTTCGGCTCCACGTACGTGAACCACAGGGACCACCGGACCGTCGGCTGGGCGGCCATCGACGCAGTGGCGCCGGCCGCCGCCAACCCGCACTACTTCCCGGACCGGGGGCCGGCCCACCGGGTCGACACGCTGTACCTGTCCGGCACCCTCGAGCCGGACGTGTGGGTGGACGTCTCGGCCACGATCGACACCAAGGCGGCCGCCATCGCCTGCCATGCCAGCCAGCTCGGCGACGCCGGCGAATGGCTGCGGGGAGCGGTCCGCCGGCGGGCCGAGGAGGCCGGCCGGGAGGCCTCGGTACCGCTGGCCGAGGGGTTCCGCCGCATCACCCTGCCGTAGCTTCCGCCGTCACCCCGGTCTGGGAGACTGGTGCGGTGGCTCCCGGCCCCCGGTGGATCCTCCATGTGGACATGGACGCCTTCTTCGCGTCGGTTGAGGCCCTCGACGATCCCAGCCTGGTCGGCAGGCCCGTGATCGTGGGCGGGTCCGGCTCGAGAGGGGTGGTGGCGTCGTGCAGCTACGAGGCCCGGGTCTTCGGTGTCCGGTCGGCCATGCCCTCGGTGCAGGCCCGCCGGCTGTGCCCGGAGGCCGTCTTCGTGGCCGGTCGCTACGACCGCTATGCCGAGGTCAGCCGGGAGATGCACGCCGTTTTCCAGCGGTTCACGCCGCTGGTCGAGGGCATCTCGCTGGACGAGGCGTTCCTGGACGTCTCCGGTTCGATACGCCTGTTCGGCCCCCCGGCGCAGATCGCCCGGTCCATCCGGGAGCAGATCCGCACCGGGCTGGGGCTGACCTGCTCGGTCGGGGCTGCGCCGGTCAAGTTCCTGGCCAAGCTGGCGTCCGAGGCGGCCAAGCCGCGGGTGGACCGCACGGTCGACCAGCATGCCGGGGGCACCGGGTCCGGCGTGTACGTGGTGGAGCGGGGCCAGGAGCTGGCCTTCCTGCATCCCCTGCCGATAGACGCCCTGTGGGGGGTGGGCCCGGCCACGGCCCGGCGGCTGGGGGCCCTCGGGTTCGCCACCATCGGGGATCTGGCCGCCGTTGACCCGACGGTGCTGGAGCGGGCGGTGGGCCGGGCCCACGGCCGGCACCTGGCCAACCTGGCCCGGGGCATCGACGACCGGGGAGTCGAAGCCGACCGCCCGGTCAAATCGGTCAGTCACGAGGAGACCTACGCCACCGACCGGCGCGACCCGGACGGCCTCAGGGTCGAGGTCCTGCGGATGTCCGACTCGGTGGCCTCCCGGCTGCGCAGATCGGGGGTGGCCGGCCGGACCGTGACCCTCAAGGTGCGCTACGGGGATTTCTCCACCCACACCCGCTCGGAGACGCAGGCGGGCGCCATCGACTCCGGCCCGGTGATCGCCGCCGTGGCCAGGCGCCTGCTCGACGCGGTGGACCTGGCACCCGGGGTGCGGCTCCTCGGCGTAGGGGTTTCCAACCTGGTCCCGGCCGGGTCCGGGCCCGGGGAGCAGTTGTCGCTGGACCTGCTCGGCGGCGACGCAGCGGCCCCGCCCGGCCCGCCCCCCGTCCAGCCGACCCACCCCGTCCCGTCGACCCACCACATCCCGCCGACCCGGCCCATCCCGTCGGCCCAGCCGGATCCACCGGCCAAGCCGTACCCCTCCGCCGTGGTGGACGCCATCCGCCGCCGGTTCGGCGCCGGAGCGGTCGGCCCGGCGGCTCTGGTGGACGCCGGCCGGCTCAGGGTGAAGCGGACGGGGGACAGCCAGTGGGGCCCGGGCGGCACGTCCCGCCCGGGCCCCACTGAACCCGGTCCGGACCCCGCCCGCCCCGCCGGCCCGGCCCGGGCCGCAACCACGGGCCCCACTGAACCCGGCCCGGACCCCGCCCGCCCCGCCCGCCCGGCCCGGGCCGCAACCACGGACCCCGCTGACCCCGGCCCGGAACCCGCCGGTCCGGCCGGTCCCGCCGCCCGCCCGAACCCCGTGGCGCCCCTCCGTCGGCCAAACGGTCCAACCGGCGGTAACCCGGCCCCGACAGGCCGTTAACCCGGCGCGTTGCTGTAGTTTGCCCTCAGCGCGATGATTGGCGCGGAGGGTCGGAAGTGCCGCTGAACGAAGAGGAACAACGGATCCTGGCCGAGATCGAGAGGCAGTTCCATGCCCAGGATCCGGATTCGGCCAAGCGCATCAGTTCGACCACGCTCCAGCGCTACCTGGCCCGGAACTGCCGGTGGGCGGCCCTGGGGTTCATCGTCGGACTGGTGATCCTCCTGGCCGCCTTCGCGTCCAGCTGGATCGTGGGGATATTCGGGTTCCTGCTCATGGTGGCCAGCACCGTGGTCCTGGTGCAGAACCTGCGCAAGATGAGCCGGGTGGGCCTGGAGCAGGTCAGCCGGTCCAACTACGCCCGCAACTTCTCCCAGGCCGTGGACGATTTCGGCAAGCGGCTGCGCCGCCGGCTCAACGGCGAAGGCGACCGCTAACGCCGCAGAGGCCCGGTGAGCTGAGCCCACCGGCCGGGGGGTAGTGACAGGCAGCGGCGCACCCGCTCGGTGCGGGTGGTGTGATCGTGGAGCAGCTGCCGGACCTGAGCCGCCGAGAGGCCGGCCCGGTCCACCAGGTCCTCCGGGACGGCGGGGGCGAAGGTGGCCCGGCGGGCCAGGCCGGCCAGGGTGGACAGGCCGGTGATGCGCTCCTCCCGGCGGGCCGGACCGCCGATGACCCGGCGGTGCAGGTCGGCGGTGGCCCGCCTGGCGAACTCGTCGTCGGTCTCGGCGGGGGAGCGGCCGATGCCGACCCACGACAACTCGGAGCAGATGTCCTGCCACAGGTCCAGGATCACCGCCCCCGGGCCTGCTCTCTCGGCCCTGCGCCGTCTCCGTCGGCGCAGGGCGGTACGCAGCCCCACGTTCCCGGCCGCCCACAGCACCCCCAGGGCCGGGATGATCACCAGCACCCCCAGCCATCCGGGCAGCCCGGACCGGGCCCCGCCCGCCCCCGGGGCCAGGGTGGTGGCGCTGCCACGGCTGGTGGTCGGCGTGGCGCTCTTCTGTATCGACGGGGGAGTGAGGTTGGACCCCGCCGGCACGGTGGTCGGCACCGGGACGGCGGTGCCGCCGGACGGCGAGGGGATCCCCGAGTAGCGCGACGTCCCCGGCACCGCGAACCCCGGGGTGGGCTCGAACGGCAGCCAGCCGAACCCGGGCCCGAAGTACACCTCGGGCCAGGTGTGGGCGTCGCGGTCGTACACCTGGAAGCCACCGGCGGGCATGGGGGTGCCGGTGGCGAAGCCGACGGCCAGCCGGGTGGGGATCCCGGCCGCCCGGGCCAGCACCGCGAACGCCCCGGCGAACTGCTGGCAGTAGCCCTGACGGGTCACGAAGAGGAAGTTGTACAGGGCCTGGCTGCCGAAGCCGTCGGAGACGGGCTGGAGCTTGTAGCGGAACTGGGGGCTGCGCAGATAGTTCTGGATGGCCAGGGCCTTGCCGTACTCGGTGGCCTGACCGGCGGTCAGCTCCAGTGCCAGCTGGGTGATCGCCCCGTCCACCACGGCCGGGACCTCCAGGTCGGCGGATATGGCGGCGGAGTCCCGCACCGGTGGTGCGGCGTTGAGGGCGGCCGGGGTGAGGGTGTTGAGGTACTGCACCGAATCCACCGTGTAGGCCAGCCCGTTCGAGGTCGACGACGAGGCGATGAGGCTGCCCGACATGGGGTCGAAGGCGACCTTGCTCACCCCCTCGACGGCCACCGGGTTCAGCTGTTCGGGCAGCCACACTGAGTCCAGCTGCTGGATCTGGAACGTGGCCCGCACCGGGCGGGTTCCCGGCCCGGACTTGCCGACGCCGGGGAGCCGGGAGCGGAAGTCCCGGTACGCCCCGGTGGCGGTCCAGGTCGTGCCGTTGAAGGTGTCGAGCGACGTCAGCCTCCAGTAGGACGGCTGCGTGCTGTCCACGACGAACACCGGGGTGTTGGACAGCTTGATCAGCCGTGTCTGTAACGAGACGACCGGGTTGGGAACGACCCGTTCCCCGCCGCCCCCGGGACCGGCCCTCCAGCCCAGGGCGCCCAACCCGTCCCGGGTCGCCAGGGCCGGCGCCAGGGCGACCGAGGCCACCAGGGCGGCGGCGCCCAGGACAGCGCCGCCGGTCACGGTCCATCGCACCTCGCCGGAACGCACCCCGGCGAACCACACCTCCCGGCGGGCCGCCGAGCACCGGTACACGAGCAGGAAGACGCAGGCGGCGAGGACCTCGGCCCCGACGACCCACGCCCGGCCACCACCCTCCCCGGCGGTGGAGCAGGCCACGAAGGCCGCCACCCCGCCCAGGATCGCCAGCAGCGGGGACCGCCAGCGGAACGCCGCCCAGTCCCCCAGCACGGCCAGCAGCCCGGCGCCCCCGGCGGCCAGCGTCTCGAAGGCCCGGTCCGGCTGGACCGGCGCCACGGTGGCGGAGAACTCGTGGCCCAGACCCTTGAGGGAGTCCACCAGCGACGTCCAGGTGTGCCAGCCGGGGAAGCCCAGGTCGGTGGTGGACCCGAACACGGTCCAGATGACCATGAGGATCATGGTGGCCAGGGCCACCGGTAGCGCCACCAGCGCACCGGTGCGCCACCGGCGCATGGCCCACAGGACCAGATGGGTGACCGCCACGGTGGTCAGTACCGGCCAGATCCACGACGGCCCGTTGAACACCCGGAACAGGCCGGCCGCCGAGGCCAGGGTCAAAGCCGCCAGCGACCAGGTGGCCGGACCCTCCGCCGGTCGGGCCGGGGCGGTGCCGGCGGTGGCCCAGCCGACCACGCCGGTCCCGGAGCGGACCGGACCTCCCGCCGGCGGCCCGGAACGGGTCCCACCATCGGCTCCGGGGCGGACCGCCGGCCCGGGATCGGCGGGCCGGGAGCCGTGGCCGGTCAGCACGACGTGTTCTCCCACGCCGTCCAGGCCGAGGCGAACGAGGCGCCGGCCGGCACGGAGATCCGCCGCCGGGCGTGATCCAGGGACGGGGTCCCGGCCGGGTGCGGGCTCTGGCCGGCCGACTCGAAGACCACCACGGTGGTTCCGTGCGGCCCGCCCAGCCCGACCGCGGCCTGCAGGTCGGGGTCGCCGATCCGGTCGGTGGTGACCAGGACCACCGGGTCGAGCCGGCCGGCCACCCGGAACGGCTCCGCCCCGGGCCGGTGGGTCTCGGCCGACGCCAGGCCGTCCAGGAGGGCCACACCAGCGGACCGCCCCGACGCGTGACCGGAGTCGAAACCCCCGGTGGTGACCACCCGCACCTGGAGCCCGGACCGCAGCGACGACACGGCCAGGGTGGCCACCGCCGACAGCACCGCCTCCACCGTGTCGGGGTCGTGGACCGGGGCCCGCATGTCGGCGACCAGGGTGACCCGGCCCCGGCGGGCGCTCTCGGGCTGGCGGATGATCAGATCGTCCAGGCGGGCCGTGGACGGCCAGTGCACCCGGCGCAGGTCGTCACCGGGAACGTACTCGCGCAGCATGTAGAACTCGTTGCCGCCCTTGCCGATCATCGACTGCAACGGCCGGCGGTCCTCGTCACGATGCGACGAGACGGCGCCCACCGGGACCAGGTCGTAGCGGGGATGCACCGTCAGGGACGTGTCCGGCGCCGTGTCGCGGGTGGCCCGGGCCAGGCCGAACGGGTCGGTGACGGTGAGCTCCAGCGGCCCGAGGTGGTACAGGCCCCGCCGGTGCGACGGCAGGCGGTAGGAGCTGGCCCGCACCTCGCCGGGCGCCAACGGGGCGATGGAGAACGAGGCCCACCGGGCGCCCCCGTCGAAGCCGTCGCGGGCGCCGGCCGGGGGGCTGCGCCGCTCGGCCAGGTTGCGGATGGTGAGCTCCACCCGGGCCTCCTGCCCGGCCTGGACCCGGGCCGGGTGCACGTGGCGGGCCACCTCGAGGTCCCAGCGGACGGCCCGCACCCACACCGCCGCTCCGAGCACCAGCATCCCGCCGGCCACGGCCAGCGAGTACAGCTCCTGGATCCCGAACAGGTAGGCGCTCAGCGCCATGACGGCCGAACCGGCCAGGACGGCCCGGCCCCGGGCGGTGAGCCGGCGGGACCCGGGGGTCATCCTCCCGGACGGCCGGACGGTACCGGGACGCTTCGCAGGATGTCGGCCAGCACCTCGGGGATCTCCATGCCGCTCACGACCGCCTCGGGGGACAGCACCATGCGGTGTTCGACGACCGGGCCGAACAGGGCCTTGATGTCGTCGGGGATGGCGTAGTCGCGGCCCTCGGCCGCGGCCATGGCCCGGGCCGCCCCCTGGAGGGCCAGGGTGCAGCGGGGTGACATGCCGAGCTGCAGAGCCGGATGCCTGCGGGTGGCGGTGGCCAGATCCACCACGTAGCCCTGCAGGGCGGCGGCGGTGTGCACGCTGCGGGCGGCCCGCACCATGGCCGGCACGGCGTCTGCCCCGGCCACCACGGGCAGGTCGTCGACGACCGCCGACGATTCCAGGTCGAGCATGGTCAGCTCCGCCGCCCGGTCGGGGTAGCCCATCCGGATCCGCATGAGGAAGCGGTCCAGCTGGCTCTCCGGCAGGGGGTAGGTGCCCTCGTGCTCGACGGGGTTCTGCGTGCCTATGACCAGGAACGGGTCCGGGAGCCGGTGGGTGACGTTGTCGATGGTGACCTGCCGCTCCTGCATGGCCTCCAGCAGGGCCGACTGGGTCTTGGGGGACGCCCGGTTGATCTCGTCACCGATCACCACGTTCGCGAAGACCGGTCCCGGGCGGAAGGAAAAAGAGCCACTGGCGCGGTCGTACACGCTCGTTCCGGTCACGTCGGACGGCAGCAGGTCGGGCGTGAACTGGATGCGCCGGCAATCCAGGTCGAACGATCTGGCCAGAGCCTTGGCCAGGCTGGTCTTGCCGACCCCGGGGACGTCCTCGAGCAGCAGGTGGCCCTCCGATACCAGGCACACCAGCGCCAGGCGGATGGGTTCCTCCTTGCCGTGGATGACCCGGGCCACGTTGCTGACTATCGAGTCGAACACCGATGCGAAACCGGCCGAGGAGGACATCTGTGCCGCCGGTTGTCGCACCATTGCTCCCTCCAGAACCGATGTCCTGGGTAGCGTACCCTGCCCCCCGATGCAATCTTCAGAGGTGCTGGCCGTCGATGTGGGAGGCACCAAGATGGCCGTGGCCCGGGTCGACCGGTCCGGGGCGGTCAGCTGGCAGGCGGAGTACCCCACGCCCGACCCGGGAAGCGCCTCCGCCGAGGAGGTCTGGTCGGTGGTGCGCCGTCTGGTGGACCGGGCCCTGACGGCCGGGCCGGTGGCGGCGTGCGGGGCCGGCTGCGGGGGCCCCATGGACGGCGGCGACGCGGTGTCGCCTCTCCACATTCCGTCCTGGCGGCGCTTCCCGCTCAGGTCCCGCCTGGCCGACCTGAGCGGTGTGCCGACCGGGGTGGACAACGACGCCAAGGCTCTGGCCCTGGGCGAGGGGTGGGCAGGCGGGGCGGCGGGGGAGAGGAATTATGTGGCCATGGTGGTGTCCACCGGCGTGGGGGGAGGCATCGTGGTCGACGGGCGGCTGCTCGACGGACGGACCGGCAACGCCGGGCACATCGGGCATCTCACCGTCGTCCCCGGCGGCCGCCCGTGCCGCTGCGGGGGGCGGGGGTGTCTGGAGGCCGAGGCATCGGGAACGGCGCTGGCCGCCATCAGCGGCCGACCGGCTGCCGAGGCCGGGTCGGAACTGGTCGAACGCACCGGCCGTTTGGTGGGACGGGCCGTCGGGATGGTGGCCAACCTGCTGGATCTGAGGCTGGCCACTCTGGCCGGGTCGGTGGCGCTCGGGTTCGGGGACGGGTTCTTCCATGCCGCCCGTGACGAGGTGGCGGCCACCGCCCGGCTCCCGTTCGCGTCGGGATGCCGGATCGAGCCCAGCCCCCTCGGCGCCGCGGCCCCGCTCATCGGTGCCGCCGCGGTGGGCTGGCGGGTGGCGGCATGAGCGCCCGGCTGCCGGCGGCCCGGGCCGCCGCCCTGGCCGGCGCCCTGGCCCGCCGCCCGGCCCTGTGGCGACCGGCGCTGCGTCTGGTGCCGCCCGGCTGGTGGAGGCGCTGGCCGCCCCTGCCCGTCCCCTCAGCCGACTACGTCCGGTTCCGGATGGAGACCATGTACGGCTCGGACGGCCAACTCGAACCGGATGAGCTGATCCGCTACCTCGAGTGGTGCCGCCGCATGGGCCGTTAGGCGCGGTAACGTCTGGGCGTGCCCTGGTCACGAGCGGGCTGCCCATCCGAGCCAGTCGCCCGTAGGCGGCTTCCACCGGTCCGCTAGCGATCGGGGGTGGCGGTGACACAGGCACTTGTGCTCAACGCCACCTACGAACCCCTGTGCGTGGTCTCCACCAGGCGTGCTCTGATGCTGCTGCTCGACGACAAGGCCGAGTTGCTGCATCCCACCGACCGGGTGTTCCGCTCCGAGCGGGCCGCCTACGCCGAACCGTCGGTGGTACGGCTGCGCCACTACGTGAAGGTGCCGTTCCAGGCCCGCGTGGCTCTGAACCGGCGGGCCGTCTTCGCCCGGGACGGCCACCGCTGCCAGTACTGCGGCGCGGCGGCCGAGAACATCGACCATGTGATCCCCCGCAGCCGCGGCGGGCCCCACGCCTGGGACAATGTGGTGGCGTCATGTCGGCCGTGCAACGCCCGCAAGCGGGACCATCTACTCGAGGACACCTCCATGCGCCTGAGGCGCCCGCCCGTCGTGCCCCGGCAGCGGACGTTCATCCTGGTGGCCAGCGGGCGCATCCGCACCGAGTGGGAGACCTACCTGGGGCAGACCGCGTCCAGCGGGCTGTCGGCCTGAGCGCGGCGGCTCCGGGCCTGTGACACCCGGGTGGCGGGTGGAGCGGGTGTCCGGGCCGGCGGGTGACCTGCATGCCGGATCGGCCGAACTGCTGCAGCGGGCCGACCTGGGGCGGACGGCCCGCATCCTGGTCGCCGACGCGCCCGCCGTGGTGCTCGGCAGCCACCAACCGGAGGAGTGGTTCGACCCGGAAGCCCTGGAGAGGGCCGGGCTGGGCCTGGCCCGGCGCCGCAGCGGGGGAGGGGCCGTGCTGGTCGGGGCCGGCCGGGTCGTGTGGGTGGACTTCGTGGTGACCGCCGACGACCCGTTGTGGGACGACGACGTGGCCCGGGCCACCTGGTGGGTGGGCGAGCTCTGGGTGGACGTGCTGGTGGCGGCCGGCGTGGCGGACCGCGCCGATCTGGCCGTGTGGAAGGGCCGCATGAGGGCCAGCCGGTGGTCCCCGGTGGTGTGTTTCGCCGGTTTGGGGCCCGGCGAGGTGGAACTGCACGGGCGCAAGGTGATCGGGGTGTCGCAGCGGCGGACCCGCCGCGCCGCCCTTTTTCAGTCTGCGGCCCTGCTCGACTGGGAGCCGGGGCTGTGGCTGGCGGTGCTCTCGGACGCCGGTCGGCAGGCCGTTGACGACTACCGGCCGGGCGGAGGCCCGCCGGCGGATCTGGCCGGAGCGGCCCGGGGCCTGGACGCCGACCGTGAAGGTGAGGTGCTCTCCGCGGTCTGCCGGCGCTTGATGACATGATCTTCTGATGGGCTATCTGGACGGCAGGGTGGCGGTAATCACGGGCGCGGCCCGCGGCCTCGGGCGGGAGCACGCCCTGCTGTTCGCCGCGGAGGGCGCCAGGGTGGTGGTCAACGACGTGGGCACCGGGCCCGATGGGACGGTGGTCCCCGGATCGGCCGACCAGGCGGCGGAGGTGGTCGAGGAGATCACCTCGATGGGCGGCCAGGCCGTGGCCAGTTCCGACGACGTCTCCGACTGGGAAGGGGCCCGGCGCCTGATCCGCACCGCCATCGACGCCTTCGGTGAGCTCCACGTGCTGGTCAACAACGCCGGCATTCTCCGGGACCGGCTCATCGTCAACATGAGCGAGGACGAGTGGGACTCGGTCGTGAGGGTGGTGTTGAAAGGGCATTTCGCCCCGCTGCACCATGCCGCCGAGTACTGGAGGGAGCAGTCCAAAGCCGGCCGGGAGCTGAGCGCGTCAGTGATCAACACCTCGTCGACGTCGGGGCTGTTCGGCAACCCGGGACAGGCGAACTACGGGGCGGCCAAGGCGGGGATCGGCGCCCTCACGGTCATCGCCGCCGAGGAGCTGGGCCGCTACGGGGTCCGGGTCAACGCCGTGGCGCCGGCCGCCCGGACCCGCCTCACCGAGGCCACCCCCGGCCTCGGCGACATGGTCGCCCCGCCCGACGATCCGGCCCGCTTCGACGAATGGGACCCGGCCAACATCTCCCCGCTGGTCGCCTGGCTGGCCGGCGCCGGCTGCCCGGTCACGGGCCGGGTCTTCTACAGCTTCGGCGGCATCATCGCTCCCATGACCGGCTGGGCCAAGGAGCCGGAGATCTCCCGGCCGGACCGCTGGACGGTGGCCGACATCGCCGAGCAGCTGCCGCCGCTCCTGTAGCCCGGAGTCAGCCCGTAGGAGCCCTCCCGGCCGCCGGGCAGCCCGGCTTGTGGGCGTCGGGTCTATCCAGGAGCGCCCCGCATTCCTCGCACAGCAGGTGGGCGTAGCAGGCCGCCTCCCCGCCTTCGGACCCGGTCCCCTCGCCGGCGGCGGGCACCCGGTAGAAGTCGATCCGGACCGACACCGGACCGGTGGTTTCGACGTGGTGGGCCATCTGGGGAGGGATTGGCTGCGCCGAGCCGGCGGCCAGCTCGGCGGCCGGCAGCGACCAGCCGGCCCGGCCGGGCACGAAGCGCAGCCGGCCCGCCAGGACGTGCAGCAGGCCCCAGGTCCGCGGTGCCAGGCGGTGGTCCCGGCGCAGGCCGCCGGGCAGGGTGGTGTCGTCCCACACGTCGCCCGAGCGTGCGAGCTCGAGCCCGTCCGGCATCTCCGCCCGGGCGCACAACGGGCACTCCAACAGGGCGCCGATGCGGCCCCGGCGGCCGGCTTCGCTCTGCACCCACTCCCGGATCTGGAACGGCGGACGATGGCGGACGTGCTGGGTGTGCCCGCACTCGAGATGGGCGACCCAGTCGCCCTCGTCATCGCAGTGGAATCCTTCCATGGCTCGCTCCACCGGACCCACCGTAGCGACGCCGCAGCCTGAATGGCGCCGACCCGCCGGCCGCGCCGATACTGCCTGTGTGAGCGGAATGGGGGCGGGCAGGACCGGGCAGGTGCGCCCGTTCCCGGCCATCGACCCCGAGCCGCCGCCCCGCAGCCGGCGACAGCGGGCCGTCGTGGCCGGGATAACGGCTGCGGTGGTGGTGGCGCTGGTGGCCGTCGGCCTGGTCGTGGTCGACCTGGCCGCTTCACCCGCCGGGAGCAGGGCCGCCCTCCTCCCGGCCGTGGCCGACTCCGGCGCCGTGCTGGCCCTGACCCCGTCCGGTGCCATCGTCCGGACCGACCCGCAGGGACGGCCCTCCCGCCCACTGGCCGGCCTGGGCAGATTCCCCCAGTACGGGCTGCCCGGGCTCTCGCCGGACGGCCGGTTCATCACGTTCGCCGGCGGCGACATCATCGGCCTGGCCGGCGCCCGGCCCCGGCTGGTCGCCACCCGGCTCTCACTGGCATCGGATCAGTCGCTGACGACCCCGGCGGCCATGGGCGACGGCGACCGGACGGTCGTGGTGGTGGCGCGGGGTCAGTTCGGCGGGGCCACCGACTCCGGCGCGGTCACGGTCGTGGACCTGGCCACCGGGAAGTCGACTTCCCTCGGCACCGGCAGCTGGGCGGCGGCCGACCCGCAGCAGCCCGGGGCGTTCGTGACGGTGGCGGCCCCTCCGGTCCCGACGGCCAGCGTCCTGAGACCCGGCCAGGCCGACGCCCGGCTGGAGCTCCGGGATGCCGGCCGGCCGCCGGTGGTGCTGGCCACGGCGGCCGGGCTCAACCGGCAGCTGGGACAGGACCCGGCCACGCCGGTGACGCTCGCCCCCCGGCCCGATCCCCGCGGTGACGTGGTGGCGGTCGGGGTGCGCAGCCTGGTCTCCAGCGATCCCGACTCGCAGGGCGTGCTGTTCCTGAGCCGCTCGGGCCAGGTGATGGGCACCGTCTCCGCCGGTCTCGGGCCCGTGGGTGGCTCGGTGCCGACGTGGAGCCCGGACGGATCGAGACTGGCGTGGATGTCCGTCGGGCCGGCCGGCCCGGCCATCACGGTGTTCACCCTGGGCGGAGGCACCGTGACCATCCCGGTGCCGGCGAAGGCGTTGGGCCCGCGGTGCCTGTGGAGCCCGACCGGGGCGGCGGTGTTGTGCGGCGCAGAGATCGGACCGTCGCATCCGACCGGCGGCTGGACCGTGGCCGCCGCCAGCGGGGGACCGGCGGTGACGGTAGGGGTCCCGGGCTTCGCCCTGGCCTGGACCGGGGGAAGCGGGGCCGGCCGCCCATGAACTTCCTGGCCTCATTGGCCACCTCCGCCCGGGGTCTGATCAGCCGGGCCGGGGCGGTGGCCACCATCTTCGTGGTCGCGGTGGTGGCCGTCGCCGCCGCGGTGGCCGCCCCCGCCTACTACGCCGGAGGGAAGCGGTCCATCCTGGCCGACACACTGAGCGCTTCGACCGTGCTGGGCGACGGCATCGGCGTCACCCAGAGCGGACCGGTGTCCGCCAGCTTCGAGCCGCTGACCGCCGCCCTGGCCGCCGACCTGGGCCGGTCCGCCAAGCTGTTCGCCCCGGCGGTGGAGGCTCGGGAGGCCACCGCGGTGTACCCGGCCGCCACCGAGACCCTCAGCCTGGTGTCCCGCACCGGCCTGTGCGCCCACCTGGCTGTCCGGGGCGCCTGCCCCACGGCCGCCGGGCAGATCATGGCCACCCCGGGGCTGGCCCGGGCCAACGGGTGGGAGCTGGGCCAGCGGATCCGGTTGCCGGCGTGGGGGACCTTGACCCTGACCGGTCTCTACACCCCGCCCCGGTCGGGGGGCGCCTACTGGTTCGACCGGCTCACCACGTACTTCCCCGTCGAGTACCCCCTCTCCGGGCCGGGCGGCAAGGGATCGCCGTCCGCCTACGACGCGCTGTTCACCGCCCCGTCCACCCTGCTGGCCGCCGGGGCCTCCGCCCAGGGCGACATCGTCATCGACCAGAGCCTGGACCCCTCCCGGGTGTCGCCCGCCGGCCTGGGATCCCTGTCCACCGCGGTCCAAGCGGCCATCGGCGACCAGACCCTGGCCGGCCAGCAGGCCGTGGTCCAGAGCGACATCCCCACCACCGTCTCGACCGTCCGCCGTGCCTGGACGTCGCTGTCGGTGCCGGTCCTGGTCGTGACCCTGGAGCTGCTCGCCCTGGCGTGGCTGCTCCTGTTCGTCCTGTTCGGCGACGCGTCCGAGGCCCGGGGACCCGAGGTGGCGCTGGCCAAGCTGCGCGGCTACAGCCGGTGGAGGACCTCGGCGTTCGCCCTGTCCGAGCCGCTGCTCCTGCTGGCCACCTCCTACCCGGTGGGGCTCCTGGCCGGCTGGGGGGTCACCGAGCTTCTCGGGCGGAGCCTGCTCCGTCCCGGCACCGCTCTGGGCCTGCCGGGCCTGGGCTGGGCGACCGGTGCACTGGCCGTGGCGGGTGGCGTGGCCGCGGTGGTCGTGGCCGGGCGGAGGACCCTCCGCCGGGACGTGATGGCCCAGTGGCGCCACACCGGCGACCCCACGGCCCGGGGCTGGGTGGTCGACACCGTGCTCCTGACCGCCGCCGTGGCGGGACTGGTCGAGCTGGAGGCGAGCGGTGCCCTCAGCTCGACCGACCATCCCCTGACCCTGCTCTTCCCCGGCCTGCTGGGCCTGGCTGTCGCCGTGGTGGCGTCGCGCCTGCTCCCCCTGATCTGTGCCGCGGCGGCCGCCCTCAGCCGCCGGGGGGTGGTCGGGTTCCTGGCGCTGCGCCAGGTGGCCCGCCGTCCCAGCGGTTCGCGGACCACCACCATCCTGGCCGCCTCGTTCGCCCTGGCGACCTTCGCGGTGTCGGCGTGGGCGGTGGCCGGCCAGAACTACCAGCGGGTCGCCACCCTCCGGATGGGGGCACCGGTCGTTCTGGACGTGACCACCCCGGCCGGGTCGGACCTGGCCGCCGACGTGGCCAGGGCCGATCCCAGCGGCCGGCGGGCCACTCCGGTGGAGGAGTACTCGAGCAACGGATCGCTGACCATGGCCGTGGACCCGGCCCGGTGGAACGCCATCGCGGCGTGGAGGGGGGCCCGGCTGCCGGCCCGCACGGTGGCCGCCCTGAACCCGCCGGAGGCCGCCCCGCTGGTGCTCCACGGCGACGCGCTGCGGGTCCATCTGGACGTGAGCCGTATCTCCCTGGCCCAGAGCACCCTCAACCTGGACTTCCAGCTGGCGGGCGGGGTGGCCCCCACGCCGGTCCAGCTGGCGGTCCCGTCCACCCCCGGACCGGCGACGGCCACGGTGGCCCTGCCACCCTGCCCCTGCACCCTGTCGGACGTCGGCCTGTCCGGTCCGCCGGCCGACGCGGGCGGGCCGAACCGGCTCGAGGCGACGGTCGCCATCACCGGCCTGGACGTCCACGGGGCGGGAGGGTGGAAGCCGGTGCCGGCCGCCGCCCTGGCCGCCCGCGACTGGTACGCCCACGCCGACGGCGGGGGCACCTCCCGGGTCTCGCCACGGGCGGCCGGCGGGCTGCGGTGGATCGTCTCGGTGCCCGCCTCGGTGTCGGCCGTCCTGTCCTTCCGCGACCGGCCCTTCCCGCTGCCGGCGCTGGCCGCCGCCCCGGTCGTCGACGGCCGGACCGGCCCGGCCACCACGGCCGGACTCGACGGCCGGGCGCTCCCCGTCGACGTCATTGCAACCGCAGGTAGCGTGCCGGGGGGCCCGGCCGACGGGGTGGTGGTCGACATCGCCTACGCCCAGATCGCCGCCGCGGGCGACCTGGCGTTGACGGTGCAGCAGGTCTGGACCCGACCCGGATCGGGCGCAGCCGTGGCTGGCGCCCTGCGCGCCGAGGGCGTGCAGGTGCAGTCGGTCCGGAGCGCGGCCGAAGCGACGGCCGCTCTCGACCGGAGCGGCCCCGGGCTGGCCGAGAACCTGTTCCTGGCCGAGGCGGCGGCCGCTGCGCTGCTGGCGTCGGGCGGGTCCGTGCTGGCCCTGTACCTCTTCGCCCGCCGTCGGCGCTACGAGATGGCTGCGCTGGCGTCGGTGGGGGTGACCCGGCGCAGCCTTCTGCGCACCGTCGTCTCCGAGCAGCTGATCGTCCTGGGTTACGGTGCGGCGGTGGGGATGATCACCGGTCTGGTGGCCGTGCTGCTGGCGGTCCGGGACGTCCCGGAGTTCGCCACCCGGCCGGCCGGCATCCCGCTGGCCACGTTCCCGTCGGCCACCACGCTGGCCGTGGCCCTGGCCGCCGCCCTGGTCGTGATCATGGCGGCCGGCACCGGGGCCAGCCTCACCCTGATGCGGAGCGTCACCGCCAGCCAGCTCAGGGAGGCCCCGCAGTGACCGCCGCCGTGCGCTGCGAGCACCTGGTCCAGGTGTACGGCGAGTCCGGGCAGGAGGTCACCGCCCTGCGGGGCGTGGATCTCGAGGTGGCGGAGGGGGAGACGGTGTCGCTCCTGGGCCCTTCCGGGGCCGGCAAATCCACCCTGCTGTGGATCCTGGCCGGGCTGCTCCGACCGACCGCGGGGGTGGTGGAACTGCACGGCCGACCTCTCAACACCATGGGAGCGGCCGAGGCCGCCGACATGCGGTTGCGCCAGGTCGGGATCGTCATGCAGAACCCCGGCCGCAACCTCGTCCCCTACGAGACGGCATTGGGCAACGTCCTGTTCGCCCAGCGACCCACCCGGCGCCGACCGGCCACCAAACGGCAGCGCGCCGCCGATCTCCTGGACGCGGTCGGCCTCTCGCCTGCGGCTGGCCGGCAGGCCGGCGGGCTGTCCGGCGGCGAACAGCAGAGGCTGGCGCTGGCCGTGGCCCTGGCCAACGGACCGCGGGTGCTGCTGGCCGACGAGCCGACCAGCCAGCTCGACCGGGAGTCGGCCACCGCCGTGGTGGACCTGATCAGGGCGGCCAACCGGGATCTGGGCACCACGGTGATCACGGTCACCCACGACGCCCTGGTCGGGTCGGCCCTGGGGCGGACGGTGACCATCCGCGACGGCCGGGTCGGGGCGGAGGGCCGGTCCGGCGAGGACTACCTGGTCGTCGGCCGGGACGGCACCATCCAGCTCCCCGAGGACCTGCTCGATACGTTCCCGCCGGGGACGCTGGCCAGCACGCACCGGACGGCGGAGGGGGTGGAGATCCGACCGGTGCAGCTACCCCGGTGACGCCTCTCATCGAGGCCCGGCGGGTCAGCTTCATCGTCGGCGACCGGCCGGTGATAGAAGACGTCGACGTGGCCGTGGGCCCCGGCGAACGGGTGGCCGTGGTAGGCCCGTCCGGGTCGGGCAAGAGCACGCTGCTGGCCCTGCTGTCGGGGCTGATCGAGCCCAGCGCGGGCACCGTCCTGCACCACGGGAGGCCGGTGTCGGAGCGGCCGGCGAGCGACGCCGGCATCGCCACCGTCCTGCAGGGATACGGGCTGGTGTCGCTGCTCACCGCCTCCGAGAACGTCGAGGTCGCCCTCCGGGCGGCCGGTCACGACGCCCGGAGCGCCAGGCGGGAGGCGGCCGCCGCGCTGGGGATGCTGGGGCTGGCCGACCACGCCCACCAACTGGCCCACGAGCTGTCGGGCGGTCAGCAGCAACGGGTGGCCATCGCCCGGGCCCTGGCCGTGAAGCCCGTGGTGCTCGTAGCAGACGAGCCGACCGCCGAACTGGACCCGGCCGCCCGGGCCCTGGCCCTGGACCGGCTCATGGCCGGACCGGGCGAGGGCGGCGCGCTGTTGTTGGCCACCCACGACCCCGAGGTGGCGGCGGCCTGCCACCGGGTCATCGACCTGGCCGCCGGCCGCCGGGCCTCGTGGGCCGGGCCGGTCACTGCACCGTCTGGGGGGAGGTCCGGGGACCCGGGCCGGGCCTGAGCCCGGCGGAGTCGTCGAAGAGGGCCGTCACCCGGTCGGCGCTGGCCAGGGCCCGGGGCGTGGTCACCGCCATACCCAGCGCCATCACGACCAGCCCGCATCCGGCCAGCACCCACCAGCCGGTGTGGCTGGCGGCGGCCAGGCCGGTGACCACCGGGCCGTGCAGGCTGGCGGTGGCCAGCGCCCCCAGGACGGCCACGCCCAGCACCTGGCCGATCTGCCGGCTGGTCGAGGCGATGGCGGCGGCCACGCCGGCCTGGCTGTCCGGCATCCCCGACACCGCCGAGTTGGTGATGGGGGCGTTGACCAGACCGAATCCGGCCCCGAAGAACGTGTAGGCGACGAACAGCCACACCACGGAGGTGGTGGGGGTGATGCGGGTCAGCATCAGCCCGCTGGCGGCCAGCAGGCCACCCGCCGCCAGCAGCGGGGGGCGGGCCCCCCGCCGTCCCACCAGCGCCCCCGAAACGGGGGCCGACAGGACCGTCAGCACCGCCATCGGCAGGGTGTACAGCCCGGCCTGCAGGGCCGACAGGCCGCGGGACTCCTGCAGGTACAGGGTGTTCAGGAACAAGAAGCCGCCCAGGCCGGCGAAGGAGGCCACGGCGATGGCGTTGGCCCCGGAGAACGGGGCGCTTCGGAAGAACCGTATGTCGATCAGGGGTTCCGGCCGGTGCCGCTCGTAGACGAGGAACACCGGCACGGCCGCCCCGAACACAGCGAACGCCCCCAGGATCGGCCCCGACGTGTACCCGCGCCGGGCGCCCTCGATGATGGCGTAGGTGATCGACGCCAGCCCCACGACCATCAGCAGCTGGGCCACCGGATCGAACCGTCTGGGCCGGGGGGCCTTCGACTCCGGTACGAACAGGGCGGTCAGCACGCAGGCGGCCAGCCCGATCGGCACGTTGATCCAGAAGATGGACCGCCAACCCACCGAGGTGACCAGCACGCCCCCCACCACCGGGCCGAGGCCCATGCTGAGCCCCACCACGGCGCCCCAGATCCCTATGGCCTGGGCCCGTTCCCGACGGTCGGTGAAGGTGTTGGTGATGATGGACATGGCCACCGGGTTGAGCATGGACCCACCCACCGCCTGGAGGGCCCGGAATGCCACGAGCAGTTGCACCGAGGGGGCCAGGCTGCAGAGCAGGGATCCCAAGCTGAACACCACCAGCCCGACCTGGAAGGTGCGCCTGCGGCCCAGCCGGTCGGCCGTCGAGCCGGACAGCATCAGCAGGCTGGCCACGACCAGCACGTAGGCGTCCACCGTCCATTGCAGGCCGGACACCCGGGTGTGCAGCTCCCGGCCTATGGACGGCAGGGCCACGTTGACGATGGTGTTGTCCAGGCCCACGATCAGGAGGCTCATGCAGCAGATGGCCAGGACCAGGTACCGCCGGCCGGCCGCGCCGCCACCGGTTGCATCCTTCCCGTCGCCTCGTGCCATGGCCGCCCTCAGGGTAGTGACGTCCCCGCCCCTGCCGGGCCGGCGGCCCCTGGTCAGGCGGGCGCCCCCCGGCGCCGGGTCCGCCGGCGCCCGGGGCGCGGGCGGGGACCGACGGCCTGAGCCGGGGCCGGCCGCCCGTCCCCGAGAGCCCGCCGGAGCAGGCCGGCGGCCTCCGTGTCGGCCGGTGTCACGAACGAGATGACCGTGCCGGCGGCCCCCGCCCGGCCGGTCCGACCCGAGCGGTGCAGGTAGTCCTTGTCGGTGGTGGGCAGGTCGAAGTGCACGACGCACCCGACCCCGTCGACGTGGATGCCGCGGGCGGCCACGTCGGTGGCCACCAGAGCCTGGGCCCGGCCGGAGGCGAAGGCGTCCAGGGCCCGCTCCCGCTGCGACTGGCTGCGGCCCCCGTGGATGGGAACGGCCTTAACCCCGGCGGCCATCAGCTGCCTGGCCACCCGGTCGGTGCCGTGCTTGGTCCGGCAGAAGACGATGGTCGCACCGTGGGAGGAGATGTAGTGGGCGGCCAGCTTCACCCGGTCCTCCCGGGGCGTGTCGACCCAGTGGTGCTCGGCCGGCGGCCGGTCCTGCTCGTCGCGCTCCACCGACACCTGCACCGGTGACCGCTGGTAGCGACGGATGAGGGTGTCGACCTCCCCGTCGAGGGTGGCGGAGAACAGCAGCGTCTGGCGGTCCGGGCGTACCTGATCCAGGAGGCGCCGCACCTCGGGCAGGAAGCCCATGTCGGCCATGCGGTCGGCCTCGTCGATCACGACCATCTCCACCTCGGACAGGTCGGCCGCCCCCCTGCTGATCAGATCCTTGAGCCGGCCCGGGCAGGCGACGGCCACGTCCACCCCCCGCGCCAGGGCGGACAGCTGGGCCCCGAAGCCCACCCCTCCGTAGAAGGCGGCGACCCGCTGCGAGCCGTGCCGGCCGAACAGGAGCGTCATCTCCGAGGCGATCTGGGCGGCCAGCTCCCGGGTCGGGGCCAGGATCAGCGCCCGGGGCCGGCCGGGGCGGGCGTCGGCGGCCCGGAGCGCGACCGGGATACCGAAGGCGATGGTCTTGCCAGAACCGGTGGGGGCCCGCCCGCAGACGTCGCGGCCTGACAGGGCGGGCGGGACGGCGGCCGCCTGGATGGGGAACGGGTGGGTGATTCCCCGGGCGCGAAGCGAACGGTCGACCGCGGCGGGCACGCCGAGGTCGGCGAAGGTGGAGGACAAAGGAAAGAGGGCTCCCGATAGGAAGGTCCGGCGCTGCCTCTCCGCTGGTCGCGGAGGCCGCCGGACGGTTACGGCCGCCAGGGTATCAGCCGGCCGTCCGCCCCGGCGGGGCCACCGGCAACCGGCCGGGGAGGGACCCGGCGCGCCGTCGATGGGGCCGGAATGCCGTTCCGGGGGGCGCATCGTTGACTTTGTGGGGGACAGGGCCATAGAGTGGAGGAAAGTGGTGCGAAGGGGAGGGGCCCTGAGCTCACATAGGACGGAGTTAGTGAAAAGTGGCGACGAGGTTCGTTGGGAGGTACGAGCACTCCCTGGACGGGAAGGGCCGGGTGATCCTCCCGGCGCGCTTCCGTTCGAGCTTCGAAGCCCTCGCCCTCGTCTCGAAGTTCAACGAGGGCTGCCTGGCCATCTGGACCCCCGAGGCCTTCGACCGCAAGGCCGAGGAGATGGCCGCCATGATGGACGGCACCCCCGAACAGCGGGCGCAGGCCCGGGCCTGGTCGATGGGATCGGCCGAGGTGGACCTGGACCGGCAGGGGCGGGTGGCGCTGCCGCAGTACCTGCGCGAGTTCGCCCGACTGGAGGAAGGCAGCAGCGTGCTGGTGCACGGGGCGCTCACCCACGTCGAGTTGTGGAATCCGGAACTGTGGGAGGTGCACGGGGCGGCCGGGGACGCGTCCCTGAGCGGTGGCCCGGAGTCCGTCGCGCCGTCCCCGAGCAGTCCTGGCGAGGGGGCGTGACCCGGTGCGCCCATGCCCCGATCCGTTGTACATCCGGTTGCGTCGCGAACCGTGCCCATCCGGCCCGGCTCATGCGCAGCCCTTCGACCGACAGGGTGGGAGTCCCCTTCTCCGCCCGCTTCCACTTCGCCAGATCGGGGAGACATCCCGACGGCACGCCGGTCGAGGGGCTGCGGATGGTCCGGGTTGGTCGCGCCAGGATGGCCCCGGTGACGAGTGAGGCGTTCGCCCACCGGCCGGTGATGCTCGACGAGGTGGTCGGGCTGCTCACTCCGGTGCCCGCCGGTGTCTACCTCGACGCCACCCTGGGCGGTGCCGGTCACGCTGCTGCCGTTCTGGAGGCCGGCCCCCAGCTATCGCTCGTCGGCCTCGATCAGGATCCCGATGCCCTCGGTGCCGCCCGGGCCGCGCTGGCGCGCTTCGGAGCCCGGGCCGCGACCGTCCACAGCCGCTTCGACCGGGTGGACGACGTGCTCGACTCGCTCGGCGTCGACCGCCTGTCTGCCGCCCTGTTCGATCTGGGGGTCAGTTCACCCCAGCTGGACCGGGCCGAGCGGGGGTTCAGCTACCGGTCGGAAGCGGCGCTGGACATGCGGATGGATCCCACCCGGCCGGGCCGGGCCGCCGATGTGGTCAACGGCTGGTCGGAGCGGGACCTGGCCCGTCTGTTCCGCGAGCACGGCGAGACCCGCTTCGCCGCCCGTATCGCTCGGGCCGTGGTGGCCAACCGGCCGGTTTCGACCACGACGGAGCTGGCCGAGATCGTACGCTCGGCCATCCCGGCGGCTACCCGGCGCACCGGCGGCCATCCGGCCCGCCGGGTGTTTCAGGCCGTCCGGGTGGCCGTCAACGAGGAGCTCGAGATCCTTCCCGGTGCCATCGACGCGGTGCTGGACCGGCTGGCCCCGGGCGGGCGCTGCGTCGTGCTCGCGTACCACTCCGGCGAGGACCGCATCGTCAAGGACCGGTTCCGCCACGCTGCGACCGGTGGTTGCACCTGCCCGCCGGGGCTGCCGTGCGTGTGCGGGGCGGTACCGACGGTGCGGCTGCTGACCAGGGGCGCCCGGCGCCCCTCGGAGGCGGAGGTCGCGGCGAACCGGCGGGCCGAGAGCGTGAGGCTCCGGGCCGTCGAGAAGATCGGAAGTGGGGGACAGCACACCGAAGGGGTCAGTCAATGAGGCGGATGAGCGAGGGCCACGGCGCGCCCGGTACCCGGCGGGTCCCCGAGAGGGCCAGGCCCAGCGAGGCTCGGGCGGCGGCCGCCGCCCGGCTGGCCGGCGCCACCGCCAACGCCGACTCGGTACGCCGCCGGATGGCCGAAGCGGCCCGACGGGCCGAGGAGGCAGGAGGGCGGGCGCCGGTGACCCGGCTGGCCGCCCGGCGCCCCAGCCGTCCTGCCGCCCCCGCAGCCCGGGCGTCCGGCCCGGTCCCCGGGCGGGCCCGGGCCATGGCCAACCCCTCGGCCTCCGACGGCATGATCGGCGCCGCCGGCCTGGCGGCGGTACGGGCCGAACCGGTCCGGGAGGAGGAGAGCCGCCCGCGCCACCTCAAGGTGGTACGGCCCGGCACCCTCAGCGCCGCCCAGCGGCGGCGCCGGGCCCGCGCCGTGCTGATAGCCAGCATCGGGGCGGCGTCGGTCATCGCCTTCGCCCTGGTCTACCTCCACGTGGTGCTGGCCCAGCGCCAGTTCCGCATCGACCACCTCAACTCCCAGGTCAGCAAGGCCCAGACGAGCTACCAGAACCTGCGCCTGCAGGTCGCCGAGCTGGGTTCCCCGCAGCACATCATCTCCACTGCCGAAGGCAGCCTGGGCATGGTGCAGCCGAGCAAGGTCGTGTACCTGACGCCGAGCCCGGCCGCCTCCACGCCGTCGTCCCGAACCTCTACCTCCCCCAAAGGCACCTCCAGTGCCAGTTCCGCCAGCGCGGTGCGACCGGCCAGCCAGGCCCCCGCAGGTGATGCCAACTGGCCCGTCGTCAAGTCGCAGCTGGCAGGCACCCCATGACGGGGCGGCCTCCGGCGGGGGGCCGTAACCGGGGCGGACGGCACCGGCCGGCTCACCGCGCCCCCGGGCGGGGCCTGCCCCCGATGGGGCGGGCCCGGGCGTTCAAGATGCTGCTGGTGGTCGGCGCCGTGTTCGGCGTGATCTGCGCCAAGCTGGTGGCCATCCAGGGCTTCGACTCGGCCAGCTACCTGGCGGCGGGCGGGTCGGAATGGCGTCAGACCATCACCCTGCCGGGGGAGCGGGGTGCCATCCTGGACCGCCACGGTTACGAGCTGGCCATGTCGGTCCCGCAGACCACCATCTACGCCGATCCGCACCAGGTGGGCAACGCGCCGGCCGAGGCGGCCTCCCTGGCCCCGGTGCTGGGAGTGGCGGCCACCACCCTGCAGCGGGAGATGGGCGAGAACGCCTCGTTCGTGTACCTGGCCCGGACCGTGGACGACGCCACCGCCAAGAAGGTGACCGGTCTGAACCTGGCCGGGGTGTACGAGCTGGCCGAACCGAAGCGCTTCTACCCGGCCGGCCAGCTGGCCTCGCCGCTGCTCGGCCGGGTCGGCACCGACGGGACCGGTCTCAGCGGGCTCGAGTACAAGTTCGACTCGACCCTGGCCGGGCAGGCCGGCAGGGAGGTCGAGGAGACCGACCCCCGGGGGCGGCAGCTGCCAGGGGGGATCCAGTCCTACCAGGCGCCGGTGGCCGGGCAGGACGTGGTCCTCAGCATCGACGAACCGCTGCAGTACCAGGCCGAGCAGGCCCTGGCCCAGGCACTGGTGGCGGCGAAGGCCCACCGGGGCATCGCCCTGCTCATGGACACCCGGACCGGTGAGGTCCTCGCCGACGCCGAGCTGGGGATCCCACAGGGCACGACGGCCGGCACGCCTGCGGTGCCGGTCGCGTTTCCGGCGCCGCCCGGCACCACCGGCCCCCAGGTGCAACCGGTGGAGGAGCCCTCGGCGACCTCTTTCACCGACGTCTACGAGCCCGGCTCGGTCAACAAGCTGATCACCATCTCCGCCGCCCTGCAGGAAGGGGTGATCAAACCGTCCGACGTCTTCACCATCCCCAACTCGTATACGGTCGCCGGCACGGTCTTCCACGACGCCGAGCCCCACCCCACGGAGCACTGGACTGTCACCGACATTCTCGCCAACTCCTCCAATATCGGAACCACGGAGATCGCCCAGCGCCTCGGGAAGACCGACCTGATGAAGTTCATCCACTCCTACGGACTCGGATCGACCACGGGCATCGGGTTCCCGGGCGAGTCCGCCGGCCTGCTGCCGACCTACTGGTCGGGGACGTCCATCGCCGACGTACCGATCGGTCAGGGGATCGCCGTCACCGCCCTCCAGATGCTGGCGGCGTACAACACCATCGCCAACGGCGGGGTGTACGTGCCGCCCCGCCTGGTCGACGCCACCATCGACGCCAAGGGCGGGGAGCACCTGGTGGCGATGGCCCCCACCAAGCGGGTGGTGTCGTCCAACGTGGCCGCCGAGATGACCACGATGCTGGACGAGGTGGTGCGGGTGGGCACCGGCACGGCCGCCAACCTGGATCCCTACACCGTGGCCGGCAAGACCGGCACCGCTCTGGTCCCGTCGCCGAGCGGCGGCTACGAAGTCGGCCACTACGTGGCCAGCTTCGCCGGGTTCGTTCCGGCCGAGCAGCCCCGGATCACCGGGATGGTGGTCATCGACGACACCCCCGACTACGGGGCGGCGGCCTCGGCGCCGACCTTCGCGACCATCGCCCGCGACGCGCTGGAGGAGCTGAGCATCCCGCCGATGCCCAAGGAGCCGCCGGCGGCCGGCGTGCCGCTGGCCACCACCGCCACCGCGACCGGGGCCGGTGAGGTGGCCGGAGCCCCCATCCCCGGCCTCGATGCCACGGCCCGGCCGGCGGACGGGGGCGCCCCCGCCCCGGCGCCGGGCGCCGCACCCGCATCCGGTGCCACGACCGGCTCCCGATCAAGCCCCCAGTCGGGCTGACAGCGGTGCGTCTCGACCAGTTGATCCGAGATGCCGGCCTGGCGGAGGTCGGCCTGCTGCGCCAGGTGGTCGGGGACCCGTCCGTGGCGGTGGCGGCCGTGACCATGGATTCCCGGCGGGTGGCGCCGGGCAGCCTGTTCGCGTGCGTGCCCGGTCAGACCCAGGACGGCCACGTGTTCGCCCCCTCGGCGGTGGCCGACGGGGCGGTGGCTCTGCTGTGCGAACGGGTGCTCGAGGTACCGGTGCCGCAGATCGTGGTGTCGTCGGTGCGCAGAGCGTTGGGGCCGGTGGCCGACGCCGTGTACGACCACCCCTCCGCCAAGCTGACGGTGGCGGCGGTGACCGGGACCAACGGCAAGACCACGACCTGCGCCCTGCTGAGATCCGTCTTCGAGGCGAATGGCTGGCCGGCCACCACGGTCGGTACCCTTACCCACCGCCGGACCACACCCGAGGCACCCGAACTGCACGCGCTGCTGGCTGACTGGCACCGTGACGGCGGCCGGGCTGTCGCTATGGAAGTCTCCTCTCACGCCTTGGAACAACACCGCACCGACTCCGTCCACTTCGCCGCCGGGGTGTTCACCAACCTGACCCCCGAGCACCTCGACTACCACGGGACCATGGACGCCTACTTCGAGGCCAAGGCCCGCCTGTTCGAGCCGGGCCGGGTCGGCGTGGCCGTGGTCAACCGTGACGATCCGTGGGGACGGCGGCTGATGGATCGGGTGGGCGCCGGCCCGGACCGGCTCGAGAGCTTCGGTCTCGATGACGCCGAGGACCTGGTCCTCACCCCGTCCGGCAGCCGCTTCCGGTGGTCCGGCCAGGAGGTCGAACTCCGGGTGGGTGGGGCGTTCAACGTCGCCAACGCCCTGGCTGCCGCAACCTGCGCCGCCGCCCTGGGTGTCGACGCCGCCACCATCGGCGCCGGCCTCAGCGCAGTGGCGACCGTACCGGGCCGGTTCCAGCTGGTGGACGCCGGCCAGCCGTTCACCGTGGTCGTCGACTACGCCCACACCCCCGACGGGTTGGCCAAGGTGCTCGACGCCGCCCGCCAGATCTGCCGCGGCGGGCTCATCGCGGTCTTCGGCGCCGGCGGGGACCGGGATCGCGACAAGCGGCCCCTGATGGGCCGGGCGGCCGCCGGTCGGGCCGACCTGGTGGTGGTGACCTCGGACAATCCCCGCAGCGAGGATCCCGATGCCATCATCTCCGAGGTCCTGGCCGGCACGGCGGGTGCCACCAATGTGATCGTCGACGCCGACCGGGCGTCCGCCATCGCCACCGCACTGGCCAACGCCCGGCCCGGCGACGTGGTGGTCATCGCCGGCAAGGGACACGAGAAAGGCCAGGAGATCGGTGGCCGGGTACTGCCTTTCGACGATGCCGAGGTGGCCGCGTCGACGCTGCGCCGGATACTGGCGTCCCGGCGGGATGACCAGTGACCGATCTGCTCCTGGCCGGCGTGGTCGCCATGGTGTGCTCCATGGTGGCCACCCCTCTCCTGATCAACTGGCTCCGGGCCCGGGGCATCGGGCAGCAGATCCGCGAGGACGGCCCCGAGCGGCATCTGACCAAAGCCGGCACCCCGACCATGGGGGGTCTGGCGCTGATCGGCTCGGCGGTGATCGGGTACCTGGCCTCGCACATCGAGGCGACCTTCACCACGCGGGGTCTGGTGGCCCTGGCTGCCGTGTGCGCCACCGCCGGTGTGGGCCTGGCCGACGACTGGATCAAGGTCAACCGGCAGCGCAGCCTGGGGCTCAACAAGCGGGCCAAGGCGGCCGGCCAGCTGGTGGTGGCCCTGGGCTTCTCGGTGGCGGCCGTGACCTGGCTCAAGGTGGACACCCACCTGTCGTTCACCCGCTACAACTCCATCGGGATCGACCTGGGCAAGGTCGGCTGGGTCATCTTCGCCGTGCTGGTCATCGTCGGGTGCAGCAACGCCGTCAACCTGACCGATGGGCTGGACGGCCTGGCGGCGGGATCATCGGTGTTCGCCTTCGCCGCGTTCACGGTGATCGGCTTCTACCAGTTCAAACACTTCGGCCTGTACCGCAACCCCACCCCCATCGACGAAGCGGTGCTGGCCAGCGCCCTCATCGGGGCGTGCGCCGGATTCCTCTGGTTCAACGCCGCCCCGGCCCGGATCTTCATGGGCGACACCGGCTCCCTGGGCATCGGGACGGCCGTGGCGGTGCTGGCCCTGCTCGAGAACGTGGACCTGCTCCTGCCCATCATCGGGGGTCTGTTCGTGCTGGAGACCATGTCGGTGATCATGCAGGTGGCCAGCTTCCGGCTGATGCGCCGCCGGGTGTTCCGCATGGCCCCGATACACCACCACTTCGAGCTCATGGGCTGGCCCGAGACCACCGTGATCGTCCGGTTCTGGATCCTGGCCGGCCTGTTCACGGCGCTGGCGCTGGGGGCCTTCTACGCCGACTTCCTGTCCCACGGAGGCTTCGGATGACCCCCGGGCCGCACCACGCCGCCGCTTCCGCCCGCACCCTGCTCCGAGAAGGGGGATCCCCGTGCTGACCACGGACACCCGCACGGCCCGTACCGCCACCCGCTCCGGCGCCGCCGGGCGCCCGCCGGCTCCCGGCAGGGAGCCCGGGGCCGGCCCCGCCGCCCGGTCCGGGCGCCGGGCCCGTCCCGCCGCCCCGGTCGCCACGGGAACCCGGTCGCGCCATGGTCGGCGGGCCGACGCCGGGCGGGCCGCCGGTCCGGAGACCGCCGCCCGGTCCAGGCGACCGGCCCATCGCAGCCCGACCGCCAAGGGCGGGTCCTTCTGGCTGCTGGTCACCCTGGTCGTCATCCTGTGCCTGATGGGCGTGGTGATGGTGCTGTCGGCGTCGTCGATCGTCAGCCTGCAGAGCTACGGCTCCCCGTGGCACTTCTTCATCCGCCAGTGGGTGTGGCTGATCATCGGCTCGGTCGGATTCGTGGTGGCCATGCGGGTCGACCACCAGCGGTGGAGGAAGCCGGCCCGGCTGATCACGGGCGTGACCCTGGGCATGCTGCTGGCGGTGCTGGTACCCGGGGTGGGGGTCAGGGCCTACGGCGCCGCCCGGTGGATCGGCACCTCGTCGGTGCAGATACAGCCGTCGGAGCTGGCCAAGCTGGCCCTGATCATCTTCACCGCCGACATCCTGGACCGGCGCGCCGGCAGGGGCGACTGGAAGTACCAGGCGGCGCCGGTGCTGGCCGTGCTCGGACTGATGCTGGTCCTGGTCATGGCGCAGCCCGACATGGGGACC
Source organism: Acidimicrobiales bacterium (assembly GCA_035702985.1). GTDB lineage: Bacteria > Actinomycetota > Acidimicrobiia > Acidimicrobiales > Palsa-688 > JAKAXG01. Next base: position 29,583 of record DASSZD010000052.1, read on the forward strand.
TCGCTGGTGCTGGCCACCATCGCCGTGGCCATGCTCTTCACCGCCGGCCTGCCCGGGAGGGTGCTGGTCGGCATGGGCGGCGTCGGGGTGGCCGGTGCCTACCTGCTGGCCAAGGCGGCCCCGTACCGCTGGAAGCGCATGACGGCCTTCCTGCATCCCTTCGCCGACGCCCGCAACACCGGGTACCAGTCGGTGCAGGCCCTGCTGGCCCTGAGCCACGGCCACGTCCTCGGGGCCGGTCTGGGTTCGAGCATCGCCAGCTACGGATATCTCCCCAACGCCCAGACCGATTTCATCTTCGCCGTCATCGGCGAGGAGACCGGCCTGGTCGGCGGGTTCTTCATCACCGGCCTGTTCCTGACCCTCACGCTGGTGGGGGTCAGGGTGGCCTGCCGGGCCCCGTCCCGCTACGCCGCCCTCATGGCCGCCGGCATCACCGCCTGGCTGGTCGGCCAGGCGGTGATCAACATCGGGGCGGTGGTGGGGCTGCTCCCCGTCACCGGCGTGCCTCTTCCCTTCGTCTCGTTCGGAGGTTCCGCCCTGGTGATCTGCCTGTTCGGCGTGGGGATCCTGGCCAACATCGCCAAGCAGTCGTGACCCCGCGTTCCGGCCCGGCGTGGGCCGTGGTGGCGGGCGGTGGTACCGGCGGCCACGTGGTGCCGGCCATCGCCATCGGTCAGGCCCTCACCGGCAGGGGCCATCCGGCGGACGCCATCCGCTTCGTCGGCTCCGAGCGCGGGCTCGAGGCCCGTATGGTGCCGGCCGCCGGGTTCGAGGTCACCCTGCTCCCGGGCCGGGGTATCGCCCGGCGGTTCTCCAAGGAGAACGTGGGGGCGGTGATCGGGCTGCTCCGGGCGTTCGGCTCGGCGCTGGCCCTGATGCGGCGTCTGCGCCCGGCGGTGGTGGTCAGCGTCGGCGGCTACGCCAGCGCCCCCGCCGCCCTGGCCGCGGTGCTGTGGCGGGTCCCGCTGGTCGTGGCCGAGCAGAACGCCGTCCCGGGCCTGGCCAACCGGCTGGCTGGCCGGTTCGCGGCGGCGTGCGCCGTCTCCTTCGAGGGCACGCCCCTGCCCCGGGCCGTGGTCACCGGCAACCCGGTGCGCCCCGAGGTGGTCATGGCCGACACCTCCCCCGAGGGGCGGGCGGCCGCCCGGGCCGCCCTGGGCCTGCCGCCCGACGCGGTGGTGGTGGCGGTGGCGGGTGGCTCCCTGGGGGCCCGGCGGATCAACACCGCGGTGGTGGAGCTGGCCGGCCGGTGGGCCGGGCGGTCCGGGGTGTGCATACGGCACGTGGTCGGCCGGCGGGACTACACCGAGATGGTCGGCCGGCGGCCGGCCCCGGTGCCGGGGGGCCTCGGGTACGACCAGATCGAGTTCGAGGACCGCATGGACCTCCTCCTCACCGCCGCCGACGTCACCGTGCAGCGGGCCGGGGCCAGCACGGTGGCCGAGCTGGCCGTAATCGGCGTGGCTTCGATCCTCGTCCCCCTGCCGGGGGCGCCCGGTGACCACCAGACCCAGAACGCCCGCCGGCTGGCCGACGCCGGCGCCGCCGTGCTGGTGCCCGACGCCGAGCTCGACACCGACCGGCTGGAGAGGGAGCTGGGCCGGCTGGTCGACGACCGGGCCGACCGGCAGCGGATGGCGGAGGCGGCCCGCCGGCTGGGGCGCCCGGACGCCGCCGAACGGGTGGCCACCCTGGTGGAGCAGCACGCCCGTGGCTGACACCGTCCGGCCGGATCTCACCACATCCCGGCGGGTCCACGTCATCGGGGCCGGAGGCGCCGGCATGAGCGCCATCGCCACCGTGCTGGTGGCCATGGGTCACCGGGTGACCGGCACCGACGCCGCCGACTCCAAGGCGCTGCACCGGCTCCGGGATCTGGGCGCCGACGTGCGGGTCGGGCACTTCCCCGACATGGTGGCCGCCGCCGAGCTGGTCGTCCGGTCCACCGCCATCCCCGACGACGACCCGGAGGTGGCCGCCGCCCGGGCCGGCGGGCTGACCGTGTGGCGGCGGGCCGACGTGCTGGCCGCCATCTGTACGCTGAGCCGGACCGCCGCCGTGTCGGGCACCCACGGCAAGACCACCACGTCGTCCATGCTGGCCGTCACCATGCAGGGCCTGGGCTGGCACCCGTCCATGATCGTGGGGGGCGAGATCGCCGGCATGGGGACCGGGGCCCGCTGGGACCCCGCCGGGGAGTGGTTCGTGGTGGAGGCGGACGAGAGCGACGGCACCTTCGTGGAGCTGGGCGCCGAGGCCGTGATCGTCACCAGCGTGGAACCGGACCACCTGGAGTTCTACGGCGGGATGGCCGCCCTGGAAGCGGCCTTCGAACGCTTCGTCAGGGAGCCGGCCGGCCCGGCGGTGGTCTGCGCCGACGACCCGGGGGCCCGGCGCCTGGCCACCGGGTCGGGCCGGCCGGGTCCGGCGGTCCTCACCTACGGCACGTCCGAGGGCGTGGACCTGCACATCAGCGACGTGCAGCTGGGCCGCAGCGACGCCCGCTTCCGCCTCAGCGACGGCGGCGGGCGGTCGGGCCCGGTGCACCTGGCCGTGCCCGGCCTCCACAATGTGCGCAACGCCGCCGGGGTGGTGGCGCTGGCCACGGCTCTCGGTGCCGGATGGGCGGAAGCGCTGCAGGCGGTGGGGGAGTACCGCGGGGTGGGCCGCCGGTTCGAGTGGCGCGGCGAGGCCGCCGGGGTGTCGTTCGTCGACGGGTACGACCACCTGCCCACCGAGGTGTCGGCGGCCATCGCCACCGCCCGGGCCGGCGACTGGCCCCGGATCGTGGCGGTGTTCCAGCCGCACCGTTACAGCCGGACCGAGGCCCTGTGGCAGGACTTCGCCGGCGCCTTCGCCGGGGCCGACGTGGTCGTCGTCACCGGCATCTACCCGGCCGGGGAGGCCCCCCGCCCGGGGGTCACCGGGGAACTGGTGTACCGGGCGGTGCGGGACCACCAGCCCGGGCGGGAGGTGCAATACGCCGCCGACCTGGACGCGGCCACCGACCTGCTGGCCCGGCTGCTGCGCCCCGGGGACCTCTGCCTGACCCTGGGAGCGGGGGATGTCACCACCCTGCCCGACAGGTTGAAGCCCCGGCTGGAAGCCGGCCCGGCGGGGGGGCGGCCGTGACCGCCGAGCGCGCCGCGGTGGCGGCGGCCCTGGCCCGGCTGGGTCCCCTGGGCGATCAGGCCCTCGTCGACGGCCCCGTCGGACCGCTCACCACCTACCGGGTGGGGGGACCGGCGGCCGTCCGGGTGACCGTCCGGTCCGAGCCCGACCTGGGCGTGGTGGCGGAGGCGGTGCGGGAATCGGGCCTGCCGGTGCTGGTGGTGGGCCGGGGCTCCAACCTCCTGGTGGCCGACGCCGGCTTTCCGGGCCTGGCCGTCGTGCTGGACCAGGAGGGGTTCGGCCGGATCGAGGTGGACGGCGTGACCGTCCGGGCCGGGGCGGCCGCCGCCCTGCCCACCGTGGCCCGCCAGAGCGTGGAGGCCGGCCTGACCGGCCTGGAGTGGGCGGTGGGGGTGCCGGGATCGGTGGGCGGCGGGGTGCGGATGAACGCCGGCGGGCACGGCTCGGACATGGCCCGCTCGGTCCGGCAGGTCAGGATGTTCGACCTGTGCCGGGGCCGGGCCCGCCTGCTCCAGCCGGTGGATCTGGACTACCGGTACCGGCACTCGTCGGTGGCCGCCACCGATGTGGTCGTGGAGGCGGAGTTCGCTCTGGAGCAGGGTGACCCGGTGGCCGGCCGGGAGACCATCCGGGAGATCGTCCGCTGGCGGCGCCAGCACCAGCCCGGCGGCCAGAACGCCGGTTCGGTCTTCACCAACCCGCCCGGTGACTCCGCCGGCCGGCTCATCGAAGCCGCCGGTCTCAAGGGGCACCGGCTGGGGAGTGCCACGGTCTCCGCCAAGCACGCCAACTTCATCCAGGCCGACGCCGGCGGGTCGGCCGACGACGTGTTCGCCCTGATCCGGTTCGTACGGTCCGAGGTCCGGTCCCGCCTGGGTGTCGACCTGCACCCGGAGGTGCGGCTCATCGGGTTCCCAGTCGAACCCTCTAGTTCAGGTTTAGACTTTCCGGAGGTGCTCGTATGACAGATCTGCTGGAACGGTCGCAGGGTCCGGTGGACGGGCCGCCCCGGATCGATCCCCGCATCGCCCAGCGGTGGGTGGAAGCCCGCCGCCAGGAGGGCCGGCGCCGGCTGCGCATCGTCATCGGCGTCGGGTCGCTGGTGGTGGTGGCCGGCCTGGCGGCCGGGTCCCTCTACACCCCGATCTTCGCCGTCAAGCACCTGCGGGTCCATCTCAGCGGAGGGCCGGCTGTGACCGCCTCCCGCATCGAAGCGGAGGCCGGCCTGGCCCGCCACCCGTTGATGATCGACGTGAACCCGGCGGCCGCCGCCGCCCGCCTGGACGCCGACCCGATCCTGGGCGGGGCCCGGGTGTCCAAGCACTGGCCCGGAACCGTGGACATCTCGGTGGCGGTACGGACCGCGTTGGCCCAGGTGCCGGCCGGTTCCTCCGGGCCGGGCGGAACCCGGTCGTTCGCCCTGGTCGATCCCACCGGCCGGGTGCTGGGGCAACCGGCCGCCCGTATACCCGGCCTGCCCGTGCTGTCGGGGGCGGGCCCGACCCCGGGGCCGGGGGGCTGGCTGGCCGGTTCGGCCGGCGCCGCCGCCGCTCCCGGGGCCGGCCCCGGATCGCTGGTGGACATGGCGGCGGCTCCCGCCGGGCCCGACGTCCCGAGGGGGGCGGCGGGGGCGCTGGCGTTCCTGCAGGAGCTGCCGGCCGGCCTGCGCTCGGCCGTGACCACCATCACCGCCGGGCCCGGCCCGAACATCTCGGTGGTGCTCAACCCGCCCCGGACCCCGACCGGGACCCTAACCGTCCAACTGGGCGACGGATCGCAGCTGGCCCGCAAGGTCACCGCCCTCGAGACCCTGCTGGGCCAGGCCGACCTGAGCGGGGTCTCGTCCATCGACCTGAGCGTCCCCAGCCGTCCGGCGGCCACCCTGTCCCAGCCGGGCGGGACCGTGTCGGGGGGATGACGCGGGGGTGCCGGCACCGGCGCGACCTTGACGGCGCGCCCGTCGGCGGGTACTGTCTCAACCCACGCCGAAGGTTGACATAAATCTCAACCTGAAGTCAAGACTTTGATGCCGGATCCGAAGTTGGAGGAGTGGCAGGGAGCAACAGGCCCCGGAGCCAGGGAAGGTTCCTGGTATCCGCGGTCGGTCGGACGGGGCGTGGCACGCTCTTACACGTCCGTTTTTGAACATTCGTAGACACCCGTGCTCTCCGGTGCGGGTGCCGTTTCGCCCGGAGGGTCTCGATGGCTGGTGCCGCCCAGAACTACATCGCCGTTATAAAGGTCGTCGGTATCGGCGGCGGTGGTGTGAACGCGGTCAATCGCATGATCGACGCCGGGCTCAAAGGGGTCGAGTTCATAGCTGTCAACACCGACGCCCAGGCCCTGCTCATGAGCGACGCCGACGTCAAGCTGGACATCGGGCGGCAGCTGACCCGGGGTCTGGGGGCGGGCAGCGACCCCGAGGTGGGCCGGGCCGCAGCCGAGGAGCACCGGGAGGAGATCGAGGAGGTCCTCAAGGGGGCCGACATGGTCTTCATCACCGCCGGCAAGGGCGGCGGGACCGGCACCGGCGGCGCCCCGGTGGTGGCCGAGATCGCCAAGTCGCTCGGGGCCCTGACCATCGGGGTGGTGACCCGGCCGTTCGGCTTCGAGGGTCGCCGGCGGTCGGTGCAGGCCGAGGCCGGCATCCAGCGGCTCAAGGAGAAGGTCGACACCCTGATCGTCATCCCCAACGACCGGCTGCTCACCGTGTCCAACGACAAGACCTCCATGGTCAACGCCTTCAAGATGGCCGACGAGGTGCTGCTCCAGGGCGTGCAGGGCATCACCGACCTGATCACCACCCCCGGTCTGATCAACACCGACTTCGCCGACGTGAAGATGATCATGAGCAACGCCGGCACCGCCATCATGGGTATCGGCACCGCCTCGGGCGACAACCGGGCGGTCACGGCGGCCAAGCTGGCCATCACCTCGCCGCTGCTGGAGGCCTCCATCGAAGGGGCCCGGGGCATCCTGTTGAACATCGCCGGCGGCAGCGACCTGGGCCTGTTCGAGGTCAACGAGGCGGCCGAGATCATCCACGGGGTGGCCCATCCCGACGCCAACATCATCTTCGGCCAGGTCATCGACGACTCCATGGGCGACGAGGTGCGCGTGACGGTCATCGCCGCCGGCTTCGACCGCTGGGACAGCGCCGAGGGGGTGGAGCGGCCCGCCGCCGGTGGCATCGGGCTGCTCGAGACCGAGCGGGACCTGCGCGACGAGGACGATCTCGGTCTGGTCGGCGGGGACGACTTCGATGTGCCCGACTTCCTCAAGTAGAGCCTGCCCCGCCCGCTGCCTGTGATCGATGCCACCGGGACCTTCCCGGCCGAATGGACCCTCGCCGGAGGCGCCCGGGTCTTCTGCACCGGATGGTCGCAGGGCGACCTGGCGGGGGACGGCCCGGTCGTGGAGAAGCGACGGAGGGCCGTGGTCGACCTGCCCTGGACGGTGCTGAAGCAGGTGCACGGCGCCCGGGTGGTACAGGTCGAGGCCCCCGGGGCCGGCTGCGGTGAACCGGCCGACGCCGCCGTCACCGGCTCCGCCGGGGCCGTGCTGGCCGTCCTGTCGGCCGACTGCGCCCCGGTTGCGCTGGCCAGCCCGGAGGGGGTGCTGGGCGTGGCCCACGCCGGCTGGAAGGGGTTGCGCGCTGGCGTGGTGGAAGCCGCCGTCCAGTCCATGCGCCGGATGGGGGCCACCCGCATCGAAGCGGTCGTGGGGCCCTGCATCCACCCCTGCTGCTACAGCTTCGCCGAGGACGATCTGGCCGCCCTGGAATCGCGGCTGGGGCCCAAGGTGCGCGGGCGCGACCGCCGCGGCGGGCCGGCCCTGGACCTGCCGGCCGGCGTACGGTCGGTGCTGCACAACGCCGGGGCCACCCTGGTCGGCGAGGCGAACACCTGCACCGGATGCACGGACGGGCTCTGGTCATGGCGCACCGGGCGCACCAACCGTCGCCAGGCGACCATCGTCTGGCGCCCGTGACGGCCGACGCCGAGATGGTGGCACAGCGGGTGCTCGATGTGCGCCGGCGGGTCGAACGGCGGGGCGTCGACCCCGACCGGATCCGGATCGTGGCGGTGACGAAGGGTTTCGGTCCCGAGGCGGTGGAGGCGGCCCGCCGGGCCGGCCTGGCCGACGTGGGGGAGAACTACGCCCAGGAGCTGGCCGCCAAGGCACCGCTCTCACCCGCCGGCACCAGGTGGCACTTCCTCGGTGCGGTGCAGCGCAACAAGGTGCGCCGGCTGGCGCCGTGGGTGTCCACCTGGCACGCCCTCGACCGGGTGGCGGCGGCTGAGGCGGTGGCGTCCGCTTCCCCGGGGGCGGAGGTCATGGTGCAGGTCAACGTGGCGGGTGACCCGCACCGGCCCGGATGCCCGCCGGAAGGGCTCGACGCCCTGGTGGAGCAGCTGCGACGGATGCCTCTCGACCTGAGCGGCCTGATGGCCGTCGGGCCGGCCGGCGACCCCGAGGGCTGCCGGCGCAGCTTCCGCTGGCTGGCCGGCCGGGCCCGGGAGCTCGGTCTGCGGGAGCTGTCGATGGGTATGAGTGACGACTTCGAGGTGGCGGTCGAGGAGGGCGCCACCACCTTGCGACTCGGGCGGATGCTGTTCGGTCCCCGACCCGAGCGGATCAGAGTGCAACGCTAGGCTTCGGCACGGGAGGCGACTTATGGCTTCAGGGATGTTGAGAAAGGCAATGGTCTATTTGGGGCTGACCGACGACGAGTTCGAGGAGCACTACGACTACGACGAACCCGCCCCGGCCCCGGGCCCTGCCCGCAGGTACAGCGAGCCGGAGCCGGCGGTGTCCGCCGTCCGGCCCGTTCCGAGAGACATGGGCGAGCCGAGCGGCGCGGTGACCGTGGCGCCCCGCCCGACGGTCGTGCGCCCGATCACCCCGATGCACGGGGCCAAGGTGCACCTGGTCGCCCCGTCGCGCTTCGCCGACGCCCAGGAGATCGGGGACCGCTTCAAGAACGGCCAGCCCGTCGTGGTCAACCTGCAGGCCAACGACCGGGAACTGTCACGGCGCATGATCGATTTCTGCAGCGGGGTCACCTACGCCCTGTCGGGCAGCATGGACAAGGTCGCCGATCAGGTGTTCCTCCTGACCCCGTCCAACGTCGAGGTCTCCGCCGAGGAGAAACGTCGCCTGCAAGAGCGCAACTACCGCTCCTGACGGCCGGTAAGCGCACGTGTTCTTCTCCTTCCGGGGTGGCAACCCGCTGTACGTGCTGGGGGAGATCTATGTGCTCGTCCTGTTCGTCCGGGCCATCCTCAGCTGGTTCCCCTACCACCCCACGTCGCCCCTCAACCCGGTCCGCAAGGTCGTCTTCGCCGTCACCGAGCCGGTGCTGGCCCCCTTCCGCCGGCTGATCCCTCCCATCGGCATGATCGACATCTCGTTCCTGGTCGCCATCATCGTGGTGCAGTTGATCGTCCAGAACGTGCTCGGCCGTCTGCCCATCTGAGCCGCTACCGCCCATGCCGGATCGGGTGGGCGGGTGGGAAGTAGCATGGTGGCCATGGAGGTCTCCCCGAAGACGCTGCGAGAAGTCGAGTTCCGCGAGAAGATGCGCGGGTACCACCCGGAGGACGTGGACCACTTCCTCGAGCAGGTCGCAGCCGGGATAGAGGTGCTCCAGGACCGGCTCCGCCAGGCGGTGGAGCGGGCCCAGCGGGCCGAGGCGGCGGCGTCGGAGGCGGGGGGCGCCGACGACACCCTGCGCAAGACGCTGGTGCTGGCCCAGCGCACCGCCGACCTGGCGGTGCAGGAGGCCCGGGAGCAGGCGTCACGGATACTGGCCTCGGCCGAGCAGCAGGCGCAGTCCATCCTGGCCGAAGCGGAGGAGCAGGGCCGACGCCGGCTCGAGGACGCCATCGCCGAGAGCCGGTCGGAGCTCAACCGGCTGGAGACCAGCCGGTCGCAGGCGGCCCAGGAGGTGGAGGGCCTGCAGAGGTGGGTCGACGAGCACAAGGCCCACCTCCAGGCCTCGCTCAGCGAAGCGATGTCGGCGGTGGAGCGGGCCGGAGTGCTGTGGCCGGCCCCGGCCACCCGGCCGCTCGACGTCCCCGGCCGGCGACTCCCGGCACCCGCCTCGCCCCCCGATCAGGCCGCCCCCGGCAGCCCGGCCGGCGGTTCCGAGACGGTGGCGTGGACGCCGTCCCAGGAGGAGCGGGCCGAGATCGCCGCCACCCCGGCCTCCCAGATGCCCGGCGAGGCCTCCCCGCTCGAGGACCGGGGAGGATCGGTCGGTGACGAGCAGGCCCTCGACGACTTCTTCGATGACACCGACGGCTACGACGACGACCGCCGCATCGGCGGGCGTCTCCGCCGTCGCCGCTGATCCCGGCGCCCGCCGGGGGATGACCGACCGCGACGGCCGGCCGCCCGGCTCCTGACATCGCCTGCCGCCGGCGTATCCGGCGCCGATTGTGGGAAGTAGGGTTCGAAGGTCGCTCTACCGTCATCGAAAGGTGATCCTGTGCTCCTGCTCGTGACCCTGGCCCTGGTGGTGGCCAGCGCCGTGCTCCTGATCCTGGGGTTCGTGCAAGACACTCTCGGTTACATCTACCTGTCGATGCTCTGCGCCGGGGTGGCCGCCCTGGCCCTGATCGTGTTCGCCCGACTGGCCCGGCGCCGGTCGGCGGCCCTGGTCGGGGCCGGGATCGCCGCCGACCAGCAGGCCGCCCGCCCCGCCGGACCGGACGGAGCGGCCGGGCCGGAGCGGGATTCCGACGAGGTAGGGGGCCCGGCACCGGCCGACCCCGACCCCGACGCCGACACCGCCGGTCACCCGGTCCTGGTCGCCGGGGCGGACGGGACCGGCCCGGCAACGGACCGGGCCGCCGGTCCGGCCGATCCCGGCGAGGCGTGGCCCGGGGAGGACTGGTCCGACTGGGGCGAGGAGGTCGTCTTCCCGATCGAGGGCTACGACGGGCTGCGGGTGGCGGAGATCCTCCCCCTGCTCACCCGGCTGGAGCCGGCTCAACTGCAGGAGGTGCGTGACCGGGAGGTGTCGGGCAAGGCCCGGGCCACCATCCTGGACCGCATCGACGAGCGGCTGGACCGGGCCGGGCGCCCGACCAGGGCGGCCGGCGGCCGGTCCCGGCCGGCCGGAGCCGCCCCCCGCCCGGCCCGGGGTGCCAGCCCCGGCGACGGTGACGCCGATGGCACCGGCCCGGCGTCGCCGGCCCCGGCCAAGCGGACGCGCAAGCGCGCCTCCACCCCGACCGCGCCGTCCGATCCTGTCGAGCCGGCGGCCCCGGCCCGTAAGGCGTCCCCCCGGAAGGCCGCCGGCCGTAACGCCCCGGCCCGCAAGGGGCCGGCGCCGGGGGGTCCGGCCGCCGACGCCGGCGACGGGCCCGATCCCGGCGAAGCCGTCTAGCGGCCGGCCGCTTCGAAGCGGATACGCACCGCCGTCCCGTCGGCCAGCACCGCCGCGCTCCACCCCGGCCCGTGGTCGTCCGTCGGCGCCCCGGCGCCGGCCTCGAAGCTCAAGGTCACGGCCAGCACCTGCTCCGCGATCCAGTCGCGGTGGGCGTCGACGGCCTGCTCCACCCCGGCCTCCCCGGCCACCGCCAGGTTGATCCGGTCGGTGACGTCGAGGCCGGCCTCGCGCCGCAGGCGCTGCACCTCGCGCACCAGGTCGCGGGCCCGGCCCTCCACCGCCAGCTCGGCGGTTACCTCGATGTCGACCACGACCACCCCGGCCCGCCCTGGCAGCGGCCGGGTGGTGCGCTCGTCGAGGGGCGTGACCCTCATATCGAACTCGCCCGGCTCGAGGATGCTGGAGCCCACCCGGGCCCGGCCGTCGTCCAGGACCTCCCAGTCGCCGGCTCTGGCCGCCGCCGCCGCGGCCTGGGTGGCCGGCCCCAGGCGGGGCGCCGCCACCTTGAACACCACGGTCAGGTTCCGGCTGGCGTAGCGCTCCGGGTCGTCGGAGAACTGCACCGAGCGGACGTTGACCTCGTCGGCGATGAGGTCGGCGAACTCGGCCAGCCCGGCCGCCTCCGGGCCGGCCACTATCACCTCGGCCAGCGGCAGGCGGGCCCGCAGGTTGTTGGCCTTGCGCACCGAGTGGGCCGCCGAGCACACCTCCCTGACCAGGTCCATGCGCCGGACCAGGGCCTCGTCGGCGGGCAGGGCCCCCGGATCCGGCCATCCGGCCAGGTGGACCGAGGGGCCGGCCTCGCCGGCGGCTGCGGTCAGGCCGCGCCAGACCGCCTCGGTGGTGAGCGGCAGCAGCGGTGCCGCCACCCGGCACAGCACCTCCAGCACGGTGGCCAGGGTGTCGAAGGCGTCCTGGGTGTCGGCTTCGTGGCCGGCGGCCGTGCCCCAGAACCGGTCCCGGCTGCGGCGGATGTACCAGTTGGTCAGGCTGTCCAGGAACGACTCCACCGCCGCGCACGCCCCGGACAGGTCGTAGCCGTCCATGGCGTCGGTGACGGCCGCGACCACCGCCTGCAGCTTGGCCAGGATGTAGCGGTCCAGCACCCGGGGGGAATCCGTGCGGCCCACCGCCGCCGCCCGCCCGTCGGCGTTGGCGTAGAGGGAGAAGAAGTACCAGGCGTTCCACAGGGGCAGCAGCGCCGACCGGACGGCCTCGCGGATGCCCTTCTCGTCGACGATCATGTCGCCGCCCCGCATTATCGGCGAGGACAGCAGGAACCAGCGCATGGCGTCGGCCCCGTGCGACTCGAACATGGCCTCCGGGTCGGGGTAGTTGCGCAGGCGCTTGGACATCTTCTGCCCGTCGTCGCCGAGCAGGATCCCGTGGGCCAGGCAGTTCTTGAACGCCGGCTTGTCGAACAGGGCCACCGCCAGCACGTGCAGGGTGTAGAACCACCCGCGCGTCTGGCCGATGTACTCGACGATGAAGTCGCCGGGGAAGTGGCTGTCGAACCACTCCTGGTTCTCGAAGGGGTAGTGCACCTGGGCGAAGGGCATGGAGCCGCTCTCGAACCAGCAGTCCAGGACGTCGGTCACCCGCCGCATGGTGGACCGGCCGGTCGGGTCGTCCGGGTTGGGCCGGGTGAGCTGGTCGATAGCCGGCCGGTGCAGGTCGGCCGGGCGGACCCCGAAATCCCGCTCCAACTCGTCGAGGCTGCCGTACACGTCCACCCGGGGATAGGACGGGTCGTCGCTCTTCCACACCGGGATGGGCGATCCCCAGAAGCGGTTACGGGAGATGGACCAGTCGCGGGCGTTCTCCAGCCACTTCCCGAACGAGCCGTCCCGTACGTGCTCGGGGACCCAGTTGACCTCGCGGTTGCGGGCCAGCAGCCGGTCCTTGACGGCGGTGACGTTCACGAACCACGACGACACCGCCCGGTACACGAGCGGCGTGTCGGTCCGCCAGCAGTGGGGGTAGGCGTGCACGTAGGAGTCCGAGCGGACCAGCACACCCTGACCGCGCAGCACCCGGATCACCGGCTGGTTGGCCTCGAACACCTGCATCCCCTCGAAGTCGGGCACCTCCGAGGTGAAACGGGTCCGGTCGTCCACCGGGCACACCACCGCGATACCGGCCGCCGCGCAGGTGATCTGGTCGTCCTCGCCGAACCCGGGGGCCATGTGCACCACCCCGGTGCCCTCGTCGGTGCTGACGAAGTCGGCGCCGAGCACCACGAACGCGTTCTCGGTGTCGGCGAAGTACGGGAACAGCGGCTCGTAGCGGCGGCCGACCAGCTCCGTTCCGGCTACCGTCCCGACCCGCTCGGCGCCTTCGAGCTGCTTCTCGTAGCCGGCCACGGTGCCCTCGGCCAGGGCGAAGCGGCGACCGTCGCGCTCGAAGACGGCGTAGTCGACGCCGGGCCCCACGGCCAGGGCCAGGTTGGACGGCAGGGTCCAGGGGGTGGTGGTCCACACCCACAGCTGCAGGCCGTCCTCCAGGGTGAACGCCACGGTGACGGCCGGGTCCTGGCGGTCCCGGTAGGCGTTGTCCTGGCGGGTCTCGGAGTTCGACAGGGGCGTCTCGCACTCCCAGCAGTAGGGCAGCACCCGGTAGTCCTCGTAGAGCAGATCCTGCTCCCACAGCCGCTTCAGGGCCCACATGACGCTCTCCATGTAGGAGAGGTCCATGGTCTTGTAGTCGTGCTCGAAGTCCACCCAGCGGGCCTGGCGGGTCACGTAGCGCTCCCACTCCTTGGTGTAGCGCAGCACCGAGGTACGGCAGTACTCGTTGAACCGGTCGATGCCGAACTCCGTGATGGGGCCCCGGCCCGAGACGCCCAGTTCTTTTTCCGCCTCGGTCTCCGCCGGCAGCCCGTGGCAGTCCCACCCGAAGCGCCGCTCCACCAGCTGGCCCCTCATGGTGCGGTAGCGCGGTACGGCGTCCTTGACGAAACCGGTGAGAAGGTGGCCGTAGTGCGGTAGGCCGTTGGCGAACGGCGGACCGTCGTAGAAGACGTACTCGGCGGCGTCGCGGCGGTTGGCCACGGAACGCTCGAAGGTGCCCTCCGCCGCCCACGACTCCAGGATCTCCTCTTCTATACGGGGGAAACTGGGCGAGCCGGGTACTTGCGGGTAGGGGGAGTCGGCACCGGGGGGCATCCCACCACGATAGGGGGGAACAAGACCTGAGCCCACGGTGTTTCCCCGCTGACAGAAGCGGGGTGTCGCGGTGATAGCGTTCCGGCTCCCCGATCGAGTAGGACCCAACCCTCGAGGTCAGGACCATGCGGAACAATGCTACGGGTTCGGCCCGTTCGGACATGTCCAGGACCGCTCCGGCGGGGAAGAGGACCAAGGCGTCGCCGGATCCGGCGACCAAGACGACAGCGGCCGCCAGGGTCGCCACACCACCGGCGGACAGAGCCGGCAAGGAGGTTTCGGGGACAGTGGTGGCCAAGAAGGCGGATCAGGCGCCGGCCAAGAAGGCGGCGGCGCCTACGAAGACCAGGGCGAAGGGCGCCCGGGCCGAGTTCCTCGACGCCCAGCGCAAACTGCTGGAGGAGGAGCGGCGGTCCTACACCGACTCGGCCGAGGCCCTCAAGGCCCAGGCGGATTCGCTGGCGCTGGAGCACGAACCGGGTGACGTCCAATTCGACGAGGAGGGCGGCGAGGGCGGCACGGCCAACGTGGACCGGGAGATCGATCTGTACCTCTCGGCCCAGGCCCGGGCCACCGTGGTCGAGATAGACCGGGCCCTCCAGAAGATCGAGGACGGCACCTACGGCGTCTGCGAGCAGTGCGGGCAGGACATTCCCGAGCCCCGGTTGCAGGCCCTCCCGTACGCGGCCCTGTGCGTGACCTGCAAGAGCGGCGGGCTGTCGTCGCGTCGGTAGCCGCCCGGCGGCTGCTCATCCCGGCCGTGGCCGCGGCCGTGGTGGCGGCGGACCAGCTGACCAAGACGTGGGCGCTCGACAGCCTCCGCCTCGGCCAGCCCCGCCACGTGATCGGCCCGGTCAACCTGGTGCTGACCTACAACACCGGGGCGGCTTTCGGGCTCGGCACCGGGGTGACGCCGATCGTGGAGGCGGCGGTCGTCGTTCTCGTCGTCTGGCTGCTGGCCGCCAGCCGGCGGGCCAGCCGGAACGCCTCGTCGACGATGGCCGTCGGGCTGGGGCTGCTGCTCGGCGGGGCGCTCGGAAACCTGGCCGACCGGCTGTTCCGCCATCCGAAGGGCTTTCCGGGCGGGGTCGTCGATTTCATACAGGGCGTCAGCTGGTGGCCGGTGTTCAACGTGGCCGACGCCTCGATCGTCGTCGGGGTGGTCGTCCTGGTGGTCGCCTACTGGCTCCGGGACCGCCCCGGTGCCTGACCAGGCACCCGGCGGGGAGGGCGAGCAGCAGTGGCAGGTGCCCGGCGCCCTCGACGGTGAGCGGCTGGACCGGGCGGTGGCGCTGGTGACCGGCTTGGCCCGCAGCGAGGTCGACCGGCTGGTGGCCTCCGGCCAGGTGTCCGTCGGGCGGCGGGTGATCACCACCCGCAGCCGCCGGGTCCGCGAGGGCGACCGGATCCGGATCCGGGGCCCCCTGGGTCCGGACCGCCAGGCCGGACCCGAACCGGATGAGGACGTGCAGGTGCCGGTCGTGTACGCCGACGACCATCTGATCGTCGTCGACAAACCGGCCGGGCTGGTCGTGCACCCCGGGGCCGGGAACCGGCACGGGACCCTGGTCCACGGTCTGCTGGCCCGTTTCCCCGATCTGGCCGCGCTGGCCGAGGGCGACGAGAAGGACCGTCCGGGCATCGTCCACCGCCTGGACAAGGGCACCTCCGGCCTACTGGTGGTGGCCCGCACCCCCCAGGCCAGGGCCAGCCTGTCGGCCCAGCTGGCGTCCCGGTCCATGAGCCGCGGCTACCTGGCCCTGGTGGCCGGAACCATGGACTCCGACGCCGGGGTGGTGGACGCCCCCCTCGCCCGGTCCGACATCGACCCGACCCGCATCCGGGTGCAGGCCGGCGGCCGCCAGGCCCGGACCAGGTACGAGGTCGAGCGGCGCTTCGGAGGGCCGCCGGCCGCCACCCTGATCCGGTGCCGGCTGGAGACCGGGCGCACCCATCAGATCCGGGTGCACCTGGCCTCCATCGGTCATCCCGTCGTCAACGACGACCGCTACGGCGGGCCGCCCTGCCCGGACCTGGGGCCGGGCCGGCCGTTCCTGCACGCCGCCTCCCTCGGCTTCAGCCATCCGGCGACCGGGCAGCCGGCCCGATTCGAGTCCCCGATACCCGAGGATCTGCTGAGATGTCTGGCAACAATCAGCCCGCCGGGCTGAACGCAGGTCTAATGTGTCGGCCTTGATCGGGTAGGGCCCGACTTGGAGGGAGCAGAGAATGAGAGCAGTTGGACCCGTCGGTTCGAGGGCTGTGGCCCTCGTGGCGGTGGCAGCCTTCGGGCTGGCCGCCTGCAGTTCCAGCAGTAAGACCTCGTCCAGCACGGCCACCAGCGCCGGTTCCTCCGGGGGCGGAGGCGGCGGCGGGACCGTGAAGCTCGGCTTCTTCGGGGCTCTCACCGGCCCGAACGCCCAGCTGGGCATCAATATCGAGAACGGCGAGAAGCTGGCCATATCCCAGTACAACGCCACCAACCCCAAGACCAAGGTCACCCTCGATCCGTTCGACAGCCAGGGGGATCCGTCGCAGGCCAACAACGGTGCCACCAAGCTGATCAACGACAAGGTGGTGGGGGTGCTCGGCCCGGCCTTCTCCGGCGAATCGGCGGCCGCCGATCCCATCTTCGAATCGGCGGGCATACCGAATGTCAGCGCCTCGGCCACGAACACCAAGCTGGCCGAGAACGGCTGGAAGTACTTCCACCGGGTGGTGGCCGACGACAGCCTGCAGGGGCCGGCCGACGCCGACTACCTGGCCAAGACCCTCCACCTCACCTCGGTGGCCGTCATCGACGACAACAGCACCTACGGCAAGGGGCTGGGCGACGCCGTCCGCGGCCAGCTGACCAAGGTCGGGGCCAAGGACGTGCTCGATGACCACGTCGACCCCAACGGGGCCGACTACGGCTCGACGGTCAACAAGATCGTGTCCTCCAACGCCACCGCGGTCTTCTTCGGGGGCTACTACGACGCCGCCGGCCGGCTGGTCAAGCAGCTGCGGGCCGCCGGCTACAAGGGCGTGTTCATGTCCGGTGACGGTTCCGAGGACGCCCGGTTCGTCTCCGACGCCGGCGGGTCCCCTGCCGAGGGCGCCTACCTCAGCTGCCCGTGCGCCGACGTGACCAGTGAGTCCAGCGCCGCCTCGTTCGTCTCGGCCTACAACCAGATGTTCGGCACGCCGCCGCAGATCTACTCGGCTGAGGCCTACGACGCGACCAACTTCATGCTGGCCGCCATCAAGGGCGGCAACACCACGCCGTCGGCCATCAACAAGTACCTCGGCGACAGCAGCTGGAAGGGTGTCACCAAGACGGTCAAGTTCCAGTCCAACGGCAACATCGCCGGCGGGACGATCTTCGTGTACAAGGTCGAGAGCGGCAAGATCGTCCAGATCGGGACGACCAGCTGACCCCTCGACCAACAGGTGGGTCCGGCGGAGCGGGGGGTTACCGGCCCCGCTCCGCCCGGACCGTGTGACCGGAGGATCGGTGAACTTCCACAGCTTCGTCGCCGAGTTCTGGCCGTCCACGGTGGACGGCCTGGTGATCGGCTTCATCTACGCCCTGTTCGCCCTGGGCTACACGATGGTGTACGGCGTGCTCAAGCTGATCAACTTCGCCCACAGCGAGGTGTTCATGATCGGCACCGTCGCCATGCTCGGGGTGATCAACGTCTTCAACATCCACCACGCCCAGAGCGGCCTGGCCCTGGTGGGCCTGCTGCTGGTCTGCGCGGTGGCGGCCATGATCGGCTCCGGCGGGGTGGCCGTGATCCTCGAGTTCGTGGCCTACCGGCCGCTGCGCCGCCGGGGATCCAGCCGGCTGGCCGCCCTGATATCGGCCATCGGCATGTCCTTCGCCCTGCAGGAGATCGCCGCTCTGTGGATCCTCAAGCGGCGGGACTCCCGGCCGCTGCCGTCGATCATGGGCCACAACGTGGTCTTCACCATCGGCAAGGCCCAGGTGACCACCGATGACATCCTCGTGGTGGTGGTCAGCCTGATCATGCTCTTCGGGCTCGACCGACTGGTGGGCGCCACCAAGCTGGGGCGTGGCATCAGGGCCGTGGCCCAGGACCCGGAGACGGCCACGCTGATGGGGGTCAACCTGGACCGGGTGATCCTCTACACCTTCCTGATCGGCGGCCTCATGGCCGGGGTGGCGGCGGTGCTGTTCGAGGTGCACTACAGCTACACCCAGTTCAACGTCGGTCAGCTGCCCGGCATCAAGGCCTTCACCGCCGCCGTGCTGGGCGGGATCGGCAACCTCCGGGGGGCCCTGCTGGGCGGGCTGGTCATCGGCCTGCTCGAGTTCTACGGGTCCAGCCTGTTCGGCACCGAATGGCAGAACCCGGTGGTGTTCCTGGTGCTGGTGGTGGTGCTGCTGTTCCGCCCGACCGGCATCCTGGGCGAGTCGCTGGCGAGGGCCCGGGCGTGACCGGCGTGGAGCAGAAGCCGGCACGCCGGGCCGACGGGCCGCGCGAGGACCTGCGCCGCGTGGGCCGCGGGTGGAACCGCCTGACCGGCCGGGCCGGCCGGAGATGGCGCCGCCTGCCGATACCGGTCAAGGCGGTCGTGGTCCTCGTGGTGTACCTGGCGCTGGCCATCCTGGTCCCGAGCAATCCGGTGGCCCACGTGATGGCCCCGCAGAGCGGTTGGTCCAACGTGCTGTCCGAGGAGATCGGCGTGTACGTGCTCATGGCCATCGGTCTCAACGTGGTGGTCGGCCAGGCCGGGATGCTGGACCTCGGGTACGTGGCGTTCTTCGCCGTCGGGGGTTACTCCATCGGCATTCTCACCACCCACGACCATCTCAACTTCTGGGAGATCCTCCCCATCGGCATCGCCGCCGCCGCCCTGGCCGGCCTGCTGCTCGGAGCGCCCACGCTGAGGCTGAGGGGCGACTACCTGGCCATCGTGACGCTCGGCTTCGGGTTGATCATCTCCCAGGCGGCCACCAACCTGAACTTCGACGGGGGGGCCCAGGGCATATCGGCCATCCCTCATCCGCCCAGCATCGGCCACATCAAAGCCTTCACCTACGGGGTCACCGACTTCAAGCCGTACTGGTACCTGGTGCTGGCCGGGATCTTCGCCGCCATCTGGGCGGTCCGGCGGCTCGAACGCAGCCGGGTGGGCCGGGCGTGGGTGGCCATCCGCGAGGACGAGGACGTGGCCGAACTGATGGGGGTGCCCACGTACAAGATGAGGCTGTGGGCGTTCGCCATCGGCGCCGCGGTGGGCGGGGCGGGGGGCGTCTTCTTCGCCACCCAGGCCAACCACATCGACCCCACGCTGTTCTCCTACCAGGTGTCGATCCTGGTCCTGGCCGCCGTGGTGCTGGGCGGGTCCGGGAACATGGCCGGGGTGGTCCTCGGCGCCTTCCTGGTGGTGTGGCTGCCCGAACGCTTCCGAGGCTTCGACAAGTACCGCATCCTGGTGTTCGGCCTGGCCCTGGTGGTGATGATGATCTTCCGGCCCGAGGGGCTGCTGCCGTCCCGGCGCCGACGGGCCGAGATGAGCGAGCCGGCGTCGGGCGGGGGCATGGGCGCCCCGCTGGTCGCACCCACGCTCGAGGAGGCGGAGGCGTGAACCCGGCCGGTGCGCTGCTGGAGATGGACCAGGTGACGATCCGCTTCGGCGGCGTGGTGGCCATCTCGGATCTGGACCTGGCCATCCCGGAGGGGAGCATCTTCGGGCTGATCGGCCCCAACGGGGCCGGCAAGACGTCCAGCTTCAACGTCATCACCGGCGTCTACCAGGTGAGCGAGGGGATCATCCGGTTCGCCGGCGCCCCCCTCAACGGGCTCAAGCCCCATCGCATCACCCAGCGGGGGGTGGCCCGCACGTTCCAGAACATCCGCCTGTTCCCGGAGATGTCGGCCCTCGAGAACGTCATGGTCGGCGCCGACGCCCAGCACCGCACCGGCATCCCAGGGGCCATCCTGGGCCTGCCCCGGCACCGACGGGAGCAGCGCGACGGGGAGGCACTGGCCCGGGAGCTGCTCGACTTCTGCGGGATCGTCGAGGTCGCCGAGGAAGCCGCCCGCAACCTCTCCTACGGCAGCCAGCGCCGGCTGGAGATCGCCCGGGCCCTGGCCACCAGGCCCAAGCTGCTGCTGCTCGACGAGCCGGCCGCCGGCATGAACCCGGCCGAGAAGCACGGTCTGGCCGAGCTGATCCGGGCCATCCGGGACCGGGGTGTGACGGTGCTGCTGATCGAGCACGACATGAGCCTGGTGATGTCCATCTGCGACCGGATCGCCGTGCTGGACTTCGGCAGGAAGATCGCCGAGGGCCGCCCCGAGGAGGTCCGGGAGTCCCCGGCCGTCATCGAGGCCTATCTGGGGCGCCCCGATACCGACGATGAGAGCCCCCTGGACGCCATGGCGGCCGACCAGGAGCCCGGAGCCGAGGTGACAGATGCTTCTTGAGGTAGAGGGCGTCCACGTGTTCTACGGACAGGTGGAGGCGCTGAAAGGCATCTCGATGGAGGTGGACAAGGGCGAGATCGTGGCCCTCATCGGGGCCAACGGGGCCGGCAAGACCACCACCTTGAAGACCCTCTCCGGCCTGCGCCCGGTGCGCCGGGGCCGGATCACCCTGGACGGCCGGGACATAACCCACCTGTCCGGTCACCGCCGGGTCGGCCTGGGCCTGTGCCAGGCGCCGGAGGGTCGGGGCATCTTCCCGGGGATGACCGTGATCGAGAACCTGGAGATGGGGGCCTACGACCGGAGGGGCGGCCTCGACGAGGACTTCGAGCGGGTGTACACGCTCTTCCCCCGGCTGGCCGAGCGCCGCAGCCAGTACGGGGGCACCCTCTCGGGTGGGGAGCAGCAGATGCTGGCCATCGGCCGGGCCCTGATGGCCCGGCCTCAGTTGTTGCTCCTCGACGAGCCGTCCATGGGTCTGGCCCCCAAGCTGGTCACCCAGATCTTCCGGATCATCAAAGAGATCAACGACCAGGGCACAACCGTCCTTCTGGTGGAACAGAACGCGGTGCAGGCCCTGTCACTGGCCCACCGGGCCTACGTGATCGAGCTGGGCCGGATCACCCGGTCGGCCCCGGCCCGTTCGCTGCTCAACGACGACTCCATCCGGGCCGCCTACCTGGGCGCCTGATCGCCCGGCCGCCCTCCGGCGGCTGTTGCCGCCGGGTCGGGTGTCAGGTCAGCGCCCGGGCCGCCCCGGCCCCCCGGGCCTGGCCGCTGCGGGCCTCGCCCGGGCGGTCGCCGCCGGCCTCGGGCTGGTCCATCCCGGGACCGGTGTAGGACGCCGTGCCCCTGGCCTGGGCCGCCATGTCGGCCAGGGTGAACGAATCCAGGTGGCGGCGCATGTGCTGGCCCACCTCCGACCACACGGCCAGCAGCACGCACTGGCCCTCGTGGTCGCAGGCCCCGTTCTGGTGGGGCTCGCCGAAGTCACCGGCCTGGATGGGCCCGTCCACGGCGCTGACGATCTGGCCGAGGGTGATGTCGGCTGGGGACCGGGCCAGGACGTACCCGCCGCCCACCCCCCGCTTGGAGCGGACCAGCCCGGCGCCTTTGAGCGCCAGCAGGATCTGCTCCAGGTACGGTTGGGGCAGGCCGGTCCGCTCGGCGATGTCCCTGACCGAGGTGGGAAGGGTTTGCCCGGCGTGGAGGGCCAACGACAGGAGCGCCCGGCTGGCGTAATCCCCGCGCGTGGAAACCTTCACTGTCGCATTCTACCTCTAGGGTGGGGGCATGAGCCTGAGCGGCGGTCGCGACGAGGGGCCGGCCCCGGCCCCCGGCGGGGCCCCACAGACGCCGGCGGTGCTGCCCGACTACAGCGCCGCCAACCTGACCGGGGTGGTCCCGGGGCTGCTGGCCCCGCCCGGGGAGCGACCGCAGTGGCTGCCCGGCCCGGCCCTCGACGCCGGGCGGGCGGTGCTGGTCGTGCTGGACGGCCTGGGCTGGTACCAGCTGCAGGAGCGGGCCGGGCTGGCTCCCACCCTGGCGTCGATGACCGGCGGCCCGATCACCACCGTGGCGCCCAGCACCACCGCCTGCGCTCTGACCTCGCTCGTGGTCGGCGCCCCCCCGGCCGCCCACGGCGTGGTCGGCTACCGGGTGGTCGTCCCGGGGCCGGCCGGTCCCGAGGTCATGAACGTCCTCAAGTGGAAGGCCAGCGTCTCCGGCGACGCCCGCCCGTTCGTGGACCCGGCCGGCTTCCAGACCCTGCCGCCCTTCGGCGGGCGCCCGGTCCCGGTGGTGAGCAAGGCCGATTTCGCCGGCACCCCGTTCACCGAGGCCCACCAGCACGGCGCCCGTCAGGTCGGCTGGTACTCGCCGTCGGGCCTGGCCGTGGACGTGCGGAGCCAGATCGCCGGCGGGGAGCCGTTCGTCTACGCCTACTACGACGGGATCGACCGGGTGGCCCACATGCAGGGCTTCGGCGCCCACTACGACGCCGAGCTGACGGCGGTGGACCGCCTGGTCGCCGACGTCCTCGATGCCGTACCCCCGGACGTGGCGGTGGTGGTCACCGCCGACCACGGCCAGGTCCAGGTCGGCTCCCAGGTGGTCGAGCTGGCCCCGGAGGTCATGGCCCGGGTGGCCCTGGTCAGCGGGGAGCCCCGGTTCCGGTGGCTGCACACCCCGACCGGCGCCCCGGGTGAGGCCAAGGAGCTGGCCGAGCTGCTGGTCGAGCTCTACGGCGACTCGGCCTGGGTGGCGACCTACGACCAGGTCGAGGCCGAGGGGTGGCTGGGAGGCCCGGTCGGACCGGTGATCCGGGCCCGTCTGGGCGACGTGGCCCTGGTCCCCTTCGCCCCGGTGGCCTACCTGGAGCCGGGGGAGGCGGCCGGCAACCGGCTGCTGTGCCGCCACGGCTCGCTGACCGCGGCGGAGATGTTCGTCCCGCTGCTCGCCGGCCGGGGCCGCCGGGCGGACTGAGCCCGGCCCTTTTTCCTCCACAATTTCTTCCCGGCCGGCCGGCGGGGCAGACTGGGAGGTGTGATGCCAGGCTCAGACTCCGCTCCGAACGTCCCCGACCAGGTTCTGATCGTCGGCGCCCAGCCCGGCGACGGCGACACCGAGGGGGGTGCCGGCGACCGGGAGGCGGTCGAGCAGCCGGCGAAGGTGATGCGTATCGGATCCATGATCAAGCAGCTCCTGGACGAGGTCCGCCAGGCTCCACTCGACGAGGCGTCCCGCAACCGTCTGCGGGAGATATACGACACCTCGGTCCAGGAGCTCTCCGACGGCCTGTCCCCGGACCTGCAGGCCGAGCTGGCCCGCATGGCGTCCCCGTTCGGGCCGGGGGAGATCCCGAGCGAGGCGGAGCTGCGGGTGGCCCAGGCCCAGCTGGTCGGCTGGCTGGAAGGGCTGTTCCACGGCATCCAGGCCACCCTGTTCGCCCAGCAGATGGCGGCCCGGGCCCAGCTGGAGCAGATGCGCCAGCGCAGCCTGCCCCCCGGGCAGGCCGACGACCACCCCCGGCCGGGCCAGTACCTCTAGCCGGGCCGGTACCCCCCGCCGGTCTCGTTACGCTGCGCGCATGCGCTTCAGTATCTGGCCGTCTCCCGCCTGGCGGTGGGATGAGATCCTCGACCTGACCCGTCACTGCGAGGCGACCGGGTGGGACGGGGTGTACTTCGCCGACCATTTCATGCCCGACTCGCCCGGCGACACCACCCCCCTCGACGGTGACACCATCGAGTGCTGGTCGGTGCTGGCCGGCCTGGCCGCGGCCGTGCCCCGGCTCCGGCTGGCCTCGCTGGTCACCAGCGTCACCTACCGCCACCCGGCGGTGCTGGCCAACATCGCCGCCGCCGTCGACAACATGAGCGGCGGCCGCCTGACCCTCGGCCTGGGCGCCGGCTGGCAGGCCAACGAGCACGCCGCCTACGGCCTGGATCTGGGCCCGGTCGGCACCCGCCTCGACCGTTTCGAGGAGGCGTGCCGGGTGGTGATCGGGCTGCTCCGCGACCGGCGGACCACTTTTTCCGGCCGGTACTACGACCTCGACGACGCCCCCAACCAGCCGGCCCCGGTGCAGGAGCGCCTGCCCATCCTGATCGGCGGGGGAGGGGAGAAGCGGACCATGCGCCTGGCCGCCGCCCTGGCCGACGAGTGGAACACCTGGACCACCCCCGCCCTGCTCCGGCACAAGCTGCAGGTCCTGGACCGCCACTGCGAGGAGCTGGGTCGCGACCGGGCCGGCCTGGCCGTCTCCACCCAGGCCCTGGTGTTCCTCTCCACGGACCGGTCGTGGCTGGCCCGGGTCCGCGACCGGGACATCGGGCGGCCGACGGTGATCGGTACCCCGGCCGAGGTGGCCGAGCAGATGGCCGCCTACGCCGGGGCCGGGGCCGACGAGTTCATCTTCCCCGGGTTCAACCTGGCCGACCCGGCCCGCCGGCGCGACACGGTCGACCTGTTCATCGAGGAGGTGGCCCCGGCCCTGCGCTGACGGGGCCGCCGGGCGACCGTCGGCGGGACGAAGCCGTCACCCCGGTGCGCTACCCTCGAACCTAATCACACGGGTGTAGTTGTTCCACAGTTCTTTCCACAGGGCCTGTGGACAGAAGCTACGCCCGTCCGGGCTCGCGAAGGAGGCGAAGCGCAGCGTGGGCGCGTCGTTCACCCATCTCCACCAGCACACCGAGTTCTCCATGCTGGATGGTGCGGCTCGGGTGCCCGACGTCATCGCCCGGGCGGCCGCCGACGGCCAGCCGGCCATCGGGATCACCGACCACGGGAACATGTACGGCGTCCTCGACTTCTACAAGGAGGCGCGCAAGGTCGGCATAAAGCCGATCATCGGCACCGAGGCCTACATGGCCGGCGAGTCCCGCTTCGAGCGGCCGGTCCGGCGGGGCCGGATGGACGACGGCGGCGGCGAGGGCGAGGCCGGGGAGAAGCTCTACTACCACCTCACCGTGCTGGCGGAGAACAACGCCGGCTACAAGAACCTGCTCAAGCTCTCCTCCGAGGCGTACCTGCAGGGCTACTTCTACAAGCCCCGCTGCGACTGGGAGCTGCTCGAGCGCCACCACGAGGGGATCATCGCCACCACCGGCTGCCTGGGCGGCGTGGTGCTGCAGGCCCTGCTGCGGGGGGACTTCGAGAAGGCCACCACGCTGGCCGCCCGCCTCCAGGACATCTTCGGCCGGGACTCGCTGTTCGTGGAGCTGCAGGACCACGGCCTGCCGGAGCAGCACAAGACCAACCCGGAGCTGATCCGCCTGGCCAAGCGGATCGGGGCGCCGCTGCTGGCCACCAACGACAGCCACTACGTGTCGCGCTCCGACGCCGAGGCCCACGACGCCCTGCTGTGCGTGCAGACCGGTTCGGTCAAGGACGACCCCAAGCGGTTCAAGTTCCACGGTGACGAGCACTACCTGAAGACGGCGGCGGAGATGCGCCACCTGTTCCGGGACTTCCCCGAGGCGTGCGACAACACCCTGTGGATCGCCGAGCGCTGCGACGTGGAGATCGAGTTCGGCAAGCCCAAGTTGCCGGAGTTCCCCCGGCCGGCCGGTTTCGACACCGCCGACACCTATCTGCGCCATCTCACCTACCAGGGGGCCGAGGCCCGCTACGGGAGCCCGTTGCCCGATCAGGTGGTCCAGCGGCTCGACTACGAGCTCGGGGTCATCTCCGATATGGGGTTCTCGGACTACTTCCTGGTGGTCTGGGACCTGATCCGCCACGCCCGCGACAGCGGCATCCGGGTGGGTCCCGGGCGGGGCAGCGCGGCCGGGTGCTGCGTGGCGTACTGCCTGCGCATCGTGGACCTGGACCCCATCCGCTACGACCTGCTGTTCGAGCGGTTCCTCAACCCGGGCCGCAAGCAGATGCCCGACATCGACATGGACTTCGACGAGCGGTACCGCTCGGAGATGATCCGCTACGCCGCCGAGCGGTGGGGCTGGGACCGGGTGGCGCAGATCATCACCTTCTCCACCATCAAGGCCCGGGCGGCGGTGCGCGACGCGGCCCGGGTGCTGGGCTACCCCTACGGGTTGGGGGACAAGATCGCCAAGCTCATGCCGCCGCTGGTCATGGGCCGCGACACCCCGCTGTGGGCCTGCCTGGAGGAGCACCCCAAGTACGCCGACGGCTACAAGCAGGCTGCCGACCTGCGGGACCTGATCGCCACCGACCCCGACGCCAGGAAGGTCGTCGATGTGGCCCGGGGCCTGGAGGGCATGCGCCGTCAGGACGGCATCCACGCCGCCGCGGTGGTCATCGCCGGCGACCCCCTGACGGAGAACCTGCCCATCCAGCGCAAGCCGGAGCCGGGTGGCAAGCCCGAGGACGCCCCCATCGTCACCCAGTACGAAATGCACGGGGTGGAGGAGCTGGGGCTGCTCAAGATGGACTTCCTCGGCCTCCGCAACCTGTCGGTGATCGACCGGGCCCTGGTCCTCATCCAGGAGACCACCGGCGTCGAGGTGGACGTCGACAACCTCCCCCTCGACGACCCGGCCGTCTACGAGATGCTGCAGCGGGCCGAGTCCATAGGCATCTTCCAGCTGGAGGGCGGCCCCATGCGGGCCCTGATGCGGTCACTGGCCCCCACCGGCTTCGAGGACATCGCCGCGCTCAACGCCCTGTACCGGCCGGGGCCCATGGCGGCCAACATGCACTACGACTACGCCGACCGCAAGAACGGTCGGAAGCCCATCACCTACCTCCACCCGGACCTGGCCGAGGTCCTCGGCGACACCCAGGGGCTCATGATCTTCCAGGAGTCCATGATGCGGGTGGCCCAGAAGATCGCCGGCTACAGCCTCGAGGAAGCGGACAACCTCCGCAAGGCGGCCGGCAAGAAGATCCGGGAGGTGATGGCCAAGGAGCGGGAGAAGTTCATCGCCGGCTGCGAGCGCACCGGCTACGGGGCCAAGCTGGGCGAGCAGCTGTTCGACATCATCGAGCCGTTCGCCGACTACGCCTTCAACAAGTCCCACGCCTACGGCTACGCCCTGGTCGGCTACCAGACGGCGTGGCTCAAGGCCCACTACCCGGCCCAGTACCTGGCCGCCCTGCTCACCAGCGTCAAGGACGACAAGGACAAGACCGGCGTCTACCTGGCCGAGTGCCGCACCCAGGGCATCGAGGTGCTGGTGCCCGACGTCAACGTCTCGGCCTCGGACTTCACCGCCGCCCGCATCGAAGACCCCGACGGGACCTCCCGCTGGGTCATCCCGTTCGGGTTGTCGGCCATCCGCAACGTCGGCGAGGCCCTGGTGGAAAAAATGATCGCCGAACGGGAGGCCAACGGCCCCTTCACCGACTTCTACGACTTCTGCGCCCGGGTGGACCCCATGGTCCTCAACAAGCGGACGGTGGAATCGCTGATCAAGGCCGGGGCCTTCGACAGCCTGGGCCATCCCCGCCAGGGGCTGTGCCTGGTGTTCGACCAGATCGTGGACCGCACCCTGGCCCGCCGGCGCGAGGCCGACCAGGGGGTGATGAGCCTGTTCGACGACCCGGGCGGTTCGGGCGAGGCGGTCTTCGACGACGCCCGGGTGCCGATCCCCGACCAGGACTTCGACAAGACCGCCCGCCTGGCATTCGAGAAGGAGATGCTGGGCCTGTACCTGTCCGATCATCCCCTCAAGGGCATCGAGGCCGCCCTGGCCCGCCACACCGACGTCACCCTGGCCGAGCTGCGGGCCCAGGCCAGCCAGGAGCCGACCGGCGGGGAGGGCCGTGACGCCTTCCGCGGCCGTGACGGCGACGCCCGGTGGGTGGGGGGCGTGATCACCGGGCTGGTCCGCAAGTACACCAAGCGGGGCGACCTGATGGCCACCTTCGTGCTGGAGGACCTGGACTCGTCGATGGAGGTGTGGGTCTTCCCCAAGACCATGACCGAGGTGGGCTACCTGCTCGCCGACGACGCGGTGGTCTGCGTCAAGGGTCGCCTCGACCTGCGTGAGGATCAGCCCAAGCTCATCTGCCTGGAGATCAAGAAGCCGGATTTCACCCCGTCGGGGGCCGAACCGCTCCACCTGTACCTGCCCCTGCACGCCCTGACCGACGCCCGGGTCGACGACCTCAAGCGGCTGCTCCTGGAGCACCCCGGCCCGTCCCCGGTGTTCCTGCACGTGGGGGAGAAGTGCATACGGCTGGCCCCCGGGTTCGGGGTGGACGCCACCAAGGGGCTGCTGGCCGAGCTCCGGGTTCTGCTCGGCCCCGGCTGCCTGGCCTCGGCGCCGGGGACGATCGCCGCGTCCCTGGCCATGGCCTGAGCCCCAACCCGGCCCGGGGGCCCGGGATGGGAGCGGGCCGGCCCCGACTGGACGCTTCGGGTGGCACCGTTCCGACCGGGAGTGGCGGCGACCGGGGTTGGTGCGGCGGAGCAGGGGCGTTGGATGGAAGCCCCGATAACAGCGTAAACTGGCTCGTCAGGCTACGTGGGTGAGGAGAGTTACCGCGGTATGACGCTGGAAGTCGACACGAAGGACTGCACCGCCCTCTCGGATGCTGAGCTGGCCGAGATGGCGGACATCGTCACCGACGGGCCGGCCGGCTTCGACATCGGTTTGCTGTCCAAGCAGCCCGAGGCCTGGGTTCTCATCACCCAGGTCCGTGATGCGGGCAAGCTCGTCGGCTTCTCGTTCTGCACCCTGGAGCGGATCGGCGGCACGCCCTGCCTCCTGTGGGGGCTGGCCTCCGTCAAGCGGAACTCCAAGCGGGACCAGGTCCTCAAGGCCATCATCTCCGCCCAGTTCCGCCGGGCCGTGTTGGCCTTCCCCGACGAGGACGTCCTGATCGGCACACGGTTCATCGACGCCGGGGCCTTCGCCGCCTTCAAGGGCCTCGAGGACATCTGCCCCCGCCCCGGCCACAAGCCGAGCGGGGAGGAGAGGGCCTGGAGCCGGCGGCTGGCCAAGCGGTTCGGGGCCGAGGGTCGCATAGACGACCGGACCTTCGTGGTGACCGGCGACGGTAACGCGGCCGGGGTGTTCGACTTCTCGGTCGCCAAGCCCGAGACCGTCGAGGCCGAGGTGGCCGCCCTCTTCGACGGCCTCGATCACGGCCGCCACGACGTCCTCATCGGATTCGGTTGGGCCATGGCCGACGAGTTGGCCTCCAAGTTCGCACCCTGATCGGGCGGCTCATACGGCCGCCAACCCCGACGTGGTGGTGCCGGTGGGCAGCTACCCCTGACGCGCCGGCCGGCTAGGAGCGGCGCAGGAGCGTCTCGACCACCTTGTGGCAGCGCCCGTCGATGGGGGCGGTGAGGGAGACCACCAGGCGGTCACCCTTGCCGGCGGCCATGACCGCCAGCCCGTTGCGGTCCATGTGACCGGCAACCGACCGGTCCAGGCAGGGGAGCTCCCGCTCGTGGCCCAGCCAGTCGAACCGGCAGGCGAGGTACTGGCCCTCCCGGCGGAAGGCGATCCGGCCGTGGGGCTCCACCACGGCGATGGAGGGATGGTCGCCCCGGCGCTCCCAGAACGGGATGGCGGTGGCCGACACTCCCAGCAGCGGCTGACCCTCGGGGTGCAGAAGGGGCCGCAGGAGCCGCTCGCAGCGCCGGCCGGTGATGCGGTCCACCACCGTCGGCGGCCCGACCAGGGCCAGCGCCTCGGGCTGGGCCGGGTCCGGGACCGCCTCCTGGTCCTCGTCGAGGATCACCTCGACCACGTCGAAGGGCCGGGGCCGGGGTTCGGCGGCCTCGGGCGACCAGGCCCGCACCAGCGCGCCTGATGCCAGGTCCACTCCGGCGCAATGAAATCCGTCGGCGGCCACGACCAGGAGCTGCAGCGTGGCGCCGGCCGACACTCTCACCCGGGGCAGATCCTTGAGTACGGGATGGAACTCAGGAACGGTGGTAGTCGACACGGAAACCCATGTTTATCGATCGGCGGACAGTGACGGGTGGATGGTCTCCAACTGTGAGCGCAGCTCCGCTGGCTCGGAGACCGGGGCACGGCAAGCATAATCCCGGCAGACGTACGCCCGGTCCGCGGCATCGGTCCCGGTCCGGCCGTCCCACAGCGGCGACTCGAACGGCTCGCCCCAGGTCCACACCGCCAACGGCAGGTAGCGGTCGGTGACCACCGACACCAGGTCGGGACGGTCGCCGGTGACGACGATCTCCGTGGTGCCCCTCTGCAGCAGGGCGGCCGCCGCCACCATCCCGGAAAAAGCGATGGGCGCGGCGCCCAGGGCCGGGGCCATGGCCTCCACCACCGCCGCGGCCCGGGCCCGGTAACGGTCCTCGCCGGTCAGCGCCGACAGCCGGATCAGCGCCGTGGCGGCGACGGAGTTGGCCGAGGGGAGAGCCCCGTCGTGGGTGTCGACCGGCGACGCGATCAGGGCCTCGCCGTCCCGCCCGGCGGTCACGAACGCTCCCGCCCCGTCGTCCCAGAACAGGTCCACCAGGGCATCGGCAGCCTCCACCGCCCGGGTCACCCAGCGGGATCGGCCGGTCGCCTCGGCCAGCCGGGTGAACGCCTCCACCAACCAGGCGTGATCGGACGCGTAGGCCAGCGGCCGCCGCTGCGCAGGCGGCCCGCCGGCCGCCGCCTGCCAGCTGCGCAGCCAGCGCCCGTCGGGACGGCGCAGGTTGGCCAGCAGGAACTCCGCCACCCGTTCCGCCTCCGCCACCCACGACGGCTGGTCGAGGGCCCGGCCGGCCTCGGCCAGGGCGGCCACGGCCATGGCGTTCCACTCGGTCAGGACCTTGTCGTCCAGGCCGGGGCGCACCCGGCGGCTCCTGCGCTCGAACAGGGCCTGCCGGCCGGCCTCCACGTCCGCCGGGCGGGCCAGTACGCCGCGCTGGGGGCGGGTCAGGATGTTGCGGCCCTCCCAGTTGCCGGTCTCGGTCACCCCGTACCAGTCGGCGACGTGCGGGCCGGCCACCTCCAGCACCTCGGCCCGGTCCCAGACGTAGAAACGGCCCTCCACCCCCTCGCTGTCGGCGTCCTCGGCCGACGCGAAACCAGCCCCGGCGATGCTCATGGGTGGACTCAGCACGTAGCCGAGCGTCTCGGACACCACCTGGCGGTAGCGGTCCGAGCCGGTGGCCTGGAAGGCGTGCAGGTACACCCGGGCCAGGAGGGCGTTGTCGTAGAGCATCTTCTCGAAGTGGGGGACCAGCCACGCCCGGTCGGTCGAGTAGCGGGCGAACCCGCCGCCGAGGTGGTCGTAGATCCCGCCGCTGGCCATGGCGTCGAGGGTGGTGACCAGGGCATCGGCCAGGTCCGACCGGCCGGTCTCGGTCGCTGCCAGCAGCAGCGTCTCGAGCATCGGCGGCTGCGGGAACTTCGGTGACCGTCCGAAACCTCCCCATTCCGGATCGAAGCGCTGCAGGAGGGCGTCCGCCGTGACGGCCAGCAGCCCTGGCGATCCGGCCGCCCCGGCGTCCCCCGCCGCCGCCCAGGTCCGGCTGGGCAGCCCCGTCCCGGTCCTGACGGCGGTCGAAAGCTGGTCGGCCGCCTGGTACAGGTCCGCCCGGCGTTCCCGCCACAGCGAGCCGACCTGCTCCAGCACCGACAGGAACTGTCGCTTGGGGAAATAGGTGCCGCCGTGGAAGGGCCGGCCGTCGGGGGTGAGCAGCACGGTCATCGGCCAGCCGCCGCTGCCGGTCACGGCCTGCACCGCCTCCATGTAGATGCTGTCGACGTCGGGGCGCTCCTCCCGGTCCACCTTGACGCTGACGAACCCGGCGTTCATCGCCGACGCCACCTCTTCGTCCTCGAAGCACTCGTGCGCCATCACGTGGCACCAGTGGCAGGCGGAGTAGCCGACGGACAGCAGGATCGGCACGTCCCGGCTCTTGGCCGCCTCGAACGCCTCCGGGCCCCACGGGTACCAGTCCACCGGGTTGTCGGCGTGCTGGCGCAGGTAGGGACTGGTTTCGAGAGCAAGACGGTTGGTGGTCGTCACCGCTCCAACCTACCGGCGGTCCACCTCCCCGACGACCGCCCACCGGGTCCCGAGGGCCCGCCCGACCATCCCGACCAGCCGGGCCACGATGAACCCGGTCAGCCCGGCCCACACCCCGGCTATGCCCCAGTGGAGGAAATAGGAGGTCAGGGTGAGCGGCACGAACACCCCGAGGGCGCCGGCCAGGGTGACGTTGCGCATGAACGCCACGTCGCCGGCACCGATCAGGACCCCGTCCAGGGCGAACAGGATCCCGGCCGCAGGCTGCATGCCGACCAGGAACGGCCACAGGAGGTGGGTCTGGTGCACCACCGCCGCCGAGGACGTGAACGCCCGCGGGATCAGCTCCCACCCGGCTCCGAGCACCGCCGCCGCCCCGCAGCCGGCCAGCAGCCCGTAGCGGCCGACCCGCCAGGCGGTGCGCCGGGCCCCGGCGGCGTCACCGCCGCCCAGCGCCGCCCCGACCAGTGACTGGGCCGCGATGGCGAACGAGTCCAGGACCAGGGCGATGAGGATCCACAGTTGGTAACCCACCTGGTGGGCGGCGACCTGGGGGGTCCCCATCCTCGCCGCCACCCCGGCGGCGGTCAGGAACGCCGCCTGGAACCCCGCTTCCCGCAGGAGCAGGTCCCGGCCCACCACGAGCTGGCCCCGCACCCGGTTCCAGGTCGGCCGCCAGGGCCGTCCCTCGGTGTGGATGGCCCGGACGAAGAGGGCCCCGCCCACCGTCTGGGCCACCAGGTTCGCCAGCGCCGAGCCGGACAGGCCCAGCCCGGCCGGGTACACGAGCAGCGGCGAGGCCACCGCCGAGGCCACGTTGGCGCCCACCACGATCCGCACCGGGCGCCTGGTGTCCTGAACGCCGCGCATCCAGCCGTTGCCGGCCAGTACGACGAGCACGCCCGGCAGGCCCAGGACCGCCAGCCGGAACCAGGTGAGGGCGGCGTGGGCGGTGGCCCGGTTCCCGCCCGCCAGCAGATGGATCAACGGCCCCGCGAAGATCTCCCCGGCGGCCGCCGCCACCAGCCCGAGGACCCCGGCCAGGATCGTGGCCGTGATCCCCTCGTCGATGGCGCCGGACCGGTTCCCGGCCCCGAAGTACCGGGCCGAGCGCCCGGTGGTGCCGTAGTCGAGGAAGGCCCCGACCATGGCGACCAGCGAGAGCAGGGTGCCGCCGATGCCCAGGCCGGCGAGCGGCACCGGGCCCAGGTGCCCGACCACCGCGGTGTCCACCAGCACGAAGAGGGGCTCGGCGGCCAGGACCACGAACGCCGCCCCGGCCAGCCGGAACAGCTGCCCGGAGCTTCCGGAATTCTCGTCAGGGGGCGCCGATGGCGCATCTCCGGGCAAGCTCACCGGAAAACGCTACTCCGCCGTGCGCTGACGACTACTGTCCCGGACGGGGGGCGTGATTGAGCCGACGCCACCGCCGGAGAGGTCAGCGTGGACAATCAGGGCGCTGAACAAGCTCACCCACCGGGCAGGGAGACCGGGCCGGTGTGGTCCGACCCGGCCGTCCTGCTGGACCAGCTCGGCCACGCCGTGATCGCCACCGATGCGGCCGGGACCGTGGTGTTCTGGAACCGGGCGGCGGAGGAGATCTACGGGTGGGGGGCGGCCGAGGCGCTCGGCCGCCCGATAACCGAGCTCACCGTCCCCCAGATCGGCCAGGCGCTCGCCGGCGAGATCATGACCGCCCTGCGGGCCGGTAACCCCTGGTCCGGCGCCTTCACCGTGCGGCGCCGGGACGGGACCCGGTTCCCCGCCCTGGTCACCGACACCGCCGTCCGCAGCAGCACCGGCGAGATGGTGGGGATGGTCGGGGTCTCCCTGGACCTGGCCCGGGCCGTGGAACCCCTGCTGGTCCGGTCATCCGACGCGGCCCTGCTGCTGGCCCGCGACGACCGCATCACATTGGTCAGCCCGGCCGCCGCCCGGCTGTTCGGCTGGACCGGGGAGCGCACCCTCGGCACCCGGTTCTGGGAGCTGATCCATCCCGACGACCTGGACGCTGCCCGCGAGTACTACGAACGGGCGCTGGCCGCCCCGGACGGGGTCAGACCCCACGAGTGCCGGGTGTCGCGCCTGGCGGACGGCTGGTCCTGGGCCGAGATGGTCTTCACCAACCTGCTCGGCGATCCGTCCGCCGGGTACGTGGTGGCCAACGTGCGGGACGTGACCGAGCGCCACGACGACCGGGAGCAACTGGCGAAACTGGCACAACAGCTGCAGACCGCTCTCACCACCCGGGTGGTGATCGAGCAGGCCAAGGGCATAATCGCCCACACCCACGCAGTGAGCGTGGACCAGGCCTTCGA
>DASSZD010000062.1:0-14148 GCA_035702985.1 Acidimicrobiales bacterium
GAAGTCCCCTCACGGCCGGTGCAGCTCCAACCGGTAGAGGATCTCGCAGCGCGAGTCGTGAACCCCGGTCTCGGTCCGGGTGCCGGTGCGGACGAAACCGGCGGACTCGTACAGGGCCCGGGCGGCGGTCATGGCCTCCGATGTGTCGAGCACGACGGCGCGGCGCCGGACCCGGACGGCCTCGGCGGGTGCGTCCACCGGCCCGAGTGTGCCATACCGGCGCCGGCGGGGCGAGCGGTCTGGCTTGTACCACCCCGGCCGGGGCCGACGGTGTCCCGATCCGGTAGGGCAGAGGCAGCCACCCAGCAGCGAGCCCGCCCCGCTGCCGAGTGACCGGGCCCCTGCCCCGGCTGCGCAGGCTATCCAGGGTTCCGGCTCGACAACCGGTGAAGCGGCCAACTCCGTACAACCCCGGACGGCCCGGGCAGGACCTCACCACCCGTTTCGTGCGTTTTCGGAGCTAACATCGCCCGCCGTGGTGGATTCGGTGGGGGCGGGGGGAGAGCGATAGAAGCAGTTGATCGGGCTGTTCCCGACCGGGTGCAGACCCGGGAGGACCTGGCCCGCGAGTTGACCGCCCTGCGCTCGGGGTCCGGCTGGACCGTGCGGGACCTGGCCCGGAAGCTGGGTTCCCCGGCCGCCACCCTCGGGGACTACTTCTCGGGACGGCACCTGCCCGGGCCCCGCCAGCTCGGGTTGTACCGGCGGATCCTGGCCGAGTGCGGGGTGTCCGACCAGGAACAGGTCGACCGCTGGTTGGCCGCCCTGGCCCGAGCCCGGCGGGCCTCGGACGGCCGGGCGGCCAAGGGATTGGCCCCGTACCGGGGGCTGGACCCGTTCCGGGAGAGCGATGCGGAACTGTTCTTCGGCCGGGGAGCGGCGGTGGAAGAGCTTCTGGCCCGGCTCCGGGACCTCCGCGACGACCCCATCTCGTCCGGGGGGACGGTGGCCCTGGTGGGGCCGTCGGGCTCGGGCAAGTCCTCGCTGTTGATGGCCGGTCTGCTGCCGGCCATCAACGGCGGGGCTCTCGACGAGGGCGGGACCCGCTGGGTGGCCAGGTGCATCACCCCCGACCAGCTCCCTCAGGTGGCGCCCGACGCAGACCCGACCCCTCCGCCCCGGCGGACGGTGCTGATCGTGGACCAGTTCGAGGAGGCTCTGACCCTCCCCGACGGGCGCCGGGC
Organism: Acidimicrobiales bacterium; assembly: GCA_035702985.1. Classification (GTDB taxonomy): domain Bacteria; phylum Actinomycetota; class Acidimicrobiia; order Acidimicrobiales; family Palsa-688; genus JAKAXG01. The sequence continues at coordinate 1,185 of DASSZD010000062.1, forward strand.
CGAGCTGCTGCACCGACTCCAGCTCCTGCAGGAGCAGACGCTGGTCGTAGTCGGTATCCGGGCCGACTTCTACCAGGAAGCAGCGGCCGAGACGGCACTGCTGCCGGCCCTGCGCCACAGCCAGGTCCTGCTCGGTCCCATGACCGTGCCCCAGCTCCGCGAGGCGGTGCTGGGACCGGCCCGGAGGGTGGGTGTCGCCGTCGAGGAGGGTCTGGTGGACCTGGTGCTCGCCGACCTGGCCCCGGGCGGGCCGCCCGGCTTCGCCCACGACCCCGGGGCGTTACCGCTGCTCTCCTATGCCCTTCTGGCCACCTGGGACGGGGCCGGGCAGAACCGGCTGACCGTAGCCGGGTATCTCGCTGTGGGTGGGCTGCGGGGCGCGGTGCGCCAGGCGGCCGAGGAGCTGTACCAGAGCCTGACCGAACCGGAACGGGAGGTGGCGCGGGCGTTGTTCGCCCGCCTGGTCCGCCTGGACCGGGACGGACCCCCCACCCGGCGCCGGGCCCGCCGGGCGGAGCTGCTCGAGACCGGCGACCCCGGCTGGGACCAGGACGCCCGGGCGGTGATGGAGCGCTTCGTGGCCGCCCGGCTGTTGACCGCGGCCGCCGACACCGTGCAGATCAGTCACGAAACCCTGCTCGGGGCGTGGCCCCGACTGGGTGAGTGGGTGGAATCCGACCGGGAGTGGCTGAGGCTGCACCACCAGCTCTCCGATGCGGCCGACGTCTGGTCGGCGGCCGGGCGGGACGAATCGCTGTTGTGGGCCGGCGCCCGGCTGGTGTCGGCATCGGAGCAGGCGGATCAGGGCGGCGCCCCCGGAAGGCAGCTGAGCCGGATCGAGAGGGAGTTCCTGGGCGCGTCCGTCCACCACCGGGACCGCCAGTTGCGGGCCGAACGCCGGCGGGCCCGCCGCACCCAGCAGCTGCTGGGGGTGGTCGGCCTGCTGGCGGCTACCGCCATCGTCCTCGCGGTGGTGGCGGTCAGCGCCCGCAACGGCGCCGAACGGGCTCGCGACCAGGCGTTGTCCCGGCAGGTGGCCGTCGAGGCCGACGACCTGAGCGGATCCCAACCGTCGCTGGCCGCCGAGCTGGCCGTGGCCGCGTACCGTATCGCCCCGACCGTCCAGGCCCGTTCGGCCCTGGTCGACGCCACCGCCGGCGCCATCCCCACCCGGCTGCTGGGGCCGGCCGGCCCGGAGTTCGACGCCCTGTCGGGTGACGGGCGTCTGCTCGCAGTGGCGCAGTCCGGTACCGACACCGTGGCCATATACAACCGGTCGTCCGGCCCGCCGGCCCGGGTCGCCGAGGTGGCGGTCGGCAGCCCGGCGAACCAGGACTACGCCATCGCCATGAGCCCCGCCGGCCACCTGCTGGCAGTCGGGGGGACCGATCGCCGGGTCGGGCTGTGGGACCTCGCCCGCCCGGCCCACCCCACCCGCCTGGCCACCCTCACGGGGTTCAACAGCACGGTGTACTCCCTGGCGTTCTCCCCGGACGGGCGGCACCTGGCCGGTGCCGGTGCGGACGGGACGGTCCGGCAGTGGACCGTCACCGATCCCCGCCGGCCGGTCCCGCAACCGGTCCTGGCCGCCCCCGGCGGCGTGCCCCTCAAAGCGGTCGCCTACAGCCCGGACGGCCGGCGCCTGGCCGCCGCCGGAGGCACCGGCACCCTGGCCGTATGGACGCTGGGCGACCCGAACCCGCAGGTGGCCACCACCGGAGCCGACGTGTCGTTGCAGAGCGTGGGCTTCAGCCCGGACGGGACCCGGGTGGGGGCCGGAGGCAGTGACGGCAACCTGAGGGTGTGGTCCGTCTCCGGCCATGGTCCGATGCGGCTCGCCACGGCGGCGCTGGACGCCGCCACCGCCGAGCTCAACTGCAGCGCCTTCAGCCTCGACGGTTCTCTTCTGGCCGCCGGATCCTCCGACGGCACCGTGCGCGTCTACGACACCCGCAGCTGGTCGGTGGCCGAGACGCTGCAGATGCCCAACCCGGTCACGTCCGTGGCCTTCACCCCCGGCGGGCACCACCTGGTCTCGTCCGCCTCGGGGGGCGAGACCAGGATCTGGGCCCTGCCCACCCCGGCGTCCTACACCGAGCCGGGCAACATATTCTCCCTCGACTACGCATACGGTGGCCGGCTGCTGGCCGTCACCACCAGCGGCGCGGCCGGTCAGGTGACCACCTGGGACGTCACGGGACTGTCCGCGCCCCGCCGGATCGGTCCGGTCGCCGATCCGCCCGGTTTCGGCCCGGTGGCCGGCGCCGGGGCTGTCAGCCCCGACGGGCGCCTGCTGGCTGCCGCCGACCCCAGCGGCCGTGTCCAGCTGTTCGGGCTGGCTGCCGATGGCACGGCCCACCCGGTCGGCCCCCCGCTCACGGGCAGCAAGCCGCACGTGGAGCAGCTGAGCTTTACCCACCACGGCCGGATCCTGGTCGCGGGTGACGACGGGTCACAGATCCGGCTTTGGGACGTGAGCCGTCCCGACCGGCCCGTCCTGCTGTCCACCACCGTCACCGGTTCGGGGGAGGTACTGGGCTTCTCCATAGGTCCCGCGGACGGACTCCTGGCCGTCGGCGCCAGCGACAACCAGGTCCGCCTCTACGACATCTCCCACCCGGACCGCCCGGTCCCGCTGGCCACCGTGGGCGGGTTCGGCAGCTATGTGTTCGACACCGCCATCAGCCCCGACGGGCGCACCCTGATCGCCGGCAGCGCCGACGGGACCATCCGGTTGTGGGACATAACGGATCCGGTCCACCCCCGCCTGCTGGGCCGTCCGCTGTCGGGGCCGGAAGGCGACGTGTTCCAGCTCGCCGTCAGCCCCGACGGCCGCACCCTGGCCGCCGCCACCACCGCCCACTCGGTGTGGCTGTGGGACATGGCGAACCGGGCGGCGCCCCGCCTGCTCGAAACCCTGGGAGCCGCCCGGGACTCCGTGTTCGCGGTCAGCTTCAGCCCGGACGGTGGGGTCCTGGCCGCCGGGGGAAGCGACCGGACCCTCCACTTCTGGGACTACCGGCCGGCCACGGCCATCCAGCGGGTCTGCTCCATGGCCGGGACGCCCATAACCCGACCGGAATGGGCCCGCTACATCCAGGGTGCTCCCTACCGGCCGCCCTGCCGGTAGCCCCCGGCCGCAGCAGTGGTCACCGGCCTGCCATCGGATACGGTCGGCTATGAGCGTGCGCCCGATCCGGCTCTTCGGCGACCCGGTGCTGCGTCAGCAGGCCAGGCCGGTGGACGGCTTCGACAGGTCCCTTCGCCGGCTGGTCGACGATCTGGTCGACACCCTGGACGACTCCGGCGGAGCCGGGCTGGCCGCACCCCAGATCGGGGTGGGTCTGCGGGTCTTCGTCTACGGGGTCGACGACCCGGGGTCCCCCAACCACCGCAGCATCGCCCACCTGATCAATCCGGTCCTGGTGGAGCAGTCCGAGGACCAGGTCGACGACGAGGAGGGGTGCCTGTCCATCCCGGGCCTGACCTGCCGGCTGCCCCGCCCCCGGCGCATCGTGGCACGCGGCTCCGACGTCCACGGCGAGCCCGTGCAGATCGTCGGGACCGAGCGGCTGGCCCGGTGCCTGGCCCACGAGACCGACCATCTCGACGGTGTCCTGTTCGTGGACCGGCTGGACCCCGACCGGCGCCGGGCCGCCCTGCGGGAGATCCGCCGGCTCATGCTGGAGGGGGAGAGCGTCACCGTCAAGGAGTCGCCGCACCCGCCCCGCATGTGACCGGTATCCGGCGCCGGGGTGGAAGCGGGGCGCCCCCGGCGGGGGACCAGACCGCCCAACGGCGAAGCTCGGCGCGAAAACGGAGGTGACCCCCTCCACCCCCGCCTGCCGCCGGCCGACGCTGTCGATGTGACGACTGCTCCCGATCCTGATCTGCTCACGGTCGTGCAGGTGGCGGCCCTGTTCGCGGTGCCGAGGCAACTGGCCGAGCGCTTCGTCCGCAGCCATGACTTCCCCCCGCCGGTACGGGCCGGCCTGTGGGACCGGGCCGAGGTCCGGGAATGGGGCCGGGCCCGGGGGCGGCTCAGCTCGCTCTAGCGGACCCCAACCCTGTGGCCGGTCCGGCTCAGCCCGCGGTGGCCGGCGCCGCCTCGCTGGCCACCTGGCGGGCCCAGCCGTAGTCGGCCTTGCCGTTGGGCGCCCGGCGGACCGCATCGACCACCACGATGTGCTTGGGGATCTTGTAACCCGACAGCGACGATCGCAGCCAGGCCCGCAGCTCGTCCCCGCCGGGCCGCTCCGGCCGGCCGCAGCCCGCCACCGCCACCACCTGCTGGCCGAAGCGCTCGTGCGGTAGGCCCACCACCAGGCAGTCATCCACCGCCTCGTGACGCTTGAGGGCCTCCTCCACCTCCTCGGGGTAGATCTTCTCCCCGCCGGAGTTGATGCAGTTCGACCCCCGGCCGAGGAGGCGGATGCTGCCGTCGGCGTCCACGGTGGCCCAGTCCCCGGTGAGCACGTACCAGGCCCCGTCCAGCTCCCGGAAGGTGCGGGCCGTCTTCTCCGGGTCCTTGTAGTAGCCGTACGCCCCGGTCTGGGTGGCGAGCAGGCCCTGCTCGTCGGATCCCGGCTCCACGTCACGGCCGTCGGCGGTGATCACCCGGGTGCCGGGCACCAGCGAGAACCGGGCGGTGTCCACCTTGGCCGTCCTCGACGCCGACGTCACCCCGTAGCCGCCGCCCTCCGTGGAGCCCAGGGCGTCGATCATCACGGCGTCGAGGCGGGCGGCGAGCCCGTCTTTGACCTCGGCGCTCCACATGGCCCCCGAGGAGGCGATGCTGTCGACGCTGGAGAGGTCGCAGGCCCGGCCCTCGCTCTCCATCTGCTCCAGAGCCCTGAGCATGGGCCGGGCGAAGGCGTCGCCCACCACCACCACCCGGGTGGCCCGCTCCCGCTCCGCCACCCGCCACAGCTCCGACGGGTCGAAGGTGCGGCTCTCGAGGAGCACCACGGTGCCGCCCGCCACCAGGGCCGGCATGGCTCCCACCCACATCCCGGTGCCGTGCATCAGGGGCGGGCACGGGATGGAGACCAGCCGGGGCAGCTGGTCCATGGCGGCTACGAAGTCCGGGATCTCCTCGATCGACGCGGGCGGGGCCACCGGCAGGCCGAGCAGGGCGAAGTTGGCGTACATGCCCTTGACGAAGTCGTGCTGGTGGTACATGACCCCCTTGGGCATGCCGGTGGTGCCGCCGGTGTAGAGCATGTACAGGTCGTCCCCGCCCCGTTCGACGCGGGGCGCCGGGTCGTGGTCGGCCAGCAGCTTCTCCATGGGGACCGCCCCGTCGAGGTGGACGCCGCCGCCGTCGTCCACCTCCACCAGCAGCCGCAGCAGGGGCAGCCGATCGGCCACCCTCGCCACCCGGTCCGCCAGGGAGGTGTGGAAGACCAGCACCTCGCTGTCGCTGTCGGCCAGCAGGTAGGCCAGCTCGTCGTCGACGTAGCGGTAGTTGACGTTGATTGCGGCGGCCCGGGCCTTGAACGCTCCGTACTGGGCCACCAGGTACTCGGGGCTGTTGTACAGGTACAGCGCCACCTTCGAGTCCGGCCCCAGGCCGGCCCCGCCTACAGCGGCGGCGAAACGGGCCGCCAGCTCGTCGAACTCCCGGTAGGAGAGGCGGCGCTCCCCCTGCACCACCGCGTCGACGTCGGGGTGGAGATCGCTGATGGTCTCCCACACGGTGGCGAAGTGCAGCTGCATCTGGATCCCCCTGAAGAGCGTGGCTCGACCGACAGTAGCTTCAGGTCAGCCTGTTCACGGCCGACATGGGGATGTGAGCTGTGACCTGGCCGCGATGCTGGCCCACCTGGTGGCCTGCGGTGGATCCGACCTGCACGTGGGCGTGGGAGGACCACCCCGCATCCGGGTGACGAGCGACTTGCGGCCGGCGCCGTTCCCGGCCGTGGAAGCCGGTGAGCTGGCATCCACCCTGAGGCAGATCATGCCGGCCGACCGGTGGGCCGAGTACGAGCGCACCGGGGAGGCGGACTTCTCGCTGTCCATCAAGGGGGTGGGCCGGTTCCGGGGCAACGCCTGCCGTCAGCGGGGCAGCGCGGCCGTGGTGCTGCGCCGGGTGCTGCCCTCGGCGGTGACGGCCGAACAGCTGGGCCTGCCCCCCATCGTCACCCGCCTGGCCAACGAGCAGCGGGGCATGGTGCTGGTCACCGGGCCGACCGGCTCGGGCAAGACCACCACCCTGGCCGCCATGATCGACCACATCAACACCACCCGGGCCAGCAAGATCGTCACCATCGAGGACCCCATCGAGGTGATCCACACCGACAAGCGATCGGTCATCTGGCAGCGGGAGATCGGCGCCGACACCGCCGACTACGCCCAGGCCATGCGCCGGGTGCTGCGCCAGGACCCCGATGTCATCCTCATCGGAGAGATGCGCGACAGCGAGACGGTCTCCACCGCCCTGACCGCCGCCGAGACCGGCCACCTGGTGCTGTCCACCCTGCACACCACCAGCGCCACCGAGACCATCAACCGGATCATCGACTTCTTCCCGGCCAACCAGCACCGCCAGGCCCGGCTCAGCCTGGCCGGGGTGCTCAAAGGCGTGGTCAGCCAGCGCCTGGTGCCCACGTCCGACGGCCAGGGCCGGGCCCCGGCCATCGAGGCCATGGTGGTCACCGGCCGCATCGCCGACTGCATCGTCGACCCGGACAGCCCGGGGGAGAGCATCGAGGAGCAGATCGCCGGGGGCAGCTACTACGGGATGCAGACCTTCGACCAGAGCCTGTTCCAGCTGGTGCGGGCCCAGGTCACCACGCTGCAATCAGCGATTGCGGCGGCGTCCAACCCCCATGACCTGATGGTGGCCCTGGAGACGGCGGGCGTGGTCCCGGCCCGGAAGAGCGCGGTGCTGTCCTAGATCCGATCAGGGGGAAAAAGGTCCCCGCCGTTCGCCTCCGAGCCCGTCGGCCGGACAGGAGCCCGTGCCCTTCGGAGGGTCTCGGGAGGCTTGGCGCCGAGCGCCTCGAGGGAGCAGCCCAGGTCGGGATCGCGACGGGCGGCGGCGACCAGGGCCTTGACCGCCTGGTCGGCGGCGGCCCGGCGGGCCCGGGCCAGCTCCTCCAGGCGGCTCGGGTCCCGGGTCGATTCCCGCTCGCGGGCCAGGTCGTCGAGCAGCTGCAGCTGGGCCACCGCGGCCGGCACCCCGGCTTCCGGGCCGCCGGTTCGGGGTCCGCCCGGTTCGGTGCCGGCGCCGGTGATCTTGGACCACGTCACCTCGATGGTCTCCCCGGCGCTGCGCTGCGCCTCCCGGACCTGGCGCAGCAGGGCCCGCCGGTCGGCGTCGGTACCGGCCGAGCCGCTCAGGCTGCGGGGCCAGAGGTGGTACTCCAGCACGACGTTCAGTTCGGCGCAGTAGATGACCAACCGGGCCCCCAGGTAGATCCAGGCGGTCAGGGCGATCACGAAGCCCACCGACCCGTACAGCCGGGAGGCGTGCGCCAGTTCGCGGCTGACGAAGAGCGAGCCCAGATTGAGCAGCGCCGTCCAGCCCACCGCCCCGGCGGCGGCGCCGGGGGCGACCGACCGCCAGGACAGGTGGCGGTTGGTGAGAACCTGGAACGCCAGCCCGAACAGGACCAGGTTGAGCACCAGTGACCCGGTCACCGACACGGCGTCGCCCGCCGCCCCGAGCACCCCGCCGCCGCCCCGGAGGGCGCTCACCGCGTCGGACGCCAGGAACGTCGCCCCCAGGATGACCAGCATCAACAGCCCCCGCGCCCGGCCCCACCACAGGCCGGGGCGGTCACCGAGGGGGATGTCCCAGATGGTGTTCATGGCCTGCTCGGTGGCCCGGGTGACGCCCAGGCCGGCCCATGCCGCCCCGGCGAGGCCGATCCCCAGGGCCGCCTGGCTGGTCCTGATGGTGCCCTGCAGGTACTGCGAGAGGGCCGGGAAGGACCGCTCGACGCTGTGCAGCACGCTGTTCTGCAGCTCCTGGTCGCCGGCCAGGATCAGGCTGAGGATCGCCGCGAACACCAGGAGCAGGGGGAACACCCCGAGGAACCCGTAGTAGGCGATCAGAGCGGCCAGGTTGCCGCCCTGATCCTCGGAGGACTTGCGGACCACCGCCACCGGCACCGCCAGCCATGGCCGCCGCCGCTGGATCCGGTCCAGCCGCCCGAGGCCGCGCCGCAACTGTGCCGTCACCCGGCCCAGGTCCGGTTTGATCCCCTGCATACGGTCCGGCACTGCCTCATCAGGGTAGGGGCCGAGCACGGCCGCCGGGGCGGGAGTCGGTCTCCGGCGGTCACTTCAGGTCCCACTGCCGTAACCCTGGCGTAACCTGGAGCGGCTGGGCGACATCTCCCCGAAACCGCTGAGCCAGAAGAATCCGCCCGCCGATCCGCCAGAAGAGGAGCACCTTTGAGCGACGCCGACCAGCGCTCCGCCGCCCCGTCCCCACCACCTGCCCCGTCCGGCCCCGTCGTCGCCGGGCAGGACCTGGACCACCGCCGGGTGCTGATAATCATCGGGGCGCTCCTGCTCGGCATGCTGCTGGCCGCTCTGGACCAGACCATCGTCGCCACCGCCCTGCCGACCATCGCCGGCGACCTGCACGGGCTGTCGCAGCTGTCCTGGGTGGTGACGGCCTACATCCTGGCCTCGACCGCGTCCACCCCCCTGTGGGGGAAGCTGGGCGACCTCTACGGGCGCAAGCTGTTCTTCCAGGCCGCCATCGTCATCTTCTTGGTCGGCTCGGTGCTCTCGGGGATCAGCCAGTCGATGATCGAGTTGATCGGCTTCCGGGCCCTGCAGGGCGTCGGCGGCGGCGGGCTCATGATCGGCGCCCAGGCCATCGTGGGGGACGTGGTGTCCCCCCGGGACCGGGGCCGCTACCAGGGGATCTTCGGCGCCGTGTTCGGCGTCACCAGCGTGATCGGACCGCTGCTCGGGGGGTTCTTCGTGCAGAACCTCTCGTGGCGGTGGGTGTTCTACATCAACCTGCCGGTGGGGGCGGTCGCCCTGGTCGTCACCGCCATCGTCCTGCCCAACCCCCCGGCCCGGGTGTCCCACGTCATCGACTACGCCGGCACCCTGCTGCTGGCCGGGGCGGCCACCTCCTTCGTGCTGCTCACCACCCTGGGCGGGGTCACCTACCCGTGGAGCTCGGCGCCCATCTACCTGCTCGGCGCCGGCGGGGTGATCCTGCTGGCCGCCTTCGTGACGGTGGAGCGGCGGGCGGCGGAGCCGGTGCTGCCGCTGCGGCTGTTCTCCAACCGGGTGTTCTCGGCCACCAGCGCGGTGGGCTTCGTGGTCGGCTTCGCCATGTTCGGGGCCATCACCTACCTGCCGCAGTACATGCAGGTCGTGCGGGGGGCCAGCCCCACCGGCTCCGGCCTGCAGTTGCTGCCGCTCATGGCCGGCCTCCTGCTGACCTCGATGAGCTCGGGCATCCTGATCAGCCGCTGGGGCCGCTACAAGGTGTTCCCGGTGGTGGGGACCGCCGTCATGACCCTGGGCATGTACCTGCTGTCCCTGATGGGGGTGGGCACCCCGGCCATCGACTACACGCTTTACATGTTCGTGCTCGGAGTCGGCATCGGCGGGGTCATGCAGGTCCTGGTCATCGCCGTGCAGAACGTGGTCGAGTACAAGGACCTGGGGGTGGCCACCTCGGGCGCCACCTTCTTCCGGTCCATCGGCGGCTCCTTCGGTACCGCCGTGTTCGGGGCCATCTTCGCCAACCAGCTGACCGGGAACCTGCACCACTACCTGGCCGGCCTGCCCCTCCCGGCCGGCTTCAGCGGCACCGCCGGGGCCAGCCCGGCGGCGCTGGACCGGCTGCCGCCGGCGGTGCACTCGGGGTTCATCCACGCCTACGCGTCGTCCCTGCACACGGTGTTCCTGTGGGCCGTGCCCATCTCGGCGGTGGCGTTCTTCCTCACCCTGCTGCTCAAAGAGGTGCCGCTACGCCAGGCGGTGGCCACCCCGGACCAGGCCCAGTCCCTGGCCCCCACGTCCATGCCCTCCAACACCGACTCCTCCGACGAGGTGGTGCGGGTCCTGTCGGTGCTGGCCAGCCGGGAGGACCGCACCCGGATCTACACCGAGCTGGCCCAGAACGCCGGCCTGGGCCTCGATCCCCGCTCCACCTGGATCCTGTTCCGCCTCGACGGCCGGCCCGAGCTGGACGTGGCCGAGCTGGGGCAGCGCTTCGGTTTCGAGCCGGGGGAGATGGTCGGGTTGTTCCAGCCCCTCCAGGACGCCGGCCTGGTCACGGTGGACGGCCACACGGCCCGCCTGACCTGCGACGGGGAGGTGGCCATCGAGCGGCTGGTGGCGGCGCGCCGGGCCCGGCTGACCCAGTGGCTAGGATCATGGTCGGACGAAATGGACGCCCGCCTGGTGGACCGGCTCGACGAGCTGGCCCGGGACCTGCTGAGGGACCCGAGCAGCCGGCAGGACCTGCAGGCCGGTCCGGCTCTGCGCTGACCCCCCCTTTTTCCTGACCCCCCTCATTCAAATTTCAGAACTGTGGGAAAGACTGTACGAGTGATGGTGACGACACCGGGCCTACGGCCGCGCCCGTGACGCTGTCCTCCGGAACGGCGGCCGGGACGGACGCGGCGGCCGTCGGACCGCCCGCCGACCTGCCGTCGGCCACCCGGCCCCCGGCCCCTCCGGCCGGTGGCCACCTGGCCGCGGTGGACGTGGTGCGTTTCCTGACCATCGCCGGGGTGCTCCTGGTCCACAGCACCTCGCTGGCCAACACCAGGTCCTCACTGGCAGCCAACGCCGTGCTCGAGGTGACCCACGTGACCCGCTCGGTGTTCCTGATGCTGTCGGCGTTCGTGCTCACCTACAGCTTCCGGCGCAAGCCGCTCGGCCGGGTGCCCTTCTGGAAGCGCCGGTACCCGCTGGTGGTGGCCCCCTACGTCCTGTGGAGCCTCATCTACTACGTGACCGACGGGGACCTGCACCCGAGCGCGTCGTCGATCGGGACCTTTTTCCTGGACCTCCTCGACGGGGGAGCCAAGTTCCACCTGTACTTCCTGCTGCTCACCATGCAGCTGTACCTGATCTTCCCGTTGCTGATGGCCGCCGTCCGGCGGTGGCCCCGGCTGCTGCCCCGGGCGGTGGTGCTCGGCACGGCGTTCCAGGTGCTGTTCACCGCCGCCGTGCACTACAACTGGCGACCCCCGGTGCTGGGCATCTGGCTGGACCATCCGGGGACCTGGCTACCGAGCTACCTGATGTACGTGGTGGGCGGCATCGCCGCCGCCGTGTACTTCGACCAGACGACGGCCTGGATCCGGGACCATTACCGCCTCCTGGCCGTGGCGTTCGTGGCGGCCCTGGCCCTGTCCATCGGCAGCTACCTGGCCGACCTGTCGTTCCTCGGCTACGCCCCCATCAAGGCGGCGGAGGTGTTCCAGCCGGCCAATGTGATCGAGGCGGTGGCGGTCACCGCCGCCGAGTTCGGTCTGGGGCTGTGGGTCGCCGACCGGGCCTCGGTGCGCCGGTTGGCCTTCCTGGAGAAGGCGTCGGACGTCTCGTTCGGCCTGTACCTGGCCCATCCGCTCCTGCTCGAGGCCACCCTCGACGTGGCCGCCTGGGCGGGTATCTCGGCCGTTCTGGCCACCTGGCCCAGCGGGGCGGTGGAGGCGGTCATCGCCTTCGGGCTGGTCCCGTTCGTCTACGTCGGCACCTTCGTGGCGGTCGACGTCCTGCGTCGCAGCCGGCTCAGCCTGTGGCTCACCGGCCGGCGCGGCCCCCGGCCGGTCCCGACCCCCGCCCCGGCACCGGCATGAACCCCTCGCCTCCCCGCCGGGTGGTGCTCCTCGGCGTGACCGTCCTGGGCCTGCTGGTGGCCGGCGTGCTCATCGCCGGGCACCCCCGCCCCAAGCCCGTTCTGCACCGCAAGCCGGCCCACCTGGCGCACGTCGCCACCACCTCGGCGGGCCCCTCCCCGGCGTCGACCACCACCTCGGCCACGGCCGCCGCCGCCTCGTCGACCACCACGACCATCCCGGTCCCGCCGCTGGCCGTGCCCACCACCCAGTCCGGGGTCCACTGGGTGGAGCAGAAGGTCAGCCTCACCTACCAGGGCCTCAGCCGCGGCTACATCCTGTTCCGACCGGCGGCCCGCCAGGCCACCCCCATCCCGGTGGTCGTGGAGCTGGCCGGCTGCTGCGTCTCGGCCGAGATCGAGGCGGCACGGGACAATCTCAAGGGCGTGGCCGGGCCGGTGATCCTGGTCTACCCGGAGTACTACGAGAAGTTCTGGAACGCCGGGGCGTGCTGCGGGCCCCCCACCAACCAGGGGGTGGACGACGTCGGCTTCGTCAACACCGTGATCGACCGGGTGCGCTCCAGCCAACCCGACGCCGCCCCCGGACCGGTGTACCTGGCGGGCTATTCCAATGGCGGGAAGCTGGCTATGGAGATGGCGTGCCGGGAGCCGTCGGCCTTCGCCGCGGTAGCGGTGTACGGGGCCACCCGCACCACATCGTGTTCGGGGCCACCGCCGGCGTCGGTGCTGATCATGGCGGGCACGGCCGACCCGGAGGACTCGGTCAACGGGCCGCCGGTCGTACAGAACGGCTTCACCGAGCCCACCGTCAACCAGCTGGTGGACAGCTACCTCGCCGCCGACGGCTGTTCGGCGTCCCGCCAGACGTTGACGCTGGGGGCCACCAGCATCGCCCGGTGGGGTCCGTGTTCCAACTCCCGCCTGGTCCAGGAGGTGCTCTACCAGGGGGCCAACCACACCTGGCAGGCCGGCTCCGGCCAGACCCCCTCGGCCGAGCAAGTGATGTGGGATTTTTTCGCCCAATTCGGCGCTTGAGGTTCCCCGGCGAACGACCGATAGTTTAGAGTCCCGGCGGGGCTGCCGTTTGGGGCGGCGAAGAGTAGGGACAAACGGTGGAAAAGACTTGGGGGCGCGTACCAGTGCTGGGACTGGTAGCGCTGTTGGTCGCAG
>DASSZD010000091.1:0-13315 GCA_035702985.1 Acidimicrobiales bacterium
CCCAGGGCGGGGCCCACGCAGGCCGCCCCGGAGCGGACCGACCAGAACTTGGTGTAGGTGACCCGGACCGTCAACAGGCCGGGCGAGCGGGCCATGATCGTCAGGTGGTCCGGCTCGAGGGACGTGACCGTCCCCGGCCCGCTGACCAGCCCCGGGCTGGACGTGACCTTCCACAGCTTCCAGTCCCGGGTGCTCCACACCAGCGTCAGGTAGGGCAGATGCCCGGACGTGAGCAGCGAACCCTCCGCCTTGGCGGCGTAGTCGAGGGGGGCGGCCGGCAGGGCCACGTACGAGATCCCGTCGTGGTCGAGCCAGGACCGGTAGCTGGAGGGGTTGAGGGCGCCGACGGTGTAGAAGACCGGGTTGTCGGCGGTGTCGAGCTGGCGTTCCCAGCCCCGGGCCAGCGCCACGTGGGGGGCGACGTAGGCGGACTCCCAGTGGTCCGCGGTCGGGACCACCTCCACCCGGACCGGGTCGGGGGCCACCCGGGCCAGCTCGTTGACCAGGGGGGTGTAGAAGGACTGCTGGGTGAAACCGGTCGGGGTGGGCGACGTGATGATGCCGTTCCACGGCGCCCACTGCCACACCGCGAACGGCACGACCAGCAGGACGGCGGCATACCGCCAGCGACCCGGCAGAAGCAGGCTGTGGCCCCGGGACAGCCGCTGCACCAGATGCGACTGGCTGAGCCGGGCCAGGGCCGGTCCGGGCGCGGTCAGGAAACAGGCCAGCAGGGGCACTCCTATGGACGCCGCCAGTCGGGCCGCGTTGCCGCCCAGCGGGTTGGGCACCACGAACGAGAACAACGATGACACCGCGTACAGCAGCGTCCCCAACCGGACTGCCGGGGTGGTCTGGACCAGGGGGGTGAGCACGGTCAGGCACAGCAGCTCGCTGGGCACCAGCCCGGTCCACGGGAACGGGTCGGGCCCGGTGCCCGGGAACAGCGCCGCGATGGCTCCGATCACGGCCAGGCTGACCGCCGCGGTGGCGATGATCCACCGCCGCCGGTTGGTGTTGTAGGCCGCCCAGGCCAGGCACACCATGGCCAGGAAGGCGGCGGCCAGCGGCGAGAACAGGGCGGCCAGCAGCCCGAGGGTGATGGCCGCCGGCCGCCGGCCCCGTTGCAGGCACACCAGGGCCAGCAGGCCGGTGGCCTCCCCGGCCAGGAACGGCCACTGCCCGATGGTGACCGGCAGCAGCGTCGAGATGGCGAAATACCAGGTGCCGACCGGCCGGGAGCCCAGATAGGAGCGCACGACCCGGTCGAAGGACCAGGTTGCGATCACCGCCGACGCCACGGCCATGACCTGGAGGCCGAAGATCCCGGCCACCGGGGGGAACAGGACGCTGTAGCCGAGGGGGAAGTTGCCGGCGTACCAGCCGGAGTCCCACAGCATCATCCCGTGGAGGTGGAACTGGATCACCCGGTAGGTCTGCGCCGCCTGGTCCACGCCTCGCCACCCGAGCAGCAGTGCCGCGGTGGCCAGGACGAAGGCCAGGGCGGCGGGTGCCAACGAGGAGAGGCGCCGGCGGACCGGCGCCCAGCGGGTGAGTCGGGACGGGGGGTAGACGAAGGCCATATGGGGGAGGCTGCTGAGGCTGAGTCTAACGGCGCGCCTGTTGCGATGACCGTCGATGTCGTCCCGATAGCTTGGGCGGCCGTGTGCGGGCGTTATACATCCACTTCCACGGTGGCCGAACTGGCCGAGGTGTTCGAGGTGGACGAGGTGCGCACCGAGGAGATGCCGGCCCGGTGGAACGTGGCACCCACCCTGCCGGTCTACGCGGTGGCCCTGACCAGGCGAGGAACCGACGACGCTGACAAAGGTCCCCGCCGGGCCCTCGGCACCTTCCGCTGGGGGCTGGTGCCGTCGTGGGCCAGGGACCCGGCCGTCGGCAACCGGATGATCAACGCCCGGGCCGAGGGCATCACCGCCAAGCCCGCCTACCGGGCCGCGGTGGCCCGCCGGCGGTGCCTGATACCGGCCGACGCGTTCTACGAGTGGCAGCGGCGCACCCGGGACGGCCGGCCGGCCGGGAAGCTGCCCCACGCGGTGCGCCGGCGGGATCGGAGGCCCATGGCTCTGGCCGGGGTGTGGGAGGTGTGGAGGCCCGCTGGTCAGCCCGAGGCCGAGCCGCTGCGGACGTGCGCCATCATCACCACCGCGGCCAACGGGCTCATGGCCCCCATCCACGACCGCATGCCGGTGATCCTCGAAGCGCCGGACTGGGCGGCCTGGTTGGATCCCGACACCGACATGGCGGTGATCGAGGGCCTGCTGGTCCCGGCCGGCCCGTCCGTTCTGGAGGCCTTCCCGGTCAGCACCCTGGTCAACAAGGTCGGCAACGACGGGCCGGAACTGCTCGAGCCGCTGCCACCGCCCCCGGGCGGCTAGAGCCGGACCTGCGGCCAGGCGTCGAGCGCCGAACGGTCGCCGAACACCTCGAGGCCGGCCTGCTCGGCGTCCTGGCGGTTCCACAGCCACAGGAACAGGCCGGCCGCCGGGCCGCGCAGCGCGGTGTCGGCCTTGACGTGCTCCCTGCTGATCGCGGCAGGGGACACTGAGAAGTCCACGGACCACTCCCCGGCGGTGTCGGTGGCGTGCAGGTGGAGGCTGCCCTTGAGGTCCGGCACCGGCCGGCGGGACAGGTAGTAGGGCAGGATCTCGGTGAGCACCTCGTCGGCGCCGTCGGCGGCCAGCTCCGCCTCCATGGTTCCCGGCGAGCCCACCGCCTGCTCCATGTCGTGGAGGTGCACGGCGGTCTCCATGGCCTGGCGCCGGCGCCACCACCCGACCGTTCCCGGCTCGGACCGGACGAACACCCAGGCCGGCTCGCCGGGCTCGTGCCCGGTCAGGGCGTCGAGCACGGCGGCCCGCTGCTCCCGGAACCAGGCGTCGAGACGGTCCGGGTCGGACGGCGGGGACTCCCGCTCGACGACCGGGCGGTCGCCGCCGGCGCCGGCCACCAGCGCCGCCCAGCTGTACACCCCGCCCAGGTGGCCCACCAGGTCGGCCACCGTCCAGTCCGGGCAGGCCGCCACCGGCCGGTCCAGGTGATCGGTGGCCAGGTCGATGAACGCCTCGCTGTCGGACGCCAGCGCCGACAGGTGGGCCCCGGTTTCGAGCACTATGCCTGCTCGAACACCGACGACGGCTCCAGCGTCCCGGTCGGCCGGGGCAGGGCCTTGGAGACGGCGGCGGCGATACCGGGCCCGTCCAGGCCCAGCTGGGACAGGATGGTGTCCTGCGACCCGTGGGGGATGTAGGCGGTGGGCACGCCCAGGATCAGCACCGGCGGGGCGTTCCGGGCCTCGTTGAGGTCGGCCATGGCGTCGGCGATGAAGGAGCCGGCCCCGCCGGACCGCACACCGTCCTCCACGGTCACCACCAGCTCGTGCCGGCTGGCGTCGACCACCATGCGGGGGTCCAGGGGGCGGACGACCCGCACGTCCCACAGGGTGACGTCCACCCCGTCGGCGGCCAGGATCTCGACCGCTTCCTCCGCCGCGGCCAGCATCTTGCCCACCGAGAGGATGCACACCCGGGGCGCGTCGGACCGGGTCACCAGCCGGGCGTTGAGACCGGAGCCGACCTGGTCGGGCTCCACCTGGCGGGCGGCGCCGCGCGGGTAGCGGATGGACGACGGCCCGCTCAGCTCGAGGGCCGTGTCGAGCATCACCGGCAGCTCCTGGGCCGACGAGGGGGCGAAGATGGTCATGCCGGGGATCCGCAGGCACAGCGCCATGTCCAGCACCCCGTGGTGGCTGGGCCCGTCGGGGCCGGTGATCCCGGCCCGGTCCAGGGCGAACACCACCGGCTGGCCGTGCAGGCCCACGTCCATGTTGGCCTGGTCGAACGCCCGGGAGAAGAACGTGGAGTAGACCGCCACCACCGGGCGCAGCCCGCCCATGGCCATGCCGGCGGCGGAGGTGACGGCGGTCTGCTCGGCGATGCCCACGTCGAAGAAACGGTCGGGCCAGCGTGCCGCGAACGGCAGCAGCCCGGTGGGCCCGGGCATGGCGGCGGTGATGGCGACCAGGTTCGGGTTCCGCTCGCCGGCGGCCAGGATGGCCTCGTTGAACGCCTGGGTGTAGCCCTTGAGGGCGTGCTGCTCGTCGCCGGGGCCGACGGCCGGATCGAACACGATGGCGTCGTGCAGGCACTTCTCGTCGTCGTCCTCGGCGGGGGCGTAGCCGCGGCCCTTGCGGGTCACCACGTGCACCACGATGGGCCCGTCGAACTCGGCCGCCTGCGTCAGGGCGACCTCCATGCCGGGGATGTCGTGCCCGTCGATGGGGCCCACGTAGCGCACCCCGAGGGCCTCGAAGAACGCCGGCGGCTCGATGACCTCGCGCACCGCCGAGTACAGGCCCTGCAGGGAGCTGTAGGCCAGGTTGCCGACGCCGGGCAGCTCCCTGAGCCGCTCCTCCACGCGGGACCGCATCGAGGTCAGGCCGGGATGGAGCCGCAGCTTGGTCAGGCTCTCCGACAGCCGGGAGACGGTGGGGGCGTACGAGCGCCCGTTGTCGTTGAGCACGATGACCGCCCGGCTGCCGCTGTGCCCCAGGTTGTTGAGGCCCTCGAAGGCCATGCCGCCGGTCATGGACCCGTCGCCGATCACGGCCACCACCCGGCGGTCCGGGCTGGTGCTGCGGGCCACGGCGGCGGCGATGCCGTGGGCGTAGCTCAAGATGGTCGAGGCGTGGCTGTTCTCCACCCAGTCGTGCACCGACTCGGCCCGCGACGGGTAGCCGGAAAGGCCGCCGCCCTGGCGGAGGGAGCCGAACATCTCCTGGCGCCCGGTGAGCAGCTTGTGCACGTACGCCTGGTGGCCGGTGTCCCACAGCAGGATGTCGCGGGGGGAGGAGAACACCCGGTGCAGGGCGATGGTGAGCTCCACCGCTCCCAGGTTCGAGCCGAGGTGGCCGCTGTTGGCCGCCACCGCGTGCACGATGAACGACCGGATCTCCGAGGCCAGGGTCTGCAACTCGTCTTGGTCCAGGCGAGCCAGGTCCGTCGGCGAGCTGATCGACTCCAGAAGCATCTACCGAGGGTACCTCTCATATGGGTGCCCGGCGGTCGCAGACCGGCGGTATGAGCCGTTCAGCGGTCCCGGCCGGCCACGAAGCGGGCCAGCTCGGCGAGGGCCCGGCGGGCCGCTTCGGCGATCGGTAGCACCGAAAGTGCCTGCTCGGAGCGGTTGACCAGCCCGGTGATGGCGGCCTCGACCTCGGCCCTGGCCCCGGTGTCCTCGATGATGCGCTGCAGGCGGGCCACGTCCGCCTCGGTGAGGTCGGCGGCCCCGAAGCGGTCGGCGAACCAGTCCCGCTCCGCCCCCGACACCCGGGAGGCGGCCAGGCTGGCCAGCAGCGTCGGCTTGCCCTCCCGCAGGTCGTCGGCCACCGCCTTGCCTGTCACCGCCGGGTCGCCGAACACCCCCAGCAGGTCGTCCTTCAGCTGGAACGCCTCTCCCAGGGGCAGGCCGAACGACGACAGCGGGCCGGCCAGGTCCGCCAGCCGGTCGGGGTCGGCCAGGGCCGCCCCGAGGTGCAGCGGCCGCTCGATGGTGTACTTGGCGGTCTTGTACTGGCAGATCCGGCGGGCCCGGGCCGCCCCGTCGGCCGGTCCGGCCACGCCCTCGGCCGCGCCCAGGACGTCGAGGTACTGGCCCACGTTGACCTCGAGGCGCATCTCCTCGAACACGGCGGCGGCCGGGCCCGGAGCCCCGGCCAGGAGCCGGCTGCTGTACACCAGGGCCAGGTCGCCGATGATGATGGCGCTGCCCTCCCCGAAATGCGACGACCGGCCGGCCCAGCCGGATCGGCGGTGCAGGTCGGCGAAGCGGACGTGCACGGTGTCGGCGCCGTGACGGCGGAGCGAGCCGTCGATGATGTCGTCGTGGATGAGAGCGGCGGTGTGCAGCATCTCCAGAGCGGCGCCGGCGTCGACGACCGCCCGGTCGGCGAGCTCCCCGCCGGCCCCGACGAAGGCCCAGAAGCAGAACGCCGGCCGCAGCCGCTTGCCGCCGGACAGCACGTACGAGCGCAGCGCCTCGAACGGGGCGGCCAGGTCGGCGTCGACGGCGCTCCAGCGGGCCAGTTCGCCGTCGAGGAGGTCGGCCAGCCGGCGGTTGACCGCCTCGGCGACGGAACGCACGGCGTCGGGCAGGCCGGTGCTCGAGACCGCCGTCAATGGTGGACCCGGTCCTGGTGGCAGGGGGTGGTGGCCTGGCCGGCCGGTGCGCCCGTGGCGGCGGGCGCCGGCGCCGGCAGGCGACCGGTCGCCCGGCGGTCGATCCAGGCCGTGAGAGCGCGGGCCAGTCCGTAGGCCACGCCGAGGAGGACCAGCCCGGCGATCACGTCGCCGAAGAAGTGGTTGGCGGTGACCACGATGGCGAAGACGGTGATCGCCGGGTACAGGAAGACCAGGGGCCGGACCCAGCGGTTGCGGATCACCGGGTACACCGCGCAGGCGCACCACATGGACCACGTGGTGTGCAGGCTGGGCATGGCGGCGTACTGGTTGGAGACGTCGTTGACCGGACCTTGCGAGAAGTTCCACAGGCCGCCGATCACCTTGAGGGTGTCGACGAAGTGGTAGCCGGCGGGCAGCAGCCGGGGAGGCATGAGCGGGAAGAAGTAGAAGCCGATCAGGGCCAGGCCGGTGGCCAGCGCCAGGGTGTTGCGCCAGATGCGGTAGCGGGCCGGGAACCAGAAGAACAGCAGTACCAGCACCGTGGCGGCGGCGATGAAGTGGAAGGTGCCGTAGAAGTCGTCGCACAGCTCGATGATCCACCGGTGGGGCAGGAAGAAGTGCTGGAAGTCCGCCTCGTGGAACATCCCGAACCACCGCTCGACGTGTATCAGCCGCTGGGCGTTGGTCAGGGCCTGGTCCACCGACACCGGTTTGGTGCCGCGGATGTCCCGCACCAGGGTGTAAAGCCCGTAGAACACCGCGACGATCAGCACCTCCCGCCACCAGGTCGAGCGTTGGACCGGGCGGGCGGTGGGATACGGGTGGGGGGATTTTGGATCGGCCAACCGGCCGAGATTAATGAACGTGGGGGACGACGTCGGGGCGGGTGGCGGGATGGCCATTCGACCGACGGCCGGTGCGCGCCCTGCCGGGTCCGCCTCTAGCGGGCCTTCTCCATGAACGCGGCGGTGTCCACCAGCACCCGGATCACCCGACCGGCGGCGACCAGGCCGCACTTGTCGGTCACGGTGGCGTTGAACGTGAGCCGCTTGCCCTCCACCCGCTCCAGGGCCACCGCCGCCGTGATCCGGCTGCCGACCAGCACCGGGACCAGGTGCGTGATCTCGATCCGGAAGCCGACCGAGGTTTGACCCTCGGCCAGGTGGGGAGCCAGCGCCTCCGCCGCCGCCTCCTCGCACAGGGCCACCACCCGGGGAGTGGCCAGGACCTCGACGTCGCCGCTGCCGACGGACACGGCCGTGTCGGCGGGCGTCACTTCGAGTTCGATCTGACTGGACAAACCGGCAGGTAGACCCACGGGTAGCAACGGTACGCGGGTACCCTCGATCTGTTCCAATGCCGCGCTCCGTGGCGGTGGGGTTGGCGCCCGTTCCGCACCACCGGTCACGTACGGCCACCCACCCACTAGGAGTTCCATGCTCATCGAGGAAGCGGTCATCGAGGGCGTGCTGCGCACCGCCCTGCGCAGCGGCGGCGAGTTCGCCGAGGTCTTCGCCGAGGACCGCCGGGGGACCGGCGCCCGGCTCGACGACGGCCGGGTGGAGGACCTGGCGTCCGGGCGCGAGAGAGGCGCCGGGATCCGGGTGGTGACCGGCGACACCACCGGTTTCGCCCACACCAGCGACCTTTCCGAGGCCGGCCTGGCCGCCGCCGCCGAGGCCGCCGCGGCGGCCGCCCGCCAGGGTGGCGGGGGGGTGAGGACGGTCGGTCTCCGCCGGGTCGAGGCACCCGCTCCCACGTCGGTGGCCGTGCTCCCCGAAACTGTCGCGAAAGCTGACAAGGTCGAGTTGCTGCGCCGGGCCGACGAGACGGCCCGGCGGGCCGGCGGCTCCATCCGGCAGGTGAGCGCGGTCTACGGCGACAGCCGCCGCCGGATCCTGGTGGCCAACAGCGAGGGGGTGCTGGCCTCCGACGACCAGGTCAAGACCCGCTTCGCGGTGTCGTGCGTGGCGTCGGGCGACTCCGGCATGCAGACCGGACGCGAGTCGGTCGGCGCCACCATCGGCTACGAGCTGTTCGACACCTTCTCCGTGGACGACCTGGCCGCCGCCGCCGCGTCGCGGGCCATCACCAAGCTGGCCGCCCGCCCGGCCCCGTCGGGCCGCGTGCCGGTGGTGATCAAGCAGGGGAGCGGCGGTGTGCTGTTCCACGAGGCGTGCGGCCACGGCCTGGAGGCGGACCACATCGCCAAGGAGCTGTCGGTGTTCGCCGGCAAGGTCGGCCAGCAGGTGGCCAGCCCGCTGGTCACGTTGGTGGACGACGGCACCATGGGCCCGGAGTGGGGTGCCATCGCCATCGACGACGAGGGGCACCCGGCGCAGCGCAACGTGCTCATCGAGAACGGCGTGCTGACCGACTACATGTGGGACTGGCTGCGGGCCCGCAAGGAGGGCCGGCCCAGCTCCGGGAACGGCCGGCGGGAGAGCTACCGGGACCTTCCCATGGTGCGCATGACCAACACCTTCGTCCTGGCCGGCGAGGAGGATCCGGAGGAGATCATCCGCCAGACCCCCCACGGGGTGTACGTGGCCCAGCTGGGCGGAGGCCAGGTCAACACCGTGACCGGCGACTTCGTGTTCGGCATGACCGAGGCCTACCTGATCGAGGACGGCCGTATCACCGAGCCCCTGCGCGACGCCAACCTGATCGGTAACGGCCCGGAGGTGCTGCGCAACATCGACGTTATCGGCAACGACTTCGCCATGGGCAGCCCGGGCACGTGCGGCAAGAACGGCCAGGGGGTGCCGGTCGGCGACGGCCAGCCCACCCTGAGGGTCACCGCCCTGACCGTCGGCGGGACGGCCCGATGACCGTCGCCGCCGCCACTCCCGGGACCACCGACGCCACCGAACTGGTCGAGGTGGCGGCCCGGGTGGCCGGCTGGGCCCGCGACGGCGAGCAGGTCGAGGCCTACGTGGCCCGGGACCACAGCACGGAGGTCGAGGTGTACGGCGGCGAGATCGAGTCGCTGGCATCGGCGGAGTCGGCCGGCATCGGCATCAGGGTGATAGTGGGGCGGCGCCAGGGGTTCGCCTATGCCGGCACGCTGGATCCCGACGCCATCGCCGAGACCCTGGCCGAGGCCCGCGACAACGCCTCTTTCGCCACTGAGGACGAGTACCTGGGCCTGCCCGTCCCCGACGGGGTGGAGCCGGCCCGGCTGGAGCTGTGGCGGGACGAGCTGGCCGCCTTCCCGACCGATGAGAAGGTGGCCCGGGCCCTGGAACTGGAGCGGGCCGTCCGGGCCGGCGACCCCCGCATCCGCCAGGTGGAGTCGGCGTCTTGGGGTGACAGCGCGGTGGAGACGGCCGTGGTCTCCAGCACCGGCATCCGGGCCAGCAGCCGGCGCACCGCCTGCTACCTGTCCGCCTACGCGGTGGCCGCCGACGGGGACGAGTCCCAGACCGGCGGCGGCTACAGCGTGGGGCGCAGCCCCGGCGAGCTGGACCTGGAGGAGGCCGCCACCGACGCCGTGGAGCGGGCCACCCGTCTCCTCGGGGCGGTGAAGCCGCCGTCGGCGCACGTGACGGTGGTGTTCGAACCGCGCATCACGGCCACCCTGCTCGGCATACTGGCCGGCACGCTGGACGGCGAGTCGGTGCTCAAGCGCCGCTCGCTGTTCGCCGAGCGGGTCGGCGAGCAGGTGGCCGTCCCCGGGTTCACCCTGGTGGACGACCCGACCGACCCCGACGCCTACACCGCCACCCGCTTCGACGCCGAAGGTCTGGCCACCCGCCGCAACGTGCTGATCGACGGCGGCGTGCTCCAGCGCTTCCTGTACAACACCTACGCCGCCCGCCGGGCCGGCACCGTGTCCACCGGGTCGGCGGTACGGGCCGGCTACCGCAGCGCCCCCGGGACCGGAGCCCGGGCGGTGTCGCTGCTCCCGGGGGACCTGTCCCCCGAGCAGGTGCTGCGGACGGTCGGCGACGGGCTGCTGGTGCAGTCCGTGTCGGGCATCCACTCCGGGGTCAACCCGGTGAGCGGGGACTTCTCGGTGGGTGCCGAAGGGGTCCTGATCCGGGGCGGGGCGCTGGCCGGCCCGGTGCGGGAGTTCACCATCGCCTCCACCCTGCAGCGGATGCTGAGCGGGGTGGTGGCCGTGGGCAACGACCTGGAGCGGCTCCCCTCCTCGGCGTCGGGCCTGACCCTGGCCATCTCCGACGTGTCCATGAGCGGCGCCTAGGTGTGGGCTCTGAGCCGGGAGGCGGCCCGGGTCGTGGTCCTCGACGACCGGGACCGGGTCCTGC
The DNA here is from genome assembly GCA_035702985.1 of Acidimicrobiales bacterium. GTDB lineage: Bacteria > Actinomycetota > Acidimicrobiia > Acidimicrobiales > Palsa-688 > JAKAXG01. The sequence continues at coordinate 10,472 of DASSZD010000091.1, forward strand.
TGCTGCGGGCCCGGGACCCGGCCGAGCCGGCCAAGGGTGAGTGGTGGGAGATACCCGGCGGCGGGATCGAGGCGGGTGAGTCCAGCGCCGCCGCCGCCACCCGGGAGCTCTACGAGGAGACCGGCATCCGCCACGCCGAGGTCGGCCCGGCCGTGTGGCAGCACCGGGCCCGCTACACCTTCGCCGGGATCCGCTTCGACCAGCTCGAGCACATCCACGTGGCCCGCCTGACCGGCCCGGCGGACACCGGGGGCGGCTACCGGCCCGGGGGGCTGGAGGCCCTCGAGGCGCTGGCGTTCTCCGGCTCGGAGTGGTGGGAGGTGGACGGCCTGCGGGACCTGGTGGCGGGCGGCGGCCGGGTCCTGCCGCCGTGGCTGGTCGACCAGCTCGGGGCGTACCTGCGGGACGGCCCGGCCGACGGGCCCCGGTACCTGGGGGAGCTGCCCGATCTGTTCTGATCGGTCGTACGCTGGGGGCGTGCTCTTCTCCCGCCACAAGACCCACATGGTCGACCCGGCCGACGCCCTGCCCGGCCGCGGCACCCCCCTCCCCGTACCCGAGCGCCATTTCGTCAACGGCCACAGCCTCCAGCCCCCGTTCCCGGAAGGCTTCGGGACGGCGGTGTTCGGTCTGGGCTGCTTCTGGGGGGCGGAGCGGCGGTTCTGGACCGTCCCCGGGGTGTGGACCACGGCGGCCGGCTACGCCGGCGGCTACAGCCCCAACCCCACCTACGAGGAGGTCTGCAGCGGGCGCACCGGCCACGCCGAGGTGGTCCTGGTGGTGTGGGACCCGGCGGTCTGCAGCTACGAGGATCTGCTCAAGGTCTTCTGGGAGTCCCACGACCCGACCCAGGGCATGCGCCAGGGCAACGACGTGGGCACCCAGTACCGCTCGGCCATCTTCGTGGCCGACCAGGAGCAGCTGGCCGCAGCCAAGCGGTCCATGGACGCCTACACGGCGGTGCTGGCCGATGCCGGCTACCCGCCGGTCACCACCGAGGTGGCCTACCTGCCGGAGGGCGGGTTCTACTACGCCGAGGACTACCACCAGCAGTACCTGGCCAAGAACCCCGCCGGCTACTGCGGGCTGGGCGGCACCGGGGTGTCCTGCCCGGTGGGCCTGATCTAGACGGCGGCCCTAGGCCAGGCTGGGGGCCCCGCCGGACCGGCACCCGCACGACGGCGCGGCCGGGATGGCCGGTATCGCCGCGGCCAGGAGGGCCCGGGTGTGCTCCACGTTGGCGGCCAGCACCTCGAGGGCGGCCTCCATGGTGACCGCCTCCACCGACGGGTCGCCGTCCACCCCGGCGTCGTGGTCGGTGACCAGGGCCACCCCGGCGTAGCAGAGGCCCAGCTCGCGGGCCAGGTAGGCCTCCGGGTACTGGGTCATGTTGATGACGTCGAAACCGGCCCCGGCGTACCAGCGCGACTCGGCCCGGGTCGAGAACCGGGGTCCCTGGATCACCACCACGCTGCCGCCGGTGTGCACCGTCCCCGGCCAGCCGCCGGGCTGGCGGGCGGCCGCGGCCAGCGCCGCGCCCAGCTCGCCGCAGTACGGGTCGGCGAAGCTGACGTGGTCCACCCGGGGGCCGTCCACGAAGGTGTCGGGCCGGCCCCAGGTGCGGTCCAGGAGCTGCTCCAGGATCACCAGGTCGCCGGGGCCGATGTGGGGCTGCAGCGATCCCACCGCGCACGGACCTATCACCCGCTGGACGCCCAGCCGGCGCAGAGCCCACAGGTTGGCCCGGTAGTTGACCGCGTGGGGGGCCAGGTGGTGCCGGTCGCCGTGCCGGGCCAGGAAGGCCACGGATCGTCCTCCCACCCGCCCGACCGTCACCGGGCCCGAGGGCGGCCCGAACGGCGTGTCGACGTCGAGCGCGGTGGCGTCGTCGAGGAAGCAGTAGAAGCCGGAACCGCCGATGATGGCGATCTCGGCCCTCAGATCCGGCAGGTCAGGACGCCTTGGCGTCGGAGGAGCCCGACGACGTGGATGACGTGGACGGCGCGGGCGACGACGGCGTGGACGACGGCGTGGAAGACGGGGAGGAGTCGGAGGAGGACCCCGAGGAGTCGCTCGACTTGGCCGGGGCGGTGGCCGACGACGTACTGCGGCTGTCGGTCTTGTAGAAGCCGCTGCCCTTGAACGAGATGCCGATGCTGCCGAACACCTTCCGCAGCGACCCGCCGCACGCCGGGCAGGTCGTCAGGGCCTGGTCCTTGAAGGACTGGACCACCTCGAGGTGCTCGCCACAGCTTTTGCACGCGTACTCATAGGTCGGCATTTGAAGAGGTCCTCCGGAGCTGTTAGCACTCTCAGCCTTTGAGTGCCAAGTGTAGCCGATGGTCGCCGTCTTCCGGGCCTCCGGTTGGGAGCCGGTCCCGGTGGTAGAACAAGGCCCATGTCGACCACCGTCCGGAAGGCCGTCATCCCCGCTGCGGGTATGGGCACCAGGTTCCTGCCGGCCACCAAGGCCGTCCCCAAGGAGATGCTGCCCCTCGTGGACAAGCCCACCATCCAGTACGTCGTGGAGGAGGCGGTCAGCGTCGGTATCACCGACATCCTGATCATCACCGGCCGGGGCAAGCGGGACATCGAGGACCACTTCGACCGCTCGGTGGAGCTCGAGGCGCTGCTGGAGAAGGGCGGCAAGCACGACGAGCTCAGCCAGGTCCGGGCCATATCCGATCTGGCCGACGTCCACTACATCCGCCAGGGAGAACCGTTGGGCCTGGGCCACGCCGTCGGCATGGCCCGCGAGCACGTCGGCGACGAGCCGTTCGCCGTCCTGCTGGGTGACGACCTCATGCACCCCAAGTCGGGGATCCTGGCCGGCATGATCGGGGC
>DASSZD010000050.1:0-13234 GCA_035702985.1 Acidimicrobiales bacterium
TGTTCCGCTCCTCCAACAACCTGCGCGAGAGGCTGTCGAACGTCCAGTCGCTCTACGGCTACGCCGCCAAGCTGGAAGGGCTGATCGAGCTGCCCGACATCGTCCACGCCGCGCTGGCGGAGGCCCGCACCATCCTGCGCTGCGAGCAGGCCGAACTGGACGTCGAGCAGGACGGACAGGTGCGGCGCTACCTGCTCGACAACACCGAGGTCCTGACCCAGGAAGCGGTCACGAGCGGCGATCTGGAGCGTGAGCTGATCCAGTTGTCGAGGCCCCGGCTGTACCCGACCGGGCATGGAGACCGCCTGCTCAAGGGGCGGGGGTTCGCCGACCTGATCTCCGTGCCGCTGCCCTTCGGCGACGATGACCGGGCCGTGCTGATCGCGGCCAACCGCCACGGGGACGGCTCCGGCACCTTCCGGCACGAGGATCTCAGCATCCTCCAGACCCTGGCCGCCCATCTCAGCACCGCGCTCACCAGCTCCAGCCGGCTGGACCGCCTCCGGATGGAGGTCGCCGCCCGCGAGCATGAGGCCAGCCATGACGGGCTGACCGGGCTGGCCAACCGCAACCTGTTCGCCCAGATGGTCACCGAAGCCCTGGAGCGGCGGTCCCCCTCCAGGACGCTGGCGGTGATGCTGATGGACCTCGACGGGTTCAAGGAGATCAACGACACCCTGGGCCACCACACCGGTGACGCCGTGCTGCGGGAGGTGGCGTGGCGGGTGAAGGCGGCGGTGGGGAGCCGGCAGGTGGCCGCCCGGCTGGGCGGCGACGAGTTCGCCTTCCTGTTGCCGGCCGCCACCGACCTCAAGGACGTGACCGGGACGGCCGAGCGGCTACTGCGCGCCGTCGCCGCCCCCATCTCGGTGGAGGGGATGGTGCTGAGCGTGCACGCCAGCATCGGGGTGGCCATCGCCCCCCGCCGGGGAGGTGACGCTTCGGCCCTGCTCCGGCGGGCCGACGTGGCCATGTACTCGGCCAAGAACTCGGCCCGGGGCCTGGCCGTCTACGACCCGCGCATCGACCACCACTCCCCCCGCCGGCTGCTGCTGGCGACCGAACTGCGCCGGGCGGTGGAGACCCACCAGGGCCTCGACCTGTGGTACCAGCCGGTGGCGGCCCTGCCCGGAGACGAGGTGGTGGGCTTCGAGGCCCTGCTGCGCTGGAACCACCCGGAGCTGGGATTCCTGTCGCCGGAGGAGTTCATCCCGGTGGCGGAGCAGAGCGGCTTGATAGAGCCGCTGACGTGGTGGGTGATGCGTACCGCCATGCACGAGCTGCAGTACTGGCTGAGCGCCGGCTACCCGGTGACCATGGCGGTGAACGTCTCGGTCCGCAACCTGTTCGACACCGCCATCGTGACCCGGCTGCGGCACCTGCTCGACGAGACCCGGGTGCCCGCGTCCAGCGTCATCCTCGAGATCACCGAGTCGTCCATGATGCTCGACCAGTCCCGCTCCCAGGGGATCCTGCGGGAGCTGTCGGAGCTCGGGGTCCTGCTGGCCATCGACGACTTCGGCACCGGGTACTCGTCGCTGTCACGGCTCAAGGAGCTGCCCGTCGACATCGTCAAGATCGACCGGTCGTTCGTCAAGAGCATGTGCACCAACAAGGGCGACAGGGCCATCGTCCGCTCGACCATCGAGTTGGCCACCGTGATGGGCTACGGCGTGGTGGCCGAAGGAGTCGAGGACCGCGAGACATGGGACGAGCTGGGCCGCCTCGGCTGCACCCACGCCCAGGGTTTCTTCCTGGCCCGGCCCATGACGTCCCAGGCCTGCCGGGCCTGGGTCCGCAGCGGCAGGCCGTCGGCTCTCAGCGCCTCGTAGCCCGGGAAGCGGCGGCCTCTCAGTAGCGCTCGATGGCGGCCACGCCGCCCAGGTCGTCCAACCCCGGAGCGGAGCAGAACTCGACGGCCGCGTGCTGAGCCATGGCCCGGTCGATGGCGGCGTCCACCACGTCCTCCACCGCTTCGGTGCTGGCTCCGCAGCGGGGGCAGCGGCTGGTGGTGGCCCCGAGGTGACCGCAGGCCGGGCACACGAAGCCGGGAGCGGAGTAGCCGGGTCGGACCACCAGGGTGGACACCCGTTGATCGGCCAGGGCGTCGAGGGTCGCGTCCAGCCCCCCCACCCCCCGCCCCGTGCCGATCCGGTCGCCGACCAGGGACAGCAGCTCCTCCTCCAGGCGTTCCTCCCGCTGCCGGTCGATCCGCTGGATGGCCTCGGCCAGCTCGGTCCGGGCGGCCCGGACCGGGAGCCCGGCCACTTCGATCACCCGGTCCGCCAGCGGCCGGGGCAGGAGGGGCACCAGTCCCTCCACCGCCTCGGGCGACCCCCCGATCAGCACGGCGTCGGCCGGGGTCAGCTCCTGGTCGTGGGCCACGGCCGCCGCCACCCGCCGCAGGTGGCGGTTGACCGACTCCCGCTGCCGGCGCTCCCAGCTGCCGAGCTCCACGTCGTTGTCCACCTGGCGCTCCACGGGATCGGTCGGTCCCGGCTGCTCCTCCATCCGGCCCAGCCGGGCGTGCACCAGCCGGGACTCCTGCCGGTCGACGAGGACCATGAGATAGCGGGGAGCTTTGTCCAGAACCTCCAGCAGCGGGGACACGTCGGGCCGGTCGCCCACCGCCACCCGGTCCCGGACCGGAACCGGGATCTCCACGGTCTGGAGCCACCCGTCTCCGGCGGACGAGAACACCGCCACCCCCCTGAACCCGGTCCGGTCCAGGCCGCCGGCCAGGTGACCGGTGATGGCCGCCAGGTCGGCGTCGACCGCGGCCGCCGTGTCCGGCCCCCGGCGATCGGCCAGCCGGCGGGCGCGGCGCAGGAGATGGTTGACGGCGTTCTCGAGATCCTCCCAGCGGGGGCGGCGGCGGCCGTCCACGTCGAGGTAGAGGCTGGTCACCACCGGCTGACCCGCATGACCGGCGATGGATCTGATCATCGACTCGTCGAATAGGGAATCGGATGGCGCCCCGCCCCGGGACCGGGGGGTCGGCTCGGCCGGTGCCATGGGTCAGGTGTCCCTGCGTGTCACGGGTGTCTGCATCGGGGCCATTCTCGGAGGACCGGAGGCCCCTGCCGTAGGGCCGAAAGGCGGCACGATCCCGTCGCCCCCCTTCCGGGCATAATCGCGCCATGGCCGTCGCCTCCGGATCCCGCATCCCGCACGCGCCCGACGGGCGGTCGAGCCGTACCGGGGCGCCCCGGTAATGCGGGTCGGCATCTCGATCGGCACCGCCTTCGACCCGGCCGCCGGGCGGGACGGGCCGCGCTCGGTGCTCGAGCAGGCCCGCGCCGCCCACCGGGCCGGCCTCGACACCCTCTCCGTCGGGGACCACCACGTCACCGCACCGGGGGCCTTCCTGCAGAACGTGCCCGTCATGGGCCGGATCCTGGCCGAATGGGGCGACCGTCCCGCCGGATGCCTGTTCCTGGTGCCGCTGTGGCATCCGGTGCTCATGGCGGAGCAGATCGGGACGCTGGCCATGCTGTCGAGCGGCCCCTTCATCGTTCAGACCGGACTGGGCCAGGGGGCGGCCCAGTTCCGGGCCATGGGCCGCAGCCTGGACGACCGGGCCAGCCTGTTCGAGGAGGGAGTGGCCACCGTACGGGCCCTGCTCGACGGCCGGACGGTGGGCAGCCCGGCGTGGGGCGTCGAGCAGGCCCGCATCGCACCCCTCCCGCCCGACGGTACGGAGTGGTGGGTCGGCGCCGGGTCCCGCCGGGCGGTGGACCGGGCCGCCCGGATCGGCGACTGCTGGTACGCCAACGCCGACCTGACTCCGGCCACCGCCGCCCGGACGCTCGGCTGGTACCTGGACGCGTGCGACCGGTACGGCCGCACGCCGGTCCGGCTCCCCATCCGCAAGGATGTGTTCATCGCCGAGGACCGGGCCGATGCGGAACGGGTGGGCGACGCCCTGATGGCCGCCGGCTACCGGGGTTTCGACCGGGCCGCCGTGGCCTACGGTGACCCCGACAGCGTGGCCGAGCAGCTCGCCCCTTTCGGGGAGCTGGGCTTCACCGACGTGATCATCAGGACCATGACCGCCCCCGTGGAGGCGGCCGTCCGGTCCGTCGAGCTGGCCGGGGAGGTGCGCTCACGCCTGCAATGACCGGACCTGTGCGCCCCTCCCTCAGCTTGCCCCGGCCGGAACCGGCGGCCGGGACGGGCCAGCGGATCAGCCCAGCAGCGGGGTGGCGGTGAACCTCAGGGACGTGTCGTTCTGGGCGGAGACGAGCGGGCTCGAGATCGTCTACATCGTCACCGGGGCGGCCCTGATCACCCGGTTCACCTCCTGGCTGAGCGGACGGGCGGCGGCCCAGGCGGAGAAGTCCCTGGACCCCGACCCGCTGGTCCGCTCGGAAAACGCCAAGCACCGTACGGCCCTGCTGCAGGTCGTGAGATGGACCTTCCTGGCCATCGTCTGGTTGATCGCCATCATCCTGGTGCTGGAGCGGCTCGGCCTGCCGCTCACCAGCGTGGTCGCCCCCGCTTCGGTGATCGGCGTGGCCCTGGGTTTCGGGGCCCAGCGGGTGGTTCAGGATCTGCTGGCCGGCTTCTTCATAGTCATGGAGCGCCAGTACGGCTTCGGCGACGTGATCCGTATCTCCTCGCCGGGGGCGACCACCGGGGTGACGGGGACGGTGGAGGAGGTCACCCTGCGGATCACCAGGCTGCGCACCGTGAGCGGCGAGCTGCTCATCCTTCCCAACGGGCAGATCCTGCAGGTGACCAATCTGTCCCGGGACTGGGCCCGGGCGGTGATCGACGTCCCGGTCGCCGCCGGCACCGACCTGAGCGAGGTGAACGACCGGCTGCGCACCGTCGGTGCCGACGCCTTCGCCGACCCGGACCTGCGTCCGCTGCTCCTCGACCCGCCCAGCGTGATGGGGGTCGAGTCGATGTCGGTCGACCAGTACACGGTGCGCCTGGTGGCCCGGACCCAGCCGGGCCGGCAGTTCGAGGTCAGCCGGGCGCTGCGGGCCCGGATCGCCTACGCCTTCCGGGAAGCGGGCATCGTCATGCCGGCCGCCCCCGCCGGCGCCGAGACGGACCCGACCGTCCGGTGAGGCTCCCCGCCGGCCGGCCCCGCTGGTCCACGGTCGTGCTGGTGGTGATCTTCGTGGGTTCCATCTGGTCCTACCTGTACCTGCGCCCGAAGCCGACGCCGAGCGGCTACCAGGGCCATCAGCGCCTGCCGGCGGCCACCGCCGTCCCCACCACCGTTACCGCCCCCACTCCGACGGTGGCGCCCACGTCCACCACGGTCAAAGCTCCGCCGCCCCAGTCGCCCACGCCCACCACGGTTCCCGGCCCCGTGGCGCCGAGCACCACCTCTGTCCCGGCGCTCCCTTCCAGCCCGACATCGACGCTGCCCCCAGGGACCACGACGACCACCAGCCCGGGGTCGGCGGCCGCCGGGCTGACCACCTCCACGACCGCCTGAGAACCCCCGGCCGAGTCCGGGTCTAGGACGGCCGGGCGGATCGCGACGCCGGCCGCCTGGGCCGGGGGCGGCGGGGCGGCTCGGCCGCCACCGGCCACCCCGGGGCAATCGCCATGCCCCAGTCGATCTCCGACGCCGGTCGGGGACGGGCCATGTAGAAGCCCTGAGCGGCATCCAGTCCCAGGCTGGACACCGTGGACAGATCGTCAGAGGTCTCCACCCCCTCGGCGGTCACGGTCATGGAGCCGACCTCCAGGGCGAACAGCACCAGGGCGGTGGCCAGCGCCCGCTGCGCCGGGTTCTCGGTGATGCCCCGGGTGATGCTCTGATCCAGCTTGATCATGTCCGGCTGCAGCTGGAGGATGTGCCGGAACGACGCGAAGCCGGCGCCGGCGTCGTCGACCGCCAGCCGCACACCGGCATTCCTCAGGATCCCGATGCCGGCCGCCACCGTCTCGTAGTTGTCGATGGAGACGTGCTCGGTCAGCTCCACCACGATCCGCTCGGCCGGGATGATGTCCTGTTCGACCACGGCCCGCAACTCTCCCGTCGCCACCGTCTCGGGCGACAGGTTGACCGACAGGTACAGGTGCTCGGGGAAGTCCCGGGCTATGGCCAGGGCGGAGCGGACCGCCAGCGTCTCGAGGCTGTGACCCAAGCCCACGTCGAAGGCGTCGGCGAACCAGCGGTCGGGGGGCTGGGCCTCGGCTCCGGAGAAGCGGCTCAGCGCCTCCAGACCCACCATGGCCCCGTCGTAGAGGGAGAAGATCGGCTGCCACACGGTGGTCAACAGCCCTTCCCGGATCACCTCCTCGACCCGCTGGCGGGTGATCAACAGTTGCGCCGCCCGGGCGTCGTCGGCGTCCAGGCGCCGGGTGGTGGCGGTGAAGCCCAGCAGCTCGTCCTCGTGGCCGACGTGGGCGACACCGCTGGTCTCCACCCAGAGCGGCCGCCCGTCGGCTCGCAGGGCGCGGGTCCGGACCTGGCGCCAGCCGGTCCGGCGCTCGGTGCAGGTGCGCAGGACCTCCCGGGCCCCCTCCACGTCGTCGGGATGGATCAGAGACAGGACGTTGCGCCCCACCAGCTCCGCCGGGGGGGACCCGAGCAGTTCCTCCGAGGCGTCGTTGATGTACCTGATGACACCGGAGGGGTCGAGCTCCCACACCAGCTCGTGAGACGTGAGGCGCACCGCCTCCCACAGCCGGTTGACTCTCACTTGGTCAAGCGCCACGGTGCCTCCCGCTCGTCTGCTGCTCCACCGCAGCGCTATACGGGGATCCCCGCCATGTTAGGCACGGTCAGCCGTCCGATTCGGGATGGTCTTGCCCGGCTTGCCGGATTTACGGGACCGTCGGATCGGTCCCGCCCGCCTCGAGGACCCGGTGGGCCTCCTGCAGCGAGTGGGCCGGGCCGTCCACGCCCAGGCTGGACACCAGCTGCGACAGCCGGGGCCGCGCCTGCGGGTCGGCCAGCAGGGCGACCCGCTCGGTGAGGACCCGCAACTCCAGGCTGCGGGCCAGCTGGGCCCGGGCCGTCACCGCCGCCTCCTGCAGATCGGACGCCGCCCGGTCCGCCCGGCCGGCGGCGTGCCAGGCCCGGGCCCGGCGGCGCAGGATCTCCGACTCGCAGAACCGCTCCCCCCGGCCACGCGCCGTGGCGAGAGCCTCATCGAGCATCCCGATCGCCTCTCCAGGCGCCAGCCGGTCGTCGTCGGCCATCAGCATCCGGAAGTACGGGCCGAGCATGGCACCGGGGATCACTATCTCGCCGGCCCGGCCCTGGGACCAGCGGTGCACGGCGGCCCCCCAGCGGCGCCACTGGACGGTGGTCGTCTCGGCCGAGGCGTGCTCAGCCTGGGCGGCGAAGCCGGCCGCCCGGGCCCGGTCACCGTCCAGCTGGGCGATGACCGCGGCGGTGGCGCTGGTCACGGCCTGCGCCGCGGTGACCCCCCGCTCGATGGCGAACAAGAGTGCGTCGTCCACCAGGCGCCACGCCGACCGGGCGTCGCCGGTGAGCCAGAATCCCAGCGCCGCCGCCACCCGGGACGACGATCGCATCAGGACGGTGGGGGCACTGACGGGAGGAAGGGTCCGCAGGCTCTCCCGGAACGGCGCCCCTCCCTGCTCGAACATGTCGCCCAGCTGGCGGAGCCCCTCGGCCAGGTTGCCCTGCCAGATGCGCACGCTGGCCTCCACCATGCACAGCGAGTAGGTGTAGGCCGGTTCACCGGAGCGTCGGGCCAGGCGGTGGACCTCGGGGAGGGCGGACTCGATGGCGGCGTACTCGCCCCGGGCCTGCCACCACGGCAGCAGGATCAGGTAGGTGTCCAGGATGGTCCGCTCGTCGCCGTACGCCCGGGCCAGGTCCTGGGCCCGGGCCGCCTCGCTCAGGATCTCCGGGGCCTCCTGGTCCACCGCGGTGATGCACATGGCCAGCCGGCTCCTGGCCTTGAGCTCCACCGAGTCCCGGTGGTCCTCGTCGAGGTGGGGCAGCAGGGCGAGGATGGCCCGCTCGTGGCCGGCCGCTTCCCTGAAGCGGGACTGGCTCCGGGCCAGGCGGGCGGCGTTGCGCCACATGGCCACCGCCTCGCCGTAGCGGCCGGCCTGGGTCAGGTGGTGGGCCACCAGTTGGGGTTGCGACTGGCCCCGCCCGGCCGCCACCAGGGCGTCGGCCAGGACGGAGTGCGCCCGCCGACGCTCGCCGGCGGCCAGGCCCTCGTACGCGGCCTGGCGGATCAGGGAGTGGCGGAACCGCAGGCTGCCCCCGGCGCCCTCGTCGGCATCGACGATGGCCTCGTCCATGAGCCGCAGGGCGTGCTTCTCGAAGGTCTCGTCGTCGAGGCCGCACAGGTCGCGCGTCACCTCCCGCTCGAACTCGCGGCCCACGACCGACGCCAGCTGCGCCACCTGCTTGCTCTCGCCCAGCCGCTCCAGCCGGGCGGCGATGACCTTGATCAGGGTGGGAGGGATGGCGGTGCGCTCCCCCGGCACCTGCCTGGACGCGTGCCGGGCCAGCTCCTCGATGTACAGGGGGACGCCGTCGCCCCGCTCGACCAGTTCGTCGATCAGGTCGGGGCCCAGCAGGTCGCCGCCCAGCACCAGGTCGACCATGCTCCTGGCCTCGGAGGGGGCCAGCCGGTCCAGGTCCAGGCGCCGGGACGGGTCCAGGTCGCTCTGGGGCCCGTCGATGCGGCCCGGCCGGGCGGTGAGCACCACCAGCAGCGGCGCGCTCTGCCGGGACACCTGGTCGATCACCTCCAGCGTGGTGGGGTCCGCCCAGTGGGCGTCCTCGACGACGAGCATGGTGGGCCCGAAGGCGGTGCACGCCTCGATCCAGGACCTGGCCTCCCGGGGACCGGCCGGGATGGCCCCCATGAGAGCGGCGAACGGCTGCAGCGGGGTGAGGGAGCTGGTGGCCCGGCACAGCAGGGTGAGGAACCGGTTCCCCGACGCCCCCAGGGTGGCGGCGAACTCGAACACCAGCCTGGACTTGCCGATACCGGGCTCCCCCACGATGAGCACCGTGCGGGGCGTCCCGGCGACCGCCTCGGCCCACTGGCGGTCCAGCCAGGCCAGCTCCCGCTGGCGGGCGACGAACGGGATCAGCGGCCGGGGCTCGCTGCGGAGCTGGCCCTGGCGGGTCCGCAACACCCGGTAGGCCGAACCCACGTATTCGGAGTTGGCCAGATCCTGGACCGATAGCAGGGTCATGTCGAAAAAGCGGCCGGCCGTGGCGGCGGCGGCGTCGGTCAGCAGGACATCACCCGGTCCGGCCACCGATCGCAGGCAGGCGGCCCGACCGCCCAACTCGAGCAGAGCCTCGCCCTCCTGCGAGTGATCGGTCCCGGGACCGGCCACCGGCCAATCGCCGACATGGACCCCCACCCGGGCCTTGAGGTCCCCCACGCCGAAACGGGCCGGGGCGGTCGCCGCCAGCCGGTCGACGGCCCGCACGATGTCCCGGCCGGCCAGCACCGCCATCCGGCACGCCCCGGGCGGCGCCTGCGACGGCAGGAACGACGCCAGGGCGGTGTCACCCTCGATGGCGATGATCGTGCCGCCGTGTTCGACCACGATGCGCGACACGGTCTTCTGGAAGAACTCCAACATCGCCGGCCAGGCCGGGGACGCCACCCTGGCGTGGGGCCGCCGGGGGGCGCCGAGCCCCACCGAGATCACCGCGATCTCCAACTTCCCGCCGGGGCCGCCGGCCCCGTCGCCTCCGATCATGAGAGGTTTCCCACCCCGTCCACGGCCCGATCATATGGCGCCCGGGTGACCGTTTCCCCGGCCCCGAACGGCGGAGCAGGGCCACGAGCTACAGTCGTTTCGAGCGTTATGACCGCATCGGCCCGCACCGTGGCCCGGACGGCGGGCAGCCCGGGCCCGGACTTCGACGTCCGGGCGTACATCTCGGGCGCCGGCGGACTGGCCGGCGTCGCCAACGTCGTCATGCAGCTGGGGTGGCCAGCCGTCGGCTACGGGGTCAAGGAGAGCCGGGTCCCCTCGGGCAGCGCCATGGTGCACCCTCTGAAGCGGGCCCGTACCACGTTCACCTACCTGGCGGTGGCGCTGATCGGCACGGAGGCAGATCGGCGGGCCTTCCGCCGGGCGGTCAACCGGCAGCACGCCCGGGTCCGGTCTGACGACCACAGCCCGGTGGCGTACAACGCCTTCGACCCCGACCTTCAACTCTGGGTTGCAGCCTGCTTGTACTACGGCTTCGCCGACGTGCTGAGGCGGGTGCGGGGACCGCTGGGGGACGCCGAGGCCGACGCCCTCTACCGGTACTGCTCCCGCTTCGGGACCACCCTCCAGGTGCGGCCGGAGTCGTGGCCCGCCGACCGGCAGGCCTTCGCGGCCTACTGGGAGCAGGCCGTGCAGCGGGTACGGATCGACGACACCATGCGGGACTACCTGACGGCTCTGGTCGGATTGCGGAACATGCCCCGGTTGGCGCAGGTGCTGTTCGGGCCGGCCAACCGGTTCTGGACCACCGGGTTCCTGCCTCCGCCCTTCCGGGAGCAGATGCAGCTCGCCTGGACCGACTCCCGGGAGGCGGTGTTCCAACAGATCCTGCGGCGGATCGGCCAGGTCGAGTCGGTCCTGCCGGTGCAGGTCCGGGTCCTGCCCTTCGAGGCGCTCCTGATGGACATGAGGCTGCGCCTTCGCCTGGGCCGCCCGCTCGTCTGAGCCGCCCGCTCGTCTGAGCCGCCCGCTCGTCTGAGCCGCCCGCTCGTCTGAGCCGGCAGCCGTCGCATCCCCCCGCCCGGGGATCGTCCTGCTACGCGGACACGTAGACCGAGAACGTGCCGGGAGACACGAAGGTGTTGGGGTAGTGCCCGGTGGCCGGGTCGGGCACGGACGGCAGTCCGAGGAGGTTGTTGAGCAACGAGGCGTTCTGGGGGCTGCAGTACGGGTGGCCCGGGTAGCCCGGCGCCGGCGTGGTGCTGTTGACCGTCGGGGACGGGTCGGGGACTATGGCGCCGACCGGGAAGTCGTTGGCGACCAGCGTGGCCTGGGCGTGGGTGATCGGCCCGGTCACCGGCCGGCCGGTGAGCTGCCCGCTCGCCTGGGTGGTGAGCTCGAACGGGGAGGTGGCCTGAGCCTGGGTCAGGCCGGTGGCGGTCACGTCCTTGACGCCCTGGGTGACGATGTCGCCGATGGCCAGGGTGCAGGCCGAGCCCGCCTGCGAGCCCGCCCCTGCCGGGATCTGGTCCACCAACGACTGGATCGATGGCGGGAGGGTCACCCCGCTGTTGGGTCCGGCATCACCGGCGAGGGCAGCCAGGGCCGGGCCGAAATCGGCCGTCGACTTCGCCCCTCCGAAGAACATGACGTTGAGGCCGCCGTTGGGCGCCGGCGTGTGCTCGATCTGGGCGGTGAGCTGACCGTCGACGGCGCCGTAGGCGCTGATCAACGGCAGCCCCGGGATGCCGGTGATGCTCATGCTGACCGGGACCTGGTCGGGGTAGAAGACGAACTCGTTGTTGAAGTTGGCGTCGCCACCCTGGCCGTAGTCGCCACCTATGGTGCCCTTCTCGCCGGGCAGTTCCACCAGCCCGCAGCCGTAGGCGAACACGCTGCCGTACTGGCTCCCGGTGGTGGGATCCACCTGGACGGGACCGCCCATGGTCACCGTCACCATGCTGTTCGAGACGCTCAGGTACCCACCCTCTTTCCGGCCGGTCGGGGTGGTCTGCCCGATGGTGGCGGCGAAGGGAATCTCGTACGGAGTGGGCGGCCCGTTGCGGGGCGTGCCCCCGTTGGGGAACGTCTCGGGCGGGCACGGCAGCCGCTGGCCGTCGGGTAGGACCACGTCGGGGCCGGGCGAGCTGCCGGCCCAGGCGGCCGGTAACGGCCCGGCCACCACTCCGACCGCGACGGCGACCATGACCGCCACTGACCTTGCAAAGGCCAGCCGGCCGCCACCGGTCGTTCCGCCGGTCGGACCACGAGTTGCATCCGCCATACTGCAGCCTCCCCCAGAGTCGGCTTGTAGGCAGCGCCCGGGGTTCGATCTCCGATCGCTCCCGCCCAATTGGTTCTGCGGGCCGGGTGCCATTCCTCCCTCGTCGAGCGGCCCACACCAGCCGCCGGCAAAAACTTCCATGGAGGACGGTTTCTGTCCTGATCCGTGACAACGATGGGGGGCGTACCAAACAGAGGGATCATCTGGAACAGGAGGACCACCATGACTACCGACGACCGCCGCCCGGCGTTCTTCCGCTCCTACGGCCACGCCGCCCGGGTGATCGAGGGGGTGACCCCCGACCAGCTGGGCCGACCGACCGACTGCCCCGAGTACGACGTGGCCACCCTCGTCGACCACATCGTGGGCGCCGCCCACCGGGCCGCCGCCCTCGGGCGGGGCGAGCAGCCGGAGGGCTACGAGTTCCCGCACATCGAGCTGGCCGACGCCCCCGGGGAGCTCCGCCGCGCCGGCAAGGAAGCCGAGGCGGCCTGGTCCGACGATTCCCGGCTGGGCTCGACGGTGACCATGCCGTGGGGCGAGACCTACACCGGCTCGACACTGGTGGACATGTACCTGACGGAGCTGGCGACCCACGCCTGGGACCTGGCCGCCGCCACCGGTCAGCTGGATCGGCTGGACCCCGACCTGGCCGTCCCGGCGCTGGCCGCCGCCCGGGCCATGCTCAAGCCCGAGTACCGGAACATGATAGAGGAGGGCTCGCCGTTCGGATCCGAGATCGAGGCACCGGCCGACGCCTCACCGTGGGAAGAGCTGGTCGCCTTCATGGGCCGCCGGCCCAGGCCTGAGGCCGCCTGAGCGGGGCCGGCCTGCGGCGGCTGCGGCGCCGGGCGGCGTCGGCTGGGACGCCGTAGGTGGGGTAGGCCGGGGCGGGGGCGCCCCGGGGTGCCCCCGCCCCGGCCGCCGTCACCCCCAGCGGCCCGAAGGGTGAGTTGTTGCCCCCACAGGGCTGAAACACACCCCCTCGACCCCGGCCGACCGGCGCAGCCGGGGTGCAGCAGCCCCGGCCGGGCCCAACCGGGTCCAGCCGGGCCCAGCCGGGCCCAACCGGGGCGCGCCGGGCCCAACCGTGGCCAGCCGGCGCCGGCCGGGCCCCCGGCTACGGTGGGCCGGTGCCCATCTACGCCCTCGGCGACCGAGAACCGCAGATCCACGGAACCGCATTCGTCCACCCCGAAGCCACCGTGATCGGCAGCGTCCGCCTGGGTCCCCGCTCCAGCGTGTGGCCCCAGGCGGTGCTGCGCGGCGACTACGGATCCATCACCATCGGCGAGGCCAGCAACGTCC
>DASSZD010000090.1:0-27375 GCA_035702985.1 Acidimicrobiales bacterium
TGCTCAGAGCAGGTGGGTGATGTTGTCGAACGGTTCGCCGATCTCCATGCCCCGACCGGTGATGTGGAACTCCCGCACGGCCTTGTCGTGGTCGGATCCCCGCATCTTGAGCACCTGCACCCCCCGGCGCAGCTCGCCCTCGGCCGGGACGTAGTGCAGCAGGGTGATGGCGTCGCTGATGGTCGACACGTGCAGCTCGCTGGAGGTCTCCGAGCCGAGGAAGTCCTTGCTGCTGGAGGTGACCATGCCGGCCAGCGACTGCCACTTGATGTGGAGGGTGAGGCCGAGGACGTACTCCCGGAAGCTCTTCACCGTGGCGATGCGTTGCAGCGCGGTGAGGCTGTCGATGGCCACCCGGTCGGGGCGGAACTCGTCGATGGTGGCTTTCATGCGCTGCAGGTGGTCCTCCAGGGAGGCCGACTCGGGGGCCTCGGCCACGATGCGCAGCTGCCCGCCCTGCTCCATCCCGGCCAGGTCGACGCCCCAATTGCGGCCGTTGCGCAGGATCTGGTCGTGGCTCTCCTCGAAGGAGTGCAGCAGGGCCTTCTGGCCCGTCTGCACCCCGCCGGCCACGAACTGGGCGGCCAGCAGGGACTTGCCGGTGCCGGTCGGCCCGGCCACCAGCCACAGCGACTTCTCGAACAGGCCGCCGTGGAACATACGGTCCAGTTCGGCGACGCCTGCGGTCAGCCTCTGCTCCGACGAGCCGTAGCCGATCGAGTCCACCGACACCGGTACCACGACTATCCCCTCGCCGTCGAGAAGCGTGAAGAGGTGCTCCCCCTTCCGGTGGGATCCGCCCCGCATCTTGAGGACCTCGACGGTCCGCCGCCTCTTCTCCCCGTCGAGGGCGTTGCGCAGGATGATGACATTGTCGGCGACGAACTCCTCGAAGCCCAGGTGGGCGATGGGCCCGTAGTCCTCGGGCCGCTCGGCGGTGATCACCGTGGTCACCCCGGCGTCGTGCAGGGTGTCGGCCAGCCGGAACAGGGCCTGGCGGGCCGGCGCCACCCGGTCGAACTGGGTGACCAGCGCCCCCACCGAATCGATGGCCACCCGGCTGGCCCCCACCCGGGCCACCGCCTGGGTGATGCGGGCCAGCAGCGGGCCCAGGCCGTAGTCGTCGCCGGTGAACACCGTGTCCACCTGGTTGCGGGGGGAGGCGTCCACGAAGGCCCACCGGCCGGCGGACTCCCAGCCGCCGATGTCCCAGCCCAGCGAGCGGGTGTTCCGCCGGATGCTCTCTGGTCGCTCCTCGCAGGTCACGAACACGCCACTCTCGCCGCCGGCCCGGATGCCACTGGCCAGGAACTGGGTGGCGAACACCGTCTTGCCGGCGCCGGCCGTGCCGGCCACCAGCGACAGCCGCCCCCGCGGCAGGCCGCCGCGGGTGATGATATCCAGGCCCGGGATGCCGACCTCGAGGCGCTCGAGGGCTTCGCCCGGATGTGGTTCCATCAGCTGATCTCCTCGGAAAAAGGCAATTGCAGGGCCCGGGCCAGCTCGCTCGCCGAGCGCAGGCCGCCGACCACCTTGACCGGTGGGCGGGGGAGGAGGCGCACGACCGTGGGGGCGGCCAGCACCCCGTCCGAGTCGGCCAGGTCCGGGGAAACGGCGATGTCGATGAAGTCGACGTCGATCAGGATACGGGCCGACAGCTGGGAGACCATGTCCTCGACCACCCGCTGCGCCCGCATGGAGATCAGGTCGGTGGGGTCGAGGTACACCCGCAGGGCCGCCCCGGCCGGGGCGGTCGGAGCAGCGGCGCTGCCACCATTGCCGCTCGTGCCCAGACCCGGGCCGCCCCACTGTCCGCTGCCCGGGACCGGCTCCGACCGGCGGGCCGGGGTGAGCTGACCGCCCGATATCCGGGCGAACGGCTCCGGCGAGCGCAGCCGCACCGACATGGCGGTGGCGTCGTCGGTCGGCTGGCCCAGCCGGTCGGTGGCCCGCCGGGCCAGCTCGGCGGCGCTGGCCGCCGCTCCGGTCATGCCCCTGGCCACCTCCCGGGCGGTGGCCAGCCCGTCGGTCAGGGAGGCGCCCCGCCGCTCGACCAGACCGTCGGTGAACATGAACAGGGCGCTCTCGTCGACCAACTCGTAGGTGATGGAACGCCGGGGGGTGACCACGCCCAGCGGGGGGTCGACCCGCTCCTCCAGGAAGTGGGCCTGTGACCCGGACGTGACCAGGATGGGGAGGTGCCCGGCGTTGGTGACCTCGGCGTGGCGGCGGTCCGGGTCGAGCACGGCGATGACCACCGTGGCGATCTTGTCCATGCCCCGGGAGGCCATCAGGTCGTCCAGGGGCCGGAGCAGATCAGGTCCGTGGTCCCGGCTGCGCAGGGCCCGGCGCAGCTCGAAGCGCAGCTGCTCGCCGAGCTCGGCGGCCACCGCCCCCGACGACGGAGCGTCCCCCAGGATCACCGCCACCCGGCCGTCGAACAGGTCGACGATGTCGTGGAAGTCCCCCGACGTCTCGCCCTGGGCGGGACGCCAGCACACTTCGACGGTCACCGACTGCACCCGGTTGGCGGACGATCGCCACAGCGTCGGCATCACCCGCAAACCCGCCGCACCGCGGGGTTCAACCTGGTTTCGCTTCCACCGAGGGCGCGGCCGGCAGTGCTAGCACGAGACAGATCATGTCAAATCGGCCGGCCCGGCGCCTGACGCCCAACGGAGGCTGATTCCGATCTCGTGTCAGCCGGCCTGCATCCAGGCCCACCCTCAGCGTCTGGACCCCGGCTCCAACTCCATGAACTGCCAGACCAGCGCCTCCAGACCGACGGACAGGAGGTGCCACTCCTGGCGGCGACCGCCGGGCCCGCTGGGCAGCCGGATCTTGCGGACGCCGTCGGGGTCGACCCGGTCCCCGACCGCGCAGCCCGCCGAGAGAGCCACCACGGCCAGGGCGAACTGCTGCACGTTCAGCCCGGCCTTCGGCCGCAGTCCGATCTGCCGGGTGAGGCCGGCCATCGCGTCGCCCACCCGTCGGGTGAGCTCCGAGTAGGCGGCCCGGGCGGCGTCGGTGATCCGGTCGTCCCGGTGGTCGTCGGGCTGGGAGGCCATGTTGCCCAGGGCGCCCATGACCAGGTGCCACGACTGGGACTCCGACAGGGCCTGGGCCAGGGCCCCGCCGGCCACCCGGCACAGCTCCGACACCGCTGCCCGCCGGCCCGCCGCCGAGGACAGGTCGGCTCTCTTCACCACCCGGTCGCCCCTGCGGATGGCCGCCTCCAGCCCGTCCGCGCTGTGGTCGCTGATCGCCCGGCGCAGTACGTCGTGCTGGTAGTCCTCGTTGTCGGTCCAGATGCGGCGGATGACCGAGGCGTTGGTCACCCGCACACCCGTCTCGTCCTCCACCCGGTCGAAGACCCGCTTGAAGGTGAGCCGGTCGGCCCCGCCGGCCAAGCCCTCCTCCGCCAGCATCTCCAGCCCGGTGGACAGCAGGAGCTCCCGGAGCTCGTCCCTGGTCATCCTCACTGACCGCAAGTTATTCCGAGGTGCGTACGCAACGTCAAGTTGCGCCACTCTGAGTGGGCCGAAAAATCACCGGGCGGCCTCCTCCGGCGCCGCCGTTAGATGGGCGAACCATTCGTCGGACGTAGAATCGGCTCATGGCACGCTCCGATACCGCCCTGGGGCGGGTCGGCGGCCGGGAGGGGGCCATCGACCGCTACCTGCAACTCCGACCGTCGATCCGGGCCCGGATGGAGTCCTCCGTGCCCGAAGGTCTGCGGGCCGAGTTCGCCTCGGTCACCGCCCACCAGCTGAGAGCGTTGGCCCTGCTCGAGGACGGCGGTCTGAGCATGCGGCAGCTGGCCTCCGCCCTCGGGGTGATGGGCGCCACCACCAGCGTGCTGGCCGACCGGTTGGTGGCCCAGGGGCTGGCCGTCAGGGAGCACGACCCGGGCGACCGGCGGGTGGTGCGGCTCCTCCTCACCGAGGAGGGGCGGCGGGTGGCGGACCGCTACCAGGAGGCCCAGCGGCGGGCCGCCCGGTCGCTGTTCGACCGGTTGAGCGACGAGCAGATCGTGGCCTGGATGGGGGTGCTGGAGACGCTGGCGGCCGACCAGACGGAAGCGGCCGCCTCCTCGCAGGCCTGACCGGCCCCGGTCCCGGGACGGACGGCCCCGGTCCCGGCTCCGCCCATCAGGATCGCTCTATGGCCAGTACGTCGTCGACGTCCAGCAGGCGCAGGGTCCGGGCCGGTGCCGGCTGGGGCCGGCGGACGGTCAGCCGGCAGCCCCGCTCGGCGGAGGCGGCGGCAGCCGCCACCAGGCCCCCGAACCCGGCCGCATCCACGAAGGTGACCTGGTCCATGTCGACGACCACGGCGGCCGGGCGGCCGTCCAGCGCCGACGCGATCATCCGACGCAGGACCGGCAGAGCCGAGACGTCCAGTTCGCCGGCCAGGCCGAGCACGGCCCGTCCCTCCTGCACCTCCAGACAGGCCTCGAACTCACTGCGGGGCGAGAACGCGTCCAACTGAGACTCCATCACCACCCTGGTAATTTCGCCGGGCCGGGGACGCTACCTCCGTGCCGGGCCGGATGCAACGGTTCCGGCCCCTACGGCCCGCCCCCGGTCGTGCCGCCCAGGCGGGCACAGACCGCCGGGGTGCCGTCGGCGCCGAGCATCCACACCCCGATGGCCCCGTCCTGGGCGTCGGCGGTGAGTACCGGGGTCTCGCCCGGCTCCATGGCCCGGCGGTACTCCACCTGGCCCCAGGTCACGGGCCGGCCCCCGGCCAAGCGGCGGGCCTCCTCCTCGACGGCGGACCAGGCGATGACGTTGTTGACGTGGTGGAACAGGTCGATGTCCGAGGCGCGCAGCGGCCACGGCCGGCCCTCCGAGATCCCGTCCGGGGGACCGGGTACCACGAACCGGGCCCGTACCCGGCGCTCGCCGGCGGCTTCCCGGTACGGGTCGAAGTGCGGCCCGTCCAGCGGTACCGGCCGCAGGGTCTCCCGGTCCAGGCTGACCCACAGCGAGACCGTCTCCACCCGGCTGCCCCGCTCGCCCCGGACCGACGTGCGGCGCTCGGCCAGGGCCGAGCCGGTGCCCGAGCACCAGGTGGCCAGCTCCAGCCGCTCGCCGTACACCGGGCGCCGCCCGGCGGTGATGGTGGTGCGGCGCACGACCCACGCCACGGCGTCCTCCACCCCGGCGTGGCGCACGTCGTCGGTGGCCACGTCCTGCAGGTAGCGGGCCACCGCGTCCAGGCGGATGCGGCCCTCCGGGTCCACGTCGGACAGGCGCACGGTACGGGCCGAACGGAACACCCGCCCCGGGCCCGGCTCCCGCATCTCGGCCCCGGGAGGGGCGGGAAGCGCCGCCGTCATGCCCGGGCATCCTACGGTCAGCCGCCCGCCCCGGATAAATCGCTGGCCCCGGGCGGATGGGGGCACTACAACTGACGCCACCACCGATTCGAGGAAGGGAGGCGCCGATGTCCATGCACGAGCACACCGTTACCGGGCCGGCCTTTCCCATCGGTGACCGGTCGGGGCTGCGTCTCGCCCCGGCTGTGACCCCCGGGCGCTGAGCGGGCCCGCTCCAGCCGTCGTTCGCGGGTAGCGGCCCCGGTCGCTGCGCCCGTCCGTCGGTTCCGTACCCAGAGACCTACATCAGAGGAGATGAGCCATGTACCTGCATCCTGCGATGGCGCGCGCCCTGGGCGAGGAGACCAGGGCCGAGCACCTGCGCCGGGCCGGCCGCCTGACCGCCCGGCGGAAATCCCGGTCCCGGTTCCGCCGGGCCGCTTCCGGGGCCCGGTCGGCTTCGGCGGTCCCGGCCGTCACCGTCCGCGACGGCCCACCCCCCGCCCGACCCGTCGGCCCCCCGGCGGAGCCGGCCGTCCGGGCCTGACCCACCGGTACCGCCTCCGGCGGCCTTCCCTTCACCCGGGGCGGGCCGCCGGCCGGCGCCGGGCCGTCTGGAATGATGGATCCCGTGGAGAGCACCCGGGTGGACCGATGGCTGTGGTCGGTGCGCATGTTCAAGACCCGCAGCCTGGCCACCGAGGCCTGCCGCTCCGGTCACGTGGCCGTCAACCGGGGGGTCACCAAGCCGTCCACCGCGGTCAAGGTGGGCGACACCGTGACCATCCGCATCGACGGCCGGGACCGGGTGCTCGAGGTGGCCCAGGTGATCGACAAGCGGGTGGGTGCCCCCATCGCCGTTGCCTGCTACCACGACCACAGCCCGCCGCCCCCGTCCCCCGATGCCGCCGCCCCCTTCCTGGTCCGCGACCGCTCCGCCGGCCGGCCCACCAAGCGGGACCGCCGGCTCATCGACCAGCTGCGCCGGCGGTAGCCGGCCACGCCGGACCGGACAGCCGGTCAGCCGCCGGGGCGGATCAGGTACTTGGCGCCGGTGGCCTGCCGCCCGTACACCGCGATGGCGTCCAGGTCCAGCGCCCCGGCCAGGGTCACCTCGGCGGTGTAGGAGCTGGCGAAGGTGGTCCGGATGCCGGCCGCCACCCGCTGTCTCATCCGCTCGAACCCGTCCCGGCCCACCTTCTGCAGGAACGGGGTGAGCAGCCAGCCGCCCACCGCCCAGGCCATGCCGAAGCTCCGGTGGATCTCCGTGGGACCCCGGTCCAGCGACCCGTAGATGTACACCTGCTTGTGGGTGGACGTGCCGTAGCGGCTGTAGGCGTCCCCCCGCGCCGCGGCCTGACGGGTCAGGGCCGCCTCCATGGCCGTGAGGATCTGCCCGGCCAGGCGGCCCCCGCCGACGGCGTCGAAGGCCACGGTGGCTCCGGTCTCGGCCAGGGCGTCGATCAGGCGGTCCATGAAGTCCTCGGCGGAGGAGTCGCACACCCACCGGGCCCCGCCGTCCCGCAGCATCCGGGCCTGCTCCGGCCGGCGCACGACGTTCACCAGCGGCACGCCGTCCTCCTGGCACACCCGGTTCAGCATCTGACCCAGGTTGGACGCCGCCGCGGTGTGGACCAGCCCGGTGTGGCCCTCCATGCGCATGGTCTCGACCATGCCCAGCACGGTCATGGGGTTCACGAACGAGGACGCCCCGGCGGCGGCGTCGACCCCGTCGGGCAGGACCAGGCAGGCCGCCGCGTCGACCACCCGGTACTGGCTGTACATGGCCCCGCCGGCCACTGCCACCGTCCGACCCTGGAGGGCGGCCGCCGCTGGTGACGACCCGGTGGCCACCACCGTGCCGGCCCCTTCGTTGCCGACCGCCATGGCCACCCCCACCCGGGCGGCCATGGCCCTCCGGGCCGCCGCCGGGAGGGGCGCCGAGACCTTCGGCCGGTCCGGGTCGGAGCCGGTGGTGGCGGCCCTGGTCATGTCGGCTCCGGCGAACAGCAGCCCCAGGTCCGACGGGTTGATCGGGGCGGCGTCCACCCGGACCACGACCTGGTCCGGGCCGGGAGGCGGCAGCGGCACGGTGTCGAGGTACAGCTCGACCGTTCCCTCCTCGGTCACCAGGGAACGGATCTGCAGGGTGCTCTCGGGTGTGGTCACCGCTCCGCCCTCCCGCCCAGGTGCTGGGCCAGGAACTGCTCGGCGGCGGCGTAGAACTTCAAACGGTTCTCCGGTTTGGCGAACCCGTGTCCTTCGTCGGGGAACAACATGTAGGTGTGGTCGATGCCTTTCTCCTGTAGGGCGGTCACGATCTGCTCGGCCTCCGCCTGCTTGACCCGGGGGTCGTTGGCTCCCTGGGCGATCAGCAGCGGGATGCGGATGTCGTCCACCCGCGACAGCGGTGACCGGGACCAGAGGAACTCCTGCTCGCTGTCGCGGTTGCCCACCCGCCGGTTGAACTGCTCGATCAGGGGCAGCCAGTACGGCGGTACCGAGTTGAGCAGGGTGTTCAGGTTGGAGGGACCGACGATGTCCACCGCGCAGCGGAACACGTCGGGGGTGAAGGCGGCGCCCACCAGGGCGGCGTACCCGCCGTAGGACCCTCCGTAGATGCACACCCGCCGGCCGTCGGCGTAGCCCTGGCCCACCACGTGCTCGACGGCGTCGAGCAGGTCGTCGTGCATGCGGGTCCCCCACTGGCGGTCACCGGCGTTGGTGAAGTTCTTGCCGTAGCCGGTGGAGCCCCGGTAGTTGACCTGGATGCACAGGTAGCCCCGGTTGGCCAGCCACTGGGCCTCCGGGTTGAACCCCCACACGTCCCTCGCCCACGGACCGCCGTGGACGTTCAGCACCGCCGGCAGGTCCTTCCGGTCGGCGCCGGGCGGGAACGTCAGGTACCCGTGGATGGTGAGTCCGTCCCGGGCGGAAAAAGTGAACGGTTCCATGGCGGCCAGCCGGTATCCGGACAGTTCCGGCCGGTTGTCGAACAGATGGGTGGCCGAGCGGTCCTGCCGGTCGAACAGGTAGGTCCGGGCCGGCCCGTCGTCGGCCACGAAGGTGACCATCCAGCGCCGGTTGGCGTCATCGGTGCTGTCGATGTGCAGCTCGCCGGTGGTGATGCCGGCCACGGCCTGCAGGTCGTCTTGCAGGGACGGCTCCAGGGCGAAGTGCTCGAGCCGGTCCCGGACGAAACCGACGATCAACGGGCGCCGGCTGTCGGGGTCGAACAGCACGTCGCCCACATCGAAGCTGGGATCCCCGGCGACCACCCGCTCCTCCCCGGTGGCGAAGTCCAGCTGCACCAGGCGGGCGGTGTTGGCCGCCCGGGAGGACAGCATGTACAGGCTGGACCCGTCCCCCGACACCGCCAGGGGGGCCGTGGTCAGCGAGTCCTCGTAGTCGAATGCCTGGACCGGCCGCCATTCCTCGCCGTCAGGTACACACAGCTCGTACCCGCCGCCGTCGGCGGCCGGACGGACCACCGCCCGGATCTGCAGGTCGGCGTCGGCGACCCACGGGTTGCCGGTGGGGGAGCCGAACCCGTCGTTGCGCCCGACCAGCTCCAGGCGGCCCGTCTCCAGGTCCAGGCGGTAGGCGTCGTGGAGGGCCGGGTTGTCGCGGTTGAGGCCCACCAGGATCTCGCCGGGTCGGCGGGGGGACGCGGCGATGGGCTGCGCCTGCACCCCGTCGAAGGGGGTCAGGTCCGACACCCCGCCGCGTTCGAGGTCGACCCCGTACAGCCGCCAGTTCTCGTCCCCGCCCCGGTCCTGCAGGTACAGCAGGTGGCGGCTGTCGTGGGCCCACAGGTAGGTGCGGATGCCCCGGTCCCGGTCCTCGGTGACCGGCCCGGCCCGGTCCGGGTCGCTCACCGGGCCGACCCACACGTTGAGCACCCCGTCCACCGGGGCCAGCCAGGCGAGCCGCGAGCCGTCGGGTGAGATGGTGGCCATGGCCCGGTCCGGATTGCCGAACAGGACCCGGCGGGGGATCAACTCCGCGCTCATCGACCATGAGGTCTACCATCCGCGTGTGAGCCCCACCTGCCCCCACGGGTTGCCGCCGGGGGAATGCCTGATCTGCCGCACCCTGGGTATGCAGCCGGCTCCGGCCGCCCGCCCGCCCCGGGCCGGGTCCCGGCCGGCGGCCCCGGCCCCCGGCCGGGGGTCGGTGCCGGAGCCGGTGCAGGGAGGGCCGGTGCAGGGCGCCCCCCAGGGGCGCCCCCCGGGCCATCGGCTGGTCACGCAGTTGGTGGCGGTGGTGGCGGCCATCGTGGCCATCGGGGTGGTGGCGTGGCTGTTGGTGGGGGCGGTGTTCGCCATCCTGCACGTCATCGAGTTGATCCTGGTGGCCGGGGTAGCCGGGTGGGCCGGGTACCGGATCGGCCGGTACCGGGGCCGGCGGTCGCCCCGCGAGTGACAGCGACCCTGGATTCCCGTCGCTCCCGCACCCGTCGCTGGCATCCGGCGCTGGTGGCGCTGGTGGTGTTCGGGCTGTACCTGGTCCCTGTCCTGATCCAGTTCTGGCACATCCTGCCCCACCTGGCGACCAGCGAGCCCGAGTACGGCGCCGGTGACCTGGCCAAGTACAACTGGAGCGTGGCCTGGGTGGTCTACGCCCTCAGCCACGGCCAGGGCCTCTTCGTCTCCCACGTGGCCAACGTGCCGTTCGGGGTCAACCTGCTGGACGACACCTCGATACTCGGCCTCGGGGTGGTCATGTCCCCGGTCACCGCGCTGTTCGGGCCGTTCGCCACGGTCAACCTGCTCCTGATCGCCGCCTTTCCACTGTCGGCGTCGTGCGGTTACCTGCTGGCCCGCCGCTACGTCGGCTGGCGCCCGGCGGCCTTCGCCGCCGGGCTGCTGTACGGCTACTCGCCGTACATGGTCTCCCAGGGGTACAGCCACCTCAACCTGTCCTTCGCCCCCCTGCCCCCGCTCATCCTCCTGGTCCTGGACGAGATGGTGGTCCGCCAGCGGAGATCCCCGGTCCGCCTGGGCCTGCTGCTCGGCGCCCTGGTCGCGGCGCAGTTCTTCATCTCCACCGAGATACTGGCCACGACCGCCCTGTTCGCCGCCGTGGCCGTGATCACGGTCTGTCTGTTCTGCCGGGACCAGGTGCGGTCGCACCTGCGCTTCGCCCTCCGCTCACTGGCCGTGGCCGCCGTCACGTCGGTGGCGCTGCTGGCCTACCCGGCCTACACCGCGGTGCTCGGCCCGGACCACATCCACGGCGCCATCGGCGGCTTCCGCATCTACGTGTCGGCCCTGCTCGGGCCGGTGCTGCCGACGTCGGTGCTGCTGTTCGGAACCCACCATCTCAAGGCCCTGGGCGACCAGATCGGGGGCAACGCCTCGGAGAACGGCTCCTATCTGGGGGTGCCGCTGGTGGTACTGCTGATCGCCGCCCCGCTGGCTGTCCGCAAACGGACGGTGGTGGTGCCTGCGGTGCTGGCGCTGGTGGCGTTCGTGCTGTCCCTGGGAGTCCGCCTGCACGTAGGGCTGCCGAGCCTGGCGTCGAGCACCCGGCTGGTGATCCTGCCGGCCGCCGTGCTCTACAAGATCCCCCTCATCGGTGACAGCTTCCCGGTCCGGTACAGCCTGTACGTGGCTCTGTTCGCCAGCCTGGTCCTGGCCGCGGCCCTCCAGGCGCTCAGGCGGAGGGCCGGGATCGGAGCCGCCGCACTGCTCGCGGTGATCGCGCTCCTCCCGCTGGTACCGGCCTGGCCGGCCCCCGCTCAGGGTCACGTCGGCATGCCGGCGTATTTCACCAGCGGCGCGGTGAAGGAGCTCCCGGCCGGGCAGACCGTCCTCGTCTACCCCATGGCGGCGCCCACCAACGCGGCCGCCATGGACTGGCAGGCTGTGTCGAAGATGCGGTTCTCGATGCCGGGCGGCTACTTCGTCGTCCCGAAGCAGCCCTCGGGTTCGCAGTTCTTCACCCCCACTCTCACCGCCCGGACCCTCGGCGGGCTGGCGGCCGGCAGGCCGGTCGCCCGCACCCCGGCCGAGCGGAGCCGCCTGGCGGGTGAACTGCGGGCCTGGCACGTCAGGTCGGTGCTGGTCCAGCCGGTGGGAGCGGACCCGGTGGGGTTCTTCACCTGGCTGATCGGCCGGCCACCCGACGCCACGTCGGCCGGGTTGAGCCGGTGGTACGACGTCAGATGGTGACCGGGGACCGGCCGCCGGCGGAGGCCGCCGGGGACCGGCTGCTGGCCGAGGCCGCCGGGGACCGGCCGCCGGCGGAGGCCGCCAGGGACCGGCTGCTGGCCGATGCCGCCGCCCGGGCCCGCAGGTACCTGGCCGGCCTGGACAGCAGGCCGGTGTTTCCTCGCGCCGAGGCCGTGGCGGCCCTGCACCAACTGGATTTCCCGCTGCCCGGTGCCGGTCTCGCGCCCGAGGAGGTGATCGAACTGCTGGACCGGGTGGGATCCCCGGCCACGGTGGCCAGCGCCGGGGCCCGCTATTTCGGCTTCGTGACCGGCGGGGCGCTGCCTGCGGCGCTGGCCGCCGCCTGGCTGTCGGCGGCGTGGGACCAGAACCTGGCCACCGCGGTGATGTCTCCCGCCGCCGCCCGGCTGGACCAGGTCGCCCTCCGGTGGGTGGTCGACCTGCTCGGCCTGCCGGCGGGGACCTCCGGGGCGTTCGTGTCAGGGGCGACCATGGCCAACGCCACCTGCCTGGCCGCCGCCCGGGACGCGGTCCTCCAGCAGGCCGGGTGGGACGCCGCCGGCCAGGGGCTGGTGGGGGCACCGCCGGTGCAGGTGGTCATGGGGGAGGAGGCCCACTCCGCGGTGGCCAAGGCCCTGGGGCTGGTGGGCCTGGGCCGGGACCGGGCGGTCCGCCTGCCGGTCGACGGCCAGGGACGCATAACCCCCCTGGACCTGCCGGAACTGGGCGGCCCGGCCATCGTCTGCCTGCAGGCCGGCAACGTCAACAGCGGGGCCAGCGACCCCTTCCCCGCCCTGATCGAATGGGCCCGCTCCCACGGGGCCTGGGTGCACGTGGACGGGGCGTTCGGGCTGTGGGCGGCGGCCTGCCCGGACCTGGCCGGGCAGGTGACCGGAGCGGCCGGGGCGGACTCGTGGGCCACCGACGCCCACAAGTGGCTGAACACCACCTATGACTGCGGCGTGGCCCTGGTGCGTGATGCCGCCGCGCTGCGGGCCGCCATGGGCTCGACCGCCGCCTACCTACCCCCCGGTCCGGACCGGGATCCCATGCAGTTCGGGCCGCAGGCCTCGCAGCGGGCCCGGGGCATCGAGGTGTGGGCGGCTCTGGCCTCCCTGGGCCGGTCCGGCCTGGCCGACCTGGTCGGCCGGGACGCCCGACTGGCCCGCCGCTTCGCCTCCCGGCTGGCCGCCGCCGGCTTCGAGGTGCTCAACGAGGTGGTGCTCAACCAGGTCGTGGCGGCACCCGGCCCGGGCGCCGGCTCCGGCGCACCCGCTCCCGGGAACATCGGCGCGTTCATCGCCGAGGTGCAGCGCGACGGCACCTGCTGGTGCGGTCCCACCGTCTGGCACGGCCGCCCCGCCATGCGGATCAGCGTCAGCAGTTGGGCCACCACCGATGACGACGTGGACCGCAGCGTCGAGGCCATGGTGGCCGCCGGCCGGTCGGTGGGCGGCCTCTAGGACGGCGGGGCCGGCTTCAGCGGGCCTTGCGCCGGGCTTCCCGGACGGTCCCGGGCGGGAGGCCGGGGCGGTAGCGGTTGTCGTTCTTGCCGCTGCGCCGCTGGCGGGACGCCGCCCGGCGCATTTCCCGGCCCATGTCGGGGATGCTCTGGTTGGCCAGGATGGCGTCCTCGAAGGCCTTCTCCCGCTGGTGCTTCGGCACCCGGGACAGGTAGCGGGCGGTGTCGGCCATGCCCTCGGGCAGCTTCCGCCCCGAAGCCCTCGACTTGTCGATGAACTTCAGCACCCGGCGGATGTACCAGCGGCGCAGGAACGGCACCTTCATCATGGTCCGGCCGAACGCCCCCCGGAAGCGCCGCTTCTTGGGCTTCTTGTCGCTGTCCTTGTCCTTGGCGGACGCAGCGGTGGAGCTGGCCTGGGCTACCGGTCGACGGCTCATCGCCCTACAGGTTACGGCCAACCGGGCCGGTCCGGGGCTACGAGCTGGTCCGGGTCGGGACCGAAAACGGAGCCAGCTCGCCCATGGTCCCCACCGTCCACGCGCTCACGTCGGCGACCCTCACGCGCATCAGGAGGCTGGTGACCCGGTTGTCGTTGGGCAGCCCGATGGCCACGTTGGCCAGGTGGAGGTACCGCCGGGTCTCGCCCGTCTCGGCGTCCTCCCGGTTGGACCCGTCGATGGCGTCGAAGTAGCCGCAGATGGCCCTCACCTGGTGGTTCTCGGGGGCGCTGCGCAGCAGCTCGGCCATCGACCGGGACCAGACCCGCCCCGGTATCAGCAGGCCGCTGTAGGTGACCCCGCCGACCAGGACGGTTATGCCCAGCGTGTTCGGCTGGCCGGACTCCTCCTCCAGGCCGTCCCACAGCTCGAGCAGAGCCTCCAGCTTCGGGTCCGCACCGGCGGGGGAGCGGTCGTCCCGGTTCAGGTCCTGGGCACTCATCGGCCCACTCTGCCACAGGCACGGGCCGGGACCCCGGTAGGCTCCGATCCGAGGCGGAACGATTTTCGGAAGGTGGATTCCATGCTTCGACCGCTAGCAGGTCTAGCTCTGGCTCTCGGCGCCCTGGCGCCCCCGGCGGGCGGTTCCCTCGGTTCGCGGCCGGCCCCGGCCGTCTCGCCGGCCGCCGCGCTGGAAGCGGCGGCCGGCGGGTCGGTCAACTGCGTGGCCCCGCCGTCCAGCTGGCCGCTGGCCGACCGGCTCAACCAGCTGCTGATGGTGGGCGGCCAGTTCTCCGACCTGTCGGCGTCGGCTCCTGAGGCGTCGGCGGGAGTGGGCGGCTTCGTGCTGTTCGGTCAGCCGCCGGCCGGGTCGGGGCCGTCCATCCGGTCCGGGATCGCCCAGCTGGCCACCGATGCCAGCAGCACCGGCAAGGTGGTGCCGTGGATGTCAACCGACGAGGAGGGCGGCCCCATCGCCCGCCTGTCCAATGTCATAGGGCCCCTGCCGTCGCCCCGCCAGATGGCCGCCCAGTGGACCCCTTCCCAGGTCGGCTCCACCATGGCCAGCCACGGGGCGGCCATGAGGTCGCTCGGGATCACCATGGACCTGGCCCCGGTGATGGACACCGCCAGCCCGTCCGACACGGTCGCCGGTGAGAACTACCGGTCGTTCAGCCAGTCCCCCCAGACGGTGGCCGCCTATGGCAACGCCTACTGGGCCGGTCTCCGCCAGGCCGGGGTGGTCCCGGTGATCAAGCACTTCCCCGGCCTGGGCCACGCCAACGCCGACACCGACACCAGCCCGGCCAGCACCCCGCCCCTGTCGCAGCTGCAGTCCGACGACCTCATCCCCTTCGCCTCGGCCATCTCCGCCGGCGCCCCCGTGGTGATGGTGGGGAACATGAGCGTGCCCGGCCTGACCGGAGGGCAGCCGGCCAGCCTGTCGCCGGCGGCCTACTCGCTGCTGCGCCAGACGTACCACTTCGCCGGGGTGGCGCTCACCGACGACCTCCACGCGGTGGCCGTGTCGTCCGCCGGCTACAGCCAGGCGCAGGCCGCCACCGCCGCCATCGAGGCCGGTGCCGACATGGCCATGATCGACGCCTCCGGCTGGCCGGCGGCGGTCACCGCCCTGACCGCCGCAGTCCAGGACGGCAGCCTGTCGCTGACCCGGGTCGACGCGTCGGTGTCGCGGGTCCTGGCGGCCAAGGGGCTGCAGATCTGCTCCACCGTTTCCATGGCCGCCGCCCCGGGTGGCAGCGGGTACTGGATCGCCGGCAACGGCGGGTCGGTCCAGGCGTTCGGGTCCGCCGGTTCCTACGGTTCGCCGAGCGGGACGCGTCTGAACAAGCCGGTGGTGGGCATGGCCGCCACCCCCGACGGGAAGGGCTACTGGCTGGTGGCGTCGGACGGAGGCATCTTCAGCTACGGGGACGCCGGCTTCCACGGTTCGACCGGGTCGATGCACCTGAACCAGCCGGTGGTGGGAATGGCCGCGACCCCCGACGGGAAGGGCTACTGGATGGTGGCGTCCGATGGCGGGATCTTCAGCTTCGGGGACGCCGGCTTCTTCGGCTCGACGGGGTCGATGCACCTGAACCAGCCGGTGGTGGGCATGGTGCCCACCCCGGATGGGGGTGGCTACTGGCTGGTGGCGTCGGACGGAGGCATCTTCAGCTTCGGGGACGCCCGGTTCTTCGGCTCGACCGGGTCGATGCACCTGAACCGGCCGGTGGTGGGGATGGCGGCGACCCCTGACGGCAAGGGCTACTGGATGGTGGCGTCCGATGGGGGCATCTTCACATTCGGGGACGCCGGCTTCTTCGGTTCGACGGGGTCGATGCACCTGAACCGGCCGGTGGTGGGGATGGCCCCGACCTCCGACGGGGGCGGCTACTGGCTGGTGGCCTCGGATGGAGGCATCTTCACCTTCGGCGACGCCCGGTTCTACGGGTCCGGCGTCTGAGCCGGGTCCCTTCCCGGCGCCATAGTTGGCCTTCCGTTGTGATCCAGTTGATCTTGGCTTGCGAAAGTTGGCCCCGTAGAAGGGGCTGGCCGAGGGCAGTCGACCAGTCACAGAAGCGGCTCGCGCTGGGCGGGGCGAGCCGCTTCTGTGACACATCCCCCAGCGTCAGGGCGACCGGGCCAGGGACCCTCCGGCCGGGCGTAGGCCTAGTCTGAGAGGTCATCACCGCCCTCGCGCTGGCCTCGTTGTTCGGGCTGTCCACCAACACCGCTCTGGTGATCCTGTTCGTGCTGCTGCCGTTCGTGCTGGCCGCCGTCATCTTCCCGCTGGTGCAGTGGCGGCACTCCGGGGGTCCCCGGCCGGTGCGCACCTCCGAGATCCTGTCCGGGGGGCTCCCCGGCCGGGCCCAGATCCTGTCGGTGCAGCCGCTCGGCTCGGTGCTGGACGCCCGGCCCATGGTCCGCTTCCGGCTGATGGTCAGCAGCGGCGCCCGCCCCGAACCGTTCGAGTTGGAGGTGGTGCAGTCCTTCCCCCGGGCGGCGGCCCGGCGGTTCCGGCCCGGTGAGTCCGTCGACGTGCGCCTGACGCCCGACCTGTCCCAGGGCGCGGTGGTCTGGAGCGACCTCCCGACCTGACCCCCGGCGGTCCCGCGGCCCCGGCGGCCGCCGCTACCAGGGGCGGGTGTCGGGGATGGCCCGCCAGGTGCGGCGGAACGCCTCCGCCCGCTCGTGGGACTGCAGCTCGAACTCGTCGGTGACCACCTCGGCCAGCAGGGCCAGGCGGGCCAGCACGTCGTCGGACCAGTCCCGGGGGACGAAATCGATCACGCACAGCGCCCCCAGGGCGTGGCCGTCGGAGGTCACCAGCGGGATGCCGGCGTAGGCCGCCACCCCCAGCTCCAGGAAGGCCGGATGGGTGCGGAACTCCGGGTCGTCGGCCATGCTGTCCACTATCAGCGGCTTGCCGGTACTCACGGCGAACTGGCACATGGAGTAGTCGATGGGGGTCTCACCGCGCTGCGCCAGCTCCTCCGGCAGGCCCCACTGGGCTGCGAACACCTGGCGTTGACCGTCGACGATGGTGATGAGAGCCACCGGCGCGTCGCACAACTCGGCGGCCAGCACGGCCAGGCGGGTCATGATCTGGCGGCGGGCCGGGTCCAGGTTGCGGACCTGGCGGACCGCCGTGAGCCGCTGCGGATCACAAAGGGTCGTCGATGCGGTCATCTGACACCTCCCGGGCGCCTCCACTGCCCACCGGGAGCAGCGCCGATCGGTCAAGCCTCGCGCAGCACCGGCGGCCCTACAAGCGGTAATCACAGTGTTCACAGGGGCGAAACGCCCTGTTCAGCCGGGGTGTCATGAGTTGGCCGAACCCACCGCCGCGCAGTGGGCGGCCAGCGCCACCCGCAGCTCGGGCGGGTCCAGGACCTGGCACGGAGGGGACAATCCGGCCAGGTAGGCGACCATCCGATCCATGGACCTGGCGCCCAGGTCGGCCACCGTGGACGCCCCGGTCTCATCCAGGATGGCCAGGGTGCGGGGCAGCAGCCGGACGGCCTGCTCCAGCGGCACCGCCATCCTGATCCGGGCCCGGAACGGGAACTGCATCGACGCCAGCCCGGCGGTGACCAGCATCACCGGGTCGGGCGGGTCGGTCAGTTCGAACCGGGTGCCCACGCTCCCGGGGGAGCTGATCCGGTCCAGCCGGAACGTGCGCCAGTCCAACCTGTCCAGGTCCCGGGCCGCCAGGTACCAGCGGGTCCCGGCCCGCACCACCCCGAGCGGCTCGACCAGCCTGGTGGTGTCCCGGCCGTCTTTGTCCCGGTAGAAGAAGCGGACGCGCTCCCGGGCCGAGCAGGCGTTGGTGAGCAGCACCAGGTGGCCGGCCGGGACCTGCTCCCGGGCCGGGTCGGCTCTCGACAGGGAGGCGGTGCTCTCGTGGATGGACCGCACCCGTCGGGCCAGGTGGGCCGGCAGCAGCTGCTCCAGCTTGGCCAGGGTGGACACCGCCGACTCCTCCAGGCCGGCCACCGAGCCGTCGATGGCCGACCGCAGCCCGATGGCCACGGCGACCGCCTCGTCGTCGTTGAGCAGCAGCGGCGGCAGGGTGCCGCCCCGGCCCAGCCGGTAACCGCCGTACGGGCCGGGGACGGCCTCCACCGGGTAGCCCAGGGTGCGCAGCCGGTCGATGTCGCGGCGCACCGTGCGCTCGGTCACCCCCAGCCGGGCGGCCAGCTCCCCGCCCGCCCAGGACTTCCGGGCCTGCAGCAGGGCCAGCAGCTGGAGCATGCGTCCGGGTGTGTCCCCCACAGGCCCATACTCTTCCAGAACCAGGACCGATCCTGTCCGGATCCGGCCCGGGGCGGCCGGTCCGGTACGTCTGGACATCCCCATCAGCAGGCCGGGGCCGGCCCGTCCGGGGCGGCTAGCGGGCTGGGCCGGATGGCTGGGCCGCCTCCGGGACCGGATCCGGGGCCGGGACCCGGTCGGCGACCAGGGCGGCCACGATGGCCAGGGCGCCGGCCCCCCCGGCCAGCCCGAACGAGGCGTGGGGGCCGGCCCAGGTGAGCACCGCCCCCGACGCCGCGTTGCCGAGGGCGCCCCCGGCCACGAAGGCGCTCGACAGCCAGCCGAACGCCTCGGTGGCCACCTCGGACGGCACCGCCGAGCCGACGTGGCCGTACAGGCCGCCCAGGGCCGGGGCGATGCTGGCGCCGCCCACGAACAGGAGCACGGCCAGGACCACCGGGCCGGGGGCGGCGGCCAGGCTGGCCAGGTGGACGGCGGCCAGGGCCACCAGCGGGGCCAGCGGGGTGGTGGCCCGGACCCGGCCGCCCCAGATCAGGCCGCCGATCATGGACCCGGCGCTCCAGAGCGCGTACAGCAGTCCGGCGGTCCCGGCGTGGGACCGCCCGCCGACGGTCGCCACCACGGCCACGTCGCAGGCGCTGAGGCCGCACACCAGGAGCAGGCCGGCGACCAGGAGCATCACCAGGCGCGGCTCGGACCGCATCGCCAGCCGGGCGCCCGCCTCCCGGCGCCGCTCCCCGGCGGCCGCCGGGTGGGCCGAGAAGGCGATCAGGCCGGCCGCCCCCAACCCGCCGGCCAGGAGCAGGGCGGCCCCGGGGCCGGCGCCCGCCGTCACCCCGGCGACCAGGGCCGGGCCGGCCACGAATGCCAGCTCCTGGAAGGTGGCGTCCAGCGCGTACATGGTGCGCAGCGGCGCCCCGTCGAGCAGCACCGGCCACATGGCCCGCACCACCGCTGCGATCGGCGGGGCGCACAGCCCGGCCAGAGCGGCCGTCACCAGCAGCAACCCGACCGGCCGGCCGGCGGCCCACCACACGGCGGCCAGCAGGCCGGTCCAGGCCAGGCTGAGCGGCGGGACCACGGTGCGCCGGCCGAAGGCGTCCACCAGCCGGCCCACCAGCGGGCCGGCCACCCCCGAACCCACCGTGTAGACCGCGCTGACCAGGCCGGCCCGGGCGTAGCTGCCCCCGTGGCTGGTGACCAGCAGGATCAGGGCCAGGCTGGTCATGCCCCACGGCAGGCGGGCGACCAGCGACGCCGCGAACAGCGCTCCGATGGGCCGCTGCCGGAGGAGGGCTATGTAGCGGCCGGCGGACACGGTGGGCCATTCTGGCGCGACCGGGTGACGCCGGCGGGCCGATTGAGGCCGCCGGGGGACCCGGCGCTCAACGGTAGGTGTTCAGGGGATGCGGATGTCGTGGTGGGCGGCGGCGAAGAGGCGTTCGTCGGCGGACAGGTCGGCGTCGCGCACCGGCACCACCAGGCTCCAGTGGGCCCCGACCGGGCAGCGCTGGATGCGGGCGATGCCGAGGTCGACGG
The DNA here is from genome assembly GCA_035702985.1 of Acidimicrobiales bacterium. Lineage (GTDB taxonomy): Bacteria > Actinomycetota > Acidimicrobiia > Acidimicrobiales > Palsa-688 > JAKAXG01. The sequence continues at coordinate 19,720 of DASSZD010000090.1, forward strand.
CCTTCAGCTTGATGCCCGGGATCCACAGGGTGGTGAACAGGTGGCCCTGCCGGCAGCGGACCACCACGTCGCCTCCCACCCGGTAACCCAGGCGGCGGGCTATGAGCGTGCCGGCCACGAACAGCCCGGCGATGGCGAGGAACTGCTTCCAAGGGTCCCGGATCCACGGCATCTGCTTCACCCCATGCGGTCGGATCGCCGGTGCGGGCGGCCTGTGCCCGCCCGGCCGGCTGGCGTCAGCCGCGGCCAGGGTAGCCCCCGGGCCCGGACCGAGAGGGCAGACTCGTGCCCATGGCCACACCGACGGCGATGGACGAGCTCTTCGTGCACCAGACCCCGCTGCTCCTCCCCGGGGTGTCGCAGCGCAGCCCCCACTGGCGGGAGAGCTACTTCTTCGAGCTGCACCGGCCCGACGCCGCCGGCGACGTCCTGTTCTTCACCATGGCCCACTACCCGGCCGCCGAGCGGATGGACTCCCTGCAGATGGGCCGGGTGGGCGGGGCCCCGGTCCTGGGCCGGCTGGAGCGGCCCTACGGCGACGACCCCCACACCACCGACGTGGGCGGGGCCCGGGTGGAGGTGATCCGACCGTTCGAGGAGTTGAGGCTGTGGGCCGATCCGGACCGGGCGGCGGTGGGCCTGGACCTGACCTTCCGGGCCCGGACCCGGCCCTACGGGCTCAGGAGGGGAACGCTCAGGGCCGGCGACGAGATCATCTGGGACCAGAGCCACATCCTGCAGTCGGGCACCTACACCGGCACCTACACCCACGAGGGGCGCACGTTCGAGGTGGACGGCTGGACCGGCCAGCGCGACCACTCCTGGGGGATCCGCGACCACGGCCGCTGCCCGCTGTGGATGTGGTTCCAGATCCAGTTGGAGGACGGCTTTCTCGGGGTTTGGCACTGGGAGTACGCCAACGGGGCCCGGGTGTACACCGATGGGTGCTGGGCCGGGACCGACCGGTCCGAGCCGGTGCCGGTCATCGACTTCAGCCATGACATGGCCTGGACCGGCGTCGACGGCGGGCCGGCCGGCTACGGGACCGACGGCCAGGGGGTCACCGGCCTCAACGGCACCTGCACCTTCACCCTGGAGGGCGGCCGGCGGATCACCGTCGAGGCGGCGGGAACCTTCGACCGGCCCTACGAGCCGTTCCACCGGGGCGGCCTGTCCCAGATGCGGGTGCGCACCGGCGACGGCCGGGAAGGGACGGCCATCTACGAGATCACCGGCGCCCGCCACCACCGCTACTTCCCCGACGCTGCGGTGGAGGGCCGCCTGCCGGCCTGACGGCGGGTCCCGGCTGCCGGCCAGACGGACGGGCGGTGGGTCTCAGCCGCCGGCCATGGCCCCGACCACGCAGAACGGCTCGGCTCCGGCCAGGACCGGGTCGGGCAGCGGGGCTTCGGGCGGGTCGTGGGACAGGTCGTCGCCGCCGGCGTAGAAGCGGATGAACGGCCGGCGCCTCATGGTCGCCGGGTCCCGGATGGTGCCCCGCAGGGGCGGGTAGGCCGTCTCCAGGGCGTCCATCACCGCGGCCTGGGTGGCCGGGCCGGCGTCGTCGTCGACGGCGAGGCGCACCTCGTGCGACACGCCCGCCAGGTTCCGCAGGTGGTGGGGCAGCACCACCCGGATCACGCACGTCACGGCCGGGCCTGCACCTCCACCGACAGCACCCGGGGCAGGTCCCTGACGATGGGCTGCCAGGTGTCGCCGGCGTCGGCCGAGGCGTACACCTGCCCGCCGGTGGTCCCGAAGTAGACCCCGCACGGATCCAGGCCGTCCACCGCCATGGCGTCGCGCAGCACGTTGACGTAGCAGTTCTGCTGGGGCAGGCCGGCGGTCAGAGGCTCCCACTCACCCCCGCCGGTGCGGCTGCGGTACACCCGCAGGCGGGCGTCGGGCGGGTAGTGCTCCGAATCGCTGGTGATCGGCACCACGTACACGGTGTCGGGTTCGTGGGCGTGCACGGCGATGGGAAAGCCGAAGTCGGTGGGCAGGTCGCCGCTGATCTCGTACCACGAGTCACCGCCGTCGTCGCTACGCATCACGTCCCAGTGCTTCTGCATGAACAGCACATCGGGGCGGGCCGGGTGGCGGGCTATGCGGTGGACGCAGTGGCCGACCTCGGCGTCCTCGTCGGGGATGCCGCCGGAGCGCAGCCCCTTGTTGGCCGGCCGCCAGGTGGCGCCGGAGTCGTCGCTGCGGAACACTCCGGCGGCCGATATGGCCACGTGCATCTGTTCCGGCCGGGCCGGGTCGATCAGGATCGTGTGCACGGCCATGCCGCCGGCCCCGGGCTGCCAGGACGGGCCGGAGCGGTGGGTGCGCAGCCCCGGCAGCTCGGACCAGTTGGCCCCGCCGTCGGTGGTCTGGAACAGCGCCGCGTCCTCCACCCCGGCGTAGACGGAGTCGGGGTCGTCCGCCGAGGGCTCCAGGTGCCAGACCCGGGCGAACTGCCACGGGCGGGGGGTGCCGTCGTACCACAGGTGGGTGCCGGTGTCCCCGTCGTAGAGGAACTGGTTGCCGACCGGTGCCCAGCTCCTTCCGCCGTCGTCGGAGCGCTGGATGACCTGGCCGAACCAGCCGGTGGACTGCGAGGCGTAGAGGCGGGACGGGTCGGCCGGGCTGCCGGCCATGTGGTACACCTCCCATCCCCCGAACAGAGGTCCCTCCACCTTCCAGTCCGACCGCTTCCCGTCGGATTCGATGATGAAGCCGCCTTTGGCCGTGCCCACCAGCACCCGTACACCTGTCATGAATCCCTCCTGTCTCCGGGCCTTACCGGGTGTTGACGGAGCGGGGCGCGCCGGATCATCGCCGCCATCGCGGCCGGGCACCGGACCGGCCCGCCGGCGGCTGGAGGGGTCGCCTGCTAGGCGCCGGGGGGACCGGCGGTGGCCGCCGGGCCCGCCGCGGCCGCAGCCGGGTCCACCCGGATGATCACGGACTTGGACACCGGGGTGTTGCTCACCTCGGCCGTGTGGTCCAGCGGTACCAGCACGTTGGCCTCGGGGAAGTAGGCGGCGGCGCAGCCGGCCGGGGTGGGGTACTCCACCGCCCGGAAGCCGCCGGCCCGCCGCCCCCGTCGGACCACACGCTCACAAGATCCACCAGCCATGTGTCTCTCCTGTCTCAGCTCGGGATCGGCGGTTGAGGCTGGATCAGACCTTCCAGTGGAAGCCGATGGCGAAGTCCACGGCCACCGCGTAGGTCAGGTACATGAGCCACGCCCCGGTGATCAGGTGGAAGAAGCCCAGCCCCCGCTCCCCGATCCTCATGCCGATGGAGGCGAAGAAATCGGTGAAGTACACCCCGAACAGGCCCAGGAACAGGAGCCCCACCGGCCAGTCGCTGGCGTGGAAGAACACCGTGGCGCCCATCGCCGATATCACCATGAACGCCACCGTCATGCCGGCGTTGGTGCGGGCGTCGTTGCCCCGGTAGCGGTTCCAGCCGATGGCGAACCAGTGGATCCCGTACGCCGAGAACGCCAGGGCGGCCATGTAGAGCGGCGGGGACTTCTGGAACACCTGGAACCAGGTCAGGCCGACGAACAGGACCATGCCGGTGACGAACTGGCAGAATCCCGGGAGCCACAGGCCCCACACCCCGGTGCCCCGGTCCACGCTCTCGCTGCGCTTGGGCCAGCCGAAGAGCTCCTGCGGCCCGTATATGAGGTAGCCCGTACCCAGGCCGAAGAACCCCAACGCCAGCGGGGGGAACGCTGACTGAGCGAACGTCACTTCCATGGTCTTTTTCATCCTCCTCGGGCTCGCAGGCTGCTTGTGCTGCGAATCAACCCGCCGCAGCTTCGCTCCCATTACGGGCGGGGTATGAGCAATTGTTTAAAAAAGCCCCTTCTTCTGAGTCGGTTGCCGTAAAAATAAGTTCCGTGACGTACGTCCGGGGTCGACCCAGGCCGCCGACCCGGGAGGCCCTGATGAAGGTCGCCGAGCGGCTGCTCGGGGAACGGGGTATCGGTGCCGTTTCGCTCCGGGAGATCGCGGCGGCGGCCGGCCAGCGCAACAACTCCGCAGTCGCCTACCAGTTCGGTTCCCGCCAGGGCCTGATCGAGGCGGTGTTCGAGTACCGGATGGCCCGCAACGACGAGCGGCGCCGGGCCATGCTCGCCGCCATGCCCCCCCAGCCGGGCACGAGGGATCTCCTGGAGGCGTTCTTCCTGCCCATGGCCGAGTCGATCGGCCACGACGACGGCGTCAGCTGGCACGCCCGGTTCCTGCGCCAGGTGGTCTTCGAGCCGGGCTTCGACGTGTTCGCCCCGGGCCGTCTAGACGTCAGCACCGGGCTGCGGGCGGTGATAACCGGGCTGTCCCATCGCCTGGCCCACCTGCCCGGGCCGATCCGCGGCCGGCGCCTGCTGCAGGTGTGGCAGATGGTGATCCACTCCCTGGCCGACCACGAGGCCCAGCTGGCCCACCGGGCCGCGGTGATGCCCATCCCCCTGCTGGTCGCCGACCTGGTGGACTGCGCCGAGGCGGTCCTGGTGGCCCCGGTGTCGGCCGACACCCGGCGGGAGCTGGACCGGATCGGGCGGAACGGGGACTAGCCCGGTGTCACCCAGGGATGGGCCCGTTCCAGCTGGCCGGCCAGCCCGAACAGGGTGGCCTCGTCCCCGTACCGGCCGATCACCTGGGATCCGACCGGCAGCCCGCCGGCGGAGCGGTCCAGGGGCAGGGAGACGGCCGGCTGGCCGGACATGTTGAGCACGGCGGTAAAAGCCACCATGGGGGTCAGCGCGGCCACGAAGCGGGCCGGGTCCGACCCGTCGAGCGGGCCCAGCTCCGGGGGCAGGCAGGCCAGCGTGGGCGTGACCAGGGCGTCGATCGACTGGAACAGCCCGCCCATCAGCCGCCCCACCTGGTGGATGCTGGTCACCGCCTTCACGTAGCCGACCGCCCCGGTGCTGCGCCCCTGCTCGATGGTGGCCAGGGTGACCGGCTCCAGGTCGCCGTCGGAGAGCGGGCGGCCCAGCTCGGCCAGCCGGGCGTCGACGGTGGCGGCCACGTTGGCGCCGATCACCCCGGCCCGGGCGGCGGCCAGCAGCTCGGGCCCGAACGGCCAGTCGACGGGCTCCACCCGGTGCCCCAGCTGCTCCAGACGGCGGGCGGTGGCCTCGGCGGCGGCCCGGCACTCCGGGTCCACGTCGGTCCCGGTGGGGGCGGTCACGCATACCCCGACGCGCAGGCGGACCGGGTCGCGTGCGGCGGCGTCGGCGAAGGTGCCCGTCGGGGCGGGGGCCCAGTAGGGGTCGCCGGGCGCCGGGCCGGCCACCGCGTCGAGCAGGGCGGCGCTGTCGCGCACCGTCCGGCTGACGGCGTGCTGGGTGCTCTGACCGGCCCACCCCTCCCCCCGTTCGGGGGCGTAGGTCACCCGGCCCCGGGTCGGCTTCAGCCCGAACAGGCCGCAGCACGACGCCGGGATGCGGATGGATCCGCCGCCGTCGCTGGCATGGGCCATCGGCACCATCCCCGACGCCACCGCGGCGGCCGCCCCCCCGCTCGAACCGCCGGGGCTGCGGGCCGGGTCGAAAGGGTTGCGGGCCGGCCCGAACAGGGCCGGCTCGGTGCTCGGGGACAGGCCGAACTCCGGGGTGTTGGTCTTGCCGGCCAGCACCAGGCCGGCCCGGCGGAACCGGGCCACCAGCACCGAGTCGGCCGGGGCCGGAGGCCCGTCGGCGTACAGGCGGCTGCCGTTGGTGGTCACCTGGCCGGCCACGTTGGCGCCGAGGTCCTTGACCAGGAACGGCACCCCGCGGAACGGCCCGGCGGGTAGCCCGCTCCGCACCGCCCGGTGGGCCGGCTCGGCCATCAGGTTGACCACCGCGTTCAGCTCCGGGTTGGCCGCCCCGATGGCCCCGAGGGCGGCGTCGAGCACCTCCGCCGGATCCACCTCCCCGGCGGCGATGAGGGCGGCCAGCCCGACGGCGTCCAAGGACCTGTACTCATCGGGCTTCATGGCAGCGCCTCCCTCCCTGGCGGCAGAGCCTAACTTTTTCCCAATGGCCGTCTTCACCAGCGAACGCACCACCATCAACTTCGAGGAGCGGGGCGCCGGCTTCCCGGTGCTGCTCCTGGCCCCGGGCGGGATGCGTTCGGGCATCGACATGTGGCGCAACGCCGCCGTCGACCCCTGGGAGTCCTACTCCGACGAGTTCCGGCTCGTCGCCATGGACCAGCGCAACGCCGGCCGCTCGGAGGGGCCGCTGGACCCGGCCGACCCGTGGGGCATGTACGCCGCCGACCAGCTGGGGCTGCTCGACCACCTGGGGATCGACCGGTTCATGGTGATGGGCTGCTGCATCGGCTGCTCGTTCATCCTCGAGCTGATCGAGCGGGCCCCGCAGCGGGTGGTGGCCGCCGTGCTGGAGCAGCCGATCGGGGTGTACGACTCCAACCGGGAGCTGTTCGCCGAACTGCGCCGGTCCTGGGCCGCCGAGCTTCTGGGAAAAAGGACCGACCTGGAGCCCGGCATCGTCGAGCGGTTCCTGCAGGCCATGTGGAAGGACGACTTCGTAGTCAGTGTCAGTAGAGATGTCATCAGGTCGTGTCCGGTGCCGATGCTGGTCCTGCCCGGCATCGACGACTACCACCCCACCGCGGCGGGCCGGGAGGTGGCGGCCCTGGCCCCGAGGGCGCGGGTGGTGGAGCCGTGGAAGGACACCGCCGAACACGTGGCCGCCGCCACCGGGGAGGTGCGGCGGTTCCTCCGGGACGCCGTGCCGTGAGGTCGTCCGATCCGGGAATACCTGCCGGTTCACGTAGTTGGGTAGCGGTATGAAGGCTGTTGGAGTGATCGAGTTCGGCGGGCCCGAGGCGCTGGAGGTGGTGGAGCTTCCCGACCCCCAGCCGGGTCCCGGGCAGGTGCGCATCCGGGTGCACGCCGCGGCGGTGAGCCCGACCGACACTTTGGTGCGCAGCGGGGCCCGGGCCGAGGCCCAGAAGGCGGCCGGCCCCCCGCCCTACGTGCCCGGGATGGACGCCGCCGGCGTACTCGAGGAGTTCGGCGACGACGTCCAGACCGACCTGCGGGTCGGCGACCACGTGATGGCCATCGTGGTACCCAAGGCGTCCAGGGGGGCCTACTCGGAGCAGGTCGTGGTGCCGGCCGGGTCGGTGGCCCGGGTGCCCAAGGGAGCCAGCGACGTGGAGGCCAGCACCCTGCCCATGAATGGGCTGACCGCCCGGCTGGCGCTCGACGTGCTGGACCTCGGGCCGGGCCGGACCCTGGCGGTGACCGGCGCGGCCGGGGCGTTCGGCGGGTACGTGGTGCAGCTGGCCAAGGTGGCCGGACTGACGGTGGTGGCCGACGCCTCCGAGGCCGACGAGGAGCTGGTCCGCGGCCTGGGTGCCGATGTGGTGCTGCGCCGGGGTGATGATTTCGGGTCCCGGGTCCGCGAGGTGTTCCCCGACGGGGTGGACGGCGCCGCCGACGGTGCCCTCCTCCACGACCGGTTGACCCCGGCGGTCCGCGACGGGGGCACCGTCGTCACGGTGCGGGGCTACGACCGGCCGGGGGAGCGGGGGGTGACCTTCCGGCCCGTCCTGGTCAGCAGCTACTCCCGGGAGGGGGCCAAGCTGGACGAACTGCGCCAGCTGGTGGAGGAGGGCCGGTTGACGCTGCGGGTGGCCG
>DASSZD010000166.1:0-12013 GCA_035702985.1 Acidimicrobiales bacterium
GGCGGTCATGGGGCGCCGTCAGCCGCTATGCCATCTGGGTCAGGGCCTGCAGGTTGGTGGCGGTGGTGGACACCACCTTGGTGTTGGCCTGGTAGGCCTCCTGGGCCACGATCAGATCGGTCAGCTGGGTGGCCAGATCCACGTTCGATCCCTCCAGGCTGCCGCCCACCAGGGTGCCCCGGCCGCCGGTGCCGGGGGTGCCCACGTTGGGGGCCCCCGAGTTGGCGGTGGACCGGTACATCAGGCCGCCCTGGTCGGCCAGGCCGCCCGGGTTGGAGAAGGTGGCCAGGGCCATCTGGCCCAGGGCCAGGCTCTTGCCGTTGGTGAAGGACCCGGTGATGACCCCGTCGGGGCCGATGGCGAAGCTGGCCAGGGACCCCGAGGCGTAGCCGTCGGTCTGGGCGGTGAGGCTGGAAGGGGCCACGTACTGGGTCAGGGACCCCGACCCGTTGATGCCGGGGAACTGGATGCTCCAGGTGTCACCGGACGGGAAGGTGTAACCGGCCGGCATGGTCGGCGTCAGGGTGTAGGGGCCGGGCCCGGACACGGCGGTGCCGTTGAGCGAGGTCAGCTGCCCGGTGGACGAGTCGAAGGCCACGTTGACCCCCGAACCGGAGAACAGGTTCTCCGCGCTGCCGGGGTTGGCCGGGTCCGGGACGCTTCCCTGCATGGTCCACTGGTTGGCCTTGCCGGTCACCGGGGTGAAGGTGAAGGTCACCGGTATGGCGTTGCCCAGGGCGTCGTAGGTGTTCTGGGTGACGGTGACCGGGTTGGGCTGGGAGGCCGGGTTGCCGCTCCAGGCCGGCAGGTTGCCCCCCAGGGTGAGCTTCTGGGTGGCCAGGGCCGGCATGGTCATGCCCTGGTTGATGGCGACCGGGCCGGTGGGGGCGTTGGTGCTGATTACCCCCTGGGCGGAGGCCGTCCACCCCTGGATGAGCCCGCCGCCGGCGGTGGCCAGGTTGCCGTTGGCGTCCACGATCAGGTTGCCGGCCCGGGTGTACTCGGTCTGGCCGTTCTGCACGGCCACCAGGAACCCGGATCCCTGGATGGCCACATCCGTTGGCTGGTTGGTCTGGAGCAGCGCTCCCTGCGACTGGTTGTTGCTCACCGCGCCGATGCGCACACCGGTGCCGATGGCGATGGGGTTGACGCCGGCCCCCTGGTTGTTGGGCAGCGGGGCGGCGGCGCCGGCGATCTGCTCGGCCAGGAGATCGGTGAAGTTGGCCGACTCGGCCTTGTAGCCGACGGTGTTGGCGTTGGCCACGTTGTTGCCGACCACATCGAGATAGGTCTGGTTGGCCTCGATGCCGGACACGGCGGAGATGAGGGACTGCTCCATGGTTCTTGGGTTCCTTTCTGCGAAGCTGGTGTGGGGCCGATCAGGCGACGGTGGACGTCGAGGTGGATGTGGGGGACGGCGAGGTGGCCTGGTAGACCCGGGTCACGGCGTCGAGGGCGATGCTGGTGGTGGCGGTGGGGTCGCCCGGAGAGGCCGACAGCTGGAGCTGCGGGGCCCCGGAGGAGCTGAGCAGCACCCCGGTGACCGTGCCGCTGACCGCCTTGCCGTCCGACCCGTTGCCGCTGACGGTGCGGCCGATCATCGAGTCGGCGGCCACCGTCTGCTCCTCGGCGTTGAGCGAGGTCTGCGACTGCACCGCCGTCAGCTGGGCGATCTCGGTCATGAACGACGTGGGGTCGGTGGGGTTGTCGGGGTTCTGGTTCTTGAGCTGGGCCACCAGCAGCTTGAGGAAGGTCTGGGAGTTGTCCAGCTGGTTGAGGCCGGCCGCCTGGCCGGTGGACGACCCGGGGGCGGAGGCCGCCGAGCCGGCGGTGGTGGGGTTCACGTAGGACAAAGGACCATCACTCCTCAGAGGCGGATGTCGACGGATGAGACGCTGCGGGTGGCGGCGGGCGCCGGGGACGGGACCGGGCCGGCATCGACGGTCTCGCCAGGGGCGGGACCGCCCGCCGCCGTGGACAGGAATCCCGGTCCGGGGTGCCCGCCGCCGGGCGCCCCGCCGGTCCCGTTGCCGGACATCCACACGGTGGCCTGCTGGCCGCCGGCCTCCAGCTGCTGGCGCAGATCCGGCAGAGCGGCGGTCAGCGCCTGCCGGCCGGCCGGGTTGGCGGCGGCCAGCTCCACCACGATGTGATCCCCCCGGACCATGACGGTGGCGTCCACAGTGCCGAGATCGTCGGGGTGCAGCCGCAGGCTGATCTGGTGGGCGCCCATGGCGCTGCGCAGCGGGCCCAGGATGTTGACCAGCTGGGCGGCCGGGGTGGGCGGCGGCGGCAGCGGGGCGGCGGGGGCCGGGGCGGCGTGGGGTGCGGTCCCCGTGGCGTGCCCCGGCACGGTGGGTGTCACGGCCATGGGCAGGCCGGCCGCGGTCAGGTCGGCGGTCGGGACCGGGGCGGGGGCGGTTCCCGCACCGGCGGTGTCGGGCCGGCCGGGACTGCCGGCGCCGGCCGGGCCGGGACCGGTGCCGGGCGCCGGGACCCGGCCGGGCGCACCCGGGGCGGGTCCGGGCCGGTCGGCGGGGGCCCCCGACGCCGACGTGCTCCGGGCGACAGCCGGCCCCAGCGGCGATCCGGGCGGGGCGGCCGCAGCCGCCCGGGAGTGGCCGGATGCAACGGTGGCGCCGGCGGCGGGAGCGGGGGCGGAGGCAGCAGAGCGATCCGGGCCCGGGCCGGGCCGGGTGGCGGCCGCCGCGCCGGCGGTGGCATCGGCCGCAGCTGCACCATCAGGGACGGCGCCGCCTGAGGCCCGGCCCGGTGCCCCGGCCGAACCCGCGCTCCCGGAACGGCCGGTAGAACCGGCGTCAGCCGCACCGGCGGCCCCGTTGCCGCCGGCAGAGCCGGCGTCAGCCACATCCGCGCTCCCGGCGGCGCCGGCCGAGCCAGCGTCAGCCACATCCGCGCTCCCCGGACGGCCGGCAGAACCGGCGTCAGCCGCATTTGCGGTCCCGGCGGCGCCGGCCGGGCCGGGGGCAGCGGCCTTCCCGGGCAGGCCGGCCGGGCCGCCGTCGGCGGTCTCCGCGCCGGGGCGGGCGGCCGCACCGCCGTGGGCCGGGGTTGACGGCCCGGCCGGCGACCGGCCGGTGGCTGCTGCTCCAGTGGCCCCGGGATCGGACGGGGACGGCCCCTCAGCCGACGGGGCCGATCCTTTTTCCTGACCGGAATCGGCGTTGCGGGCCCGGGCTCCGGACGGCTCCACGGCAGTGACATGGCCGGGGCCGGGGCGGACCGGGGAATGGGCGTCGGGGGCCGGGGGCGGGGGCGGGGCGGCGGCGGCCGCGGTGGCCACCGTGAGGGCGGACCCGAAGTCGTCGTGGTGGCCGTGGCCCCCGTGGCGGGCCCTGGACGGGGCCGGCGGGGCGACCATGGCGAGCTGGGGGGACTCGACCGGGGCCGGGCTCACAGCACACCCACCGGGCCGGCCTGGCGCAGCATGGAGGTGATGCTGGCCACGTAGCCCTGGGTCTCGGGGTAGGGGGGCACCCCGCCGTAGCTGGACACCGCCCCCGGCCCGGCGTTGTAGGCAGCCAGCGCCATGGGCACGGACCCGCCGTAGTCGTGGAGGTAGCCGCTGAGCAGCTGGGCCGCCCCGTCGATGGCCGACGCCGGGTCGAACGGCGACACCCCGAGGCCGGCCGCGGTGGCCGGCATCATCTGCATCAGCCCCTGGGCGCCGGCGCCGCTGACCGCCCCGGGCTGGAACCCGGACTCCTGCTTGGCCACGGCCGCCAGCAGGACCGGGTCGATGCCGTAGCGCTGCCCGGCCGCCGCGAACAACGGCTGGAGGGCGGGGGGCACACCCAGGCGGTCCATGCCGGGCGACGTGGAGGCCCCGCCCGGAGGGAGGCCGGCCAGCCCGGCCTCGGTGAGGGTGCCGTAGGACGACCCCGCCGGGCCGGGCAGGATCCGCCGGATGGCCACCGGGGTGCCGACCGGGTCGACCCGCACCACGGTGCCGGTGTGGGGGGCGTCGATCATCTGGCCGTTGCCGATGTAGATGCCCACATGTCCCGGGCCGGACGCGCCCGGCTCGAAGAACACCAGGTCGCCGGGCCGGGCGTCGGCCAGGCTGGCCACCGGCGTGCCGGCGGTGGCCTGCTCCTGGCTGGTGCGCGGCAGCTGCACGCCGAGGTCGGAGTACACCCGCTGCACCAGGCCCGAGCAGTCCAGGCCGGTGGCCGGGTCGGTGCCGCCCCACTGGTAGGGGACGCCCAGGTACCGCTGGGCGTCGGTCACCACCGCCTCGCCCGGCACCCCGGCGGCGTAGACGGGCTGGCCGGCGGCGTAGACCGGGGCGTCGGCCACGGCGGAGGCCTGGAGGGGGGCGGCCGTCCCGGTGTCCAGCAGGGCGGTGGTGGACAGGGCCGCGCCGCCGGGCGAGGTGACTGGGGTGGGCGCCGGGGGGACGGCACCGGTGTTGATGGCCGCCATGTCGGAGTTGACCTGGGCCAGCACCGCGGCGAACTGCCCGCTCGGCGCGGCGGTGGCCAGTTGGGCCCCCAGGTCGCTCAGCCCGGCGGTGGCGGCGTGCACCGCTCCGATGGTGGCCGTGGGGTCGAAGCTCACAGCGCTTCCCGTTCGGCCGCGGTCTCCGCCGACCAGCGGGCGGCCACCACGTCGTCCACGGCCCGGGCCTCGTCGCGCAGGGCCTCCGCCGCCCACTCCGAGCGGCGCCGTTCGTCCAGGCGCTCCAGGGACGCCACCTGCTTGCCGGCCTCCACCCACGCCGCGTACAGGGTGGCGGCCTGCACCTCGGCCTGGGCCACCGCCCGGTGGGCCCGCTCGACCGACTCGGCCATGCGCATCTCCTGGGCCCGGCGGGCGGCGAAGGTGTCGCGGTCAGTGACCCCGCCGGCGACGGCCACGGCCCGGTACGCGTCGACAGCGGCCCGGTGGGCCGATCGGGCCCGTTGCACCTGATGGTTGGCGTCGGCCAGCCGCTGGCGGGCCACGTCCTCCTGGGCCCGCCGGGCCCGCAGCGCCGACTCCAGCCCGAACCGGTAGCGCCTCACCCGGCCACCGCCTGGTCGGGGTCGGACACGGCGTCGGCCAGCAGCCGCCACGCCTCCGCGGCAGGGGGCGTGACCGACTTGTCCTGGCGCAGGAACCCGTCGATGCGGTCCTTGAGGCGCACCGCCCGGTCCACCAGCGGGTTGGCGCCGGCCACGTAGGCGCCGATCTCGATCAGGTCCCGGGTGTCGCGGTAGGCGGCCAGCAGCCGGCGCACCTCGGCGGTCAGGGCCCGCTGGTCCGGGGTGGTGATGGCCGGCTCCACCCGCGAGATGGAGTCCAGCACCTCGATGCTGGGGAAGTGACCGGAGGTGGCCAGGCGCCGGGACAGCACCACGTGGCCGTCCAGGATGGAGCGGGCGGCGTCGGCGATGGGCTCGTTCATGTCGTCGCCCTCCACCAGCACGGTGTAGAGGCCGGTGATGGAGCCCACCTCGCCAGCCCCGGCCCGTTCCAGCAGGCGGGGCAGCACCGAGAACACCGACGGCGGGTAACCCCGGGTGGCGGGCGGCTCGCCGGCCGACAGGCCGACCTCGCGCTGGGCCATGGCGAAGCGGGTCAGGGAGTCCATCATCAGCACCACGTCCCGGCCCTGGTCCCGGAACCACTCGGCGATGCGGGTGGCGGTGAAGGCGGCCCGGATGCGGACCATGGCCGGCTCGTCGGAGGTGGCCACCACCACCACCGAGCGGGCCAGGCCCTCGGGGCCCAGGTCGTGCTGGATGAACTCGTTGACCTCCCGGCCCCGCTCGCCGACCAGGGCCAGCACCGACACCGCGGCGTCGGTGCCGCGGGCGATCATGGACAGCAGGCTGGACTTGCCCACCCCGGACCCGGCGAAGATCCCCAGCCGCTGGCCCCGCCCGCACGGGATCATGGTGTCCATGGCCTTGACCCCCAGGGCCAGCTGGCGGTCCACCAGGTCCCGCCGCAGCGGGTGGGGGGCCGCCCCGTCCACCGACACCGACTCCCAGTCGCCGGTGACGGGCAGGCCGTCGATGGGGCGGCCCAGGCCGTCCACCACCCGGCCCAGCAGGCCGGTGCCGACCATCAACGGCAGGGGTCCGCCCACCGCTTCCACCCGGTCGCCGAAACGCACCCCGGTCAGGTCCCCGAGCGGCATGCACGCCAGGGTGGAACCCTCCACGGCCACCACCTCTGCGTCGAGCACGCCGCCGGCCCGGAAGATGCGCAGGGCGTCGCCGACGGCGGCCGGAACCCCGTCCACCTCGATGCGCAGGCCCAGCAGCCGGGTGACGTGCCCGGACCGGTGGGGGCCCATGGCGGCGACCATCCGCTCCTGGAGGGGGGTGGGGATGACGGTCACGCCACCTCCTCCTCGCCGATCAGACCGAGGGCGGGGGCGGCGTCGGGGTACACCTCGGCCAGCACCTCGCGGACCCTCTGCATGGCCGCTCCGAGCTGGGTGTCGATCCGGGCCGGGCCGGCCTGGATCACGCATCCGCCGGCCTCCACCCGGGGGTCGCACACCACCTTCACGTCGCCGTCGGTGACCAGGCCGTCCAGGTCGTCCACGCTGACCGGGTCGTTGGGGTTGATGCGGACCACCAGGTCGTGGCCCTCCGGGGCCAGGGCCAGGGCCCGCGCCACCGCGTCCAGGGCCGGACGGCCGAGCGCCAGTTCCCGCTGCAGGAACGCCGCGGCCAGGTCGTGGGCCAGCCCGGCCGCCTCCTCGGCGGCCACCGCCACGGCCTCCCGGCGGGCCTCGGCCACGTCCCGGGCGGCCTGCACCAGGGCGTCGGCCACCCGCCGCAACTGGGCGGCCCGGCCGGCCGCCTCGGCCGCCGACATCTCCTCGACGGCCGCCCGGTAGCCCTCCTCGCGGGCCCGCTCGATCATCTCGGCCACGCTGGATCCCCCCGGGCCCGGGCCGGTGCCGGGCGCCTGGACCAGGATGGCGGCCGTGGGGGCCGCCGCCCCGTCGCCGCCGCGCAGGATCCGGCGGTGGTGGGACCTAGACGAACTCATCGTCGCCCCTCGCCAGCACGATGTCGCCGGACGCCTCGAGGTCGCGCACCACCTTGACGATGGCGCTCTGGGCCGCCTCGACCTGCGACACCCGGGTGGGTCCGAGCACCTCGATCTCCTCCAGCAGGTCGGCGGCCGCCCGCTCGGACATGTTCTTCACGAACCGGCTCCGGATCTCCTCCGACCCCGACTTGAGCGCCACCGCCAGGTCCTTGGGTACCACGTGGCGCAGGATCATCTGCAGCGACCGGTCGTCGAGGCTCACGATGTCGTCGAACACGAACATCTGGTTGCGGATGGTCTCGGCCAGCACCGGGTCCTCCTCTTCCAGCCGGTTCAGGATCTGCTTCTCCGTGGAGCGGTCGGTGAGGTTGAGGATGGCCACTGTGGGGTCCATGCCGCCCACCGCGTTGGTCGACGACGACCCGCCGCGCAGCAGGGAGGCCGCCTTCTGCTCGAGGACGTCGGCCACGACCCGGATGGCGGCCGGGCTGATGCGCCCCATGGTCGCCAGGCGGCGCACGATGTCGACCCTGGTCTCCTCGCCCATGTCGGCCAGCAACTGGGCCGAGGACTCGGCGGGCAGGTGGGCCAGCACCACGGCGATGGTCTGGGGGTGCTCCTCGCCGATCAGCGTGCCGATCTGGCGCACGTCCACCCGGTGCAGGAAGGCGAGGGGGTGGGTGGCCTTGACCTCGACCAGGTCCTCCAGCACCTCGTCGGCCCGGGAACCGCCCAGCCGCTCGCGCAGCAGCTTGCGGGCCACGTCCACCCCGCCCTGGGACACCGCCACGAACCCCTCGGCCATGGAGGTGAAGTCCCTCAGGACCCCCTTGACCTCGTCGGCGCCCAGCGCCGGCAGGGCCACCATGGCGCTCATGATCTCGACCACATCGATCTCGTTGAGCGAGCGCAGCACCTTGTTGGCCCGGTTCTCGTCCAGCTGGGCCAGCACGATGGCCGCCCGCTGGCTCCCGGTCAGGGCCTTCACGGCGCCGGGGTGGCCGGGGCGTCGTGCTGCAGCCAGGTCCGCAGCATGCCGGCCACCTCCTCGGGCTGGTTGTCGATGAACCGGTTGAGGGTGAGGGCCTCGGGGGCGGTGGGCGGGATCTCCTGCACGGAGACGGCGGGCATGACCGTGGTGTGCTCCAGCTCACGCGGTTCGCGCAGCTCCCGCAGGGCCTCGATCTCGGCCGGGCCCAGGACGCTGGGGGCCATCCGGGCCTTGCGGGCCGACCGCCACAGCAGGAACAGCACGATGGCGATGAACAGCAGCACCGCCCCGGTCTTGATCAGGGACTGCATGGCCTTGCTCTTGTTGGCCGCCGCCGCCGCCTTGGCCGCGGCCGCCGCCTGCTGGGCCGAGGTCGAGTTGAACGGCATGGTGCTGAAGGCCAGCTGGTCGCCCCGGGTGGTGTTGATACCGGCCGCCGCCGCCACCCCGGCTTGGAGGGCGGTGAGGTTGACGCCGGCCGGGATGGACTTGGCGTTGACCAGGACGGCCACCTGCTCGGACTTGAGGGTGCCCGGGGCCTGCTGGACCGTCTGGGTCTGCTGGCTGGTCTCGCAGGTCTGGTTGGTCTGGGTGTTGGTGTAGGTGCCGGTGCCGCCGGCCGCCGGGGCGGTGATGCTGCCGGCCGTGCCTCCGGGAGGGGCGCCGGCGCCGGTGTAGGTCTCCTTGTTGTTGGTCTGCTGGGTGCAGAAGCTGACCGGTTGGCCGTTGGCGCCGGTGACGATGCTGTTGGTGGTGGTGGAGACCTGCGAGTAGTCCAGGGTGGCGTTGACCTGCACGTCGGCGTTGCCCGCCCCGACCACGCTGGCCAGGTAGGCCTGGACCTTCTGGGCCACGGAGGCGTCGAAGCTGTTGGTCTGGGAATCCCCGCCGCCGGCGATGCCCGCCGAGATGCCCGGGCCGGCCAGCAGGTCCCCGTTGGAGTCGGCCACCGTGACGTTCTTGGAGTCCAGGTTGGGGATGCTGGAGGCGACCAGGTGCACGATGGCCTGCACCTCACCGGGGGTCAGGTTCTGGCCCTGCTGCATGGTGACCATCACCGACGCCCCGGTCGGCGTGCTGTTGGTCAGCGAGAAGTCCTGGTTGGCCGGGATGGCGATGTTGACCTGGCTGGACGCCACCCCGCCGATCGAATCGATGGTCTGCTCCAGCTCCCCCTGCAGGGCCTGCAGGTAGTCCGCCTGCTGGGTCAGGTTGGAGGTGGTGATGCCTTCCTTGTCCAGCAGCGACAGCCCCACCGTGCCGCTCGAGGGCAGCCCGGACTGGGCCAGCGACACCCGCTCCTGGTTGACGTCGTTGGCCGGCACCATGATGGTGGTGCCGCCGTTGGTCAGCTGGTAGGGGATCTTCGAGGCGGTCAGCTTGGAGGTGATGCTGGCCGCGTCGGCCGGCTTGACGTTGGTGAACAGCGGGGCGTAGTTGGGCTTGCCGGTCATGGACATCATGACCACCCCGCCCACCACGGCGGCCAGGATGGCGGCGATGGTGACGGCCTTTTGGCCGGTGGTGAATCCCCGGGCGAACTGCCGGGCCCCCATGCGCGCCCGGTCCACGACATTGGTCGGTACTAGTGCCATGTCAGATCTGCATGTTCATGATCTCGGTGAACGCCGCCAGCGCCTTGTTGGTCACGGCGGTGGTCACCTGGGTGGCGAGGGAAGCCTGGGTGCTGGCGATCAGGGCGTCGGCGATGTTGCCCTGGCCGGAGGCCGCCTGGACCGCCGCGTTGGATGCGTTGGCCTGGACCTGCTGCACCTGGTTGAGGGCGTCGGTGACGGCGTTGGCGAAACCGCCGCCGGCGGCCCCGGTGGCCCCGGCCGCCGCGCCGCCCGCTGCGGCGGTGCCGGCCGCGCCGCCCGCCGCCGGGGCGCCCAGCGCCCCGAAGGGCTGGATGGCAGAGATGGGGGGGATCAACCTCTCAACTCCCGAGGGTCAGGGCCGACTGGTACGCCTGCTTGGCGTGGTTGAGGGCGGACACGTTGGCCTGGTAGTCCTCCTGGGCCTGGACCAGGCCGACCAGCTGGGCGCTGGTGCTCACCGCCGGGGCCCGCACGTCGCCCTGGTTGTCGGCCATGGGGTTCTGGGGCTGGTACTCGAGGACGCCGGCGGTGCTGCCCAGCTGCACGCCGGCCACCTGCACCCCCGACCCGACCTGGCCGGGGACGCCCACCGGGGCGAAGTAGGGGGTCTGGGTGGCGTAGGCCTGGGAGCTGGTGGGCACCACGTCGTTGGCGTTGGCCAGGTTCCCGGCGGTGGTGTTGATCCAGGTCTGGGCGGCGTCGATGCCGCTGCCGGAGATGCCTATGGCACCGAAGAGGGTCACTGGAAGCTACCTCCCGAAGCACCCTGCACCAGCCGGAACTGGGCGTTGAGCAGCTCCACCGTGGCCTGGTACTGCAGGGTGTTCTGCTCGGCGGAGACCATCTGATTGCCGGTGTTCACGTTGTTACCGTTGGTTGCCGGCAGGGCCGGGTCGGCGGTGACCGACACGGAAGCGGTCCCCCCGCCGGGGGCCTGCAGGGCCTGGGCCAGGCTGCTCTGGAAGTTGACGTCCTGGGCGGTGAAGCCCGGCGTGTCGTTGTTGGCCAGGTTGTTGGCGATGGCCTGCTGCTGCTGGCTCAGGCCGTCAACGGCGAAGTGAAGAACGTCTACGATTCCGCTCATGGCGGGCGATCTCCTCCGGGGTGCTCCAGATCTTCTCTGGGGGACCCGAATCCGGGTGGAGCCCGTCCTGGGCGATTACGGTGCGCCGTGCCGTCCTAGCACTGCCGTATGAGTTCTCGTCGCCACGCCCCGCGGTCTTGAGAGTTTTTGCGACAGCTTCCCTGACCTCACCCGACCCAGCCGTGTCGGGCCCGGCACCGCCGGCTGGGAGCCCGGTCAAGCCGGGCGGTGGGGCGACCGACCTTTACCGTGTGCCGTTCCGCGCCGACCGCAACCGACCGCTCCGGAGCCTCCTTTGATCGCCGCGGCGCCGCCGGCCTCCCCCTGGCCGGTCATCGACTCCGTGTACCACGAGTTGCTGGCCTCGGCGCCCCCCGATCGACGGTGGTTGCTGGTGCAGACCCTGGCCACTGCCTCGTCCCGTCGTCCCCTCCAGCAGTCCCTCCCCATCGGTCCAGGATCCCGGATAGTCGACCTGGGGTGCGGGTACGGAGCCACCAGCCTCGAACTGGCCGCCCTGCGACCGGCTTCGGTGGTCGGGGTGGACACCGACGAACAGGTGCTCGGGGTGGCGTCCTCCGCCGCCGCCCTGGCCGAGGCTAGGAGCGGGTTGGCGCCCGGATCGTCAGTGCGGTTCCTGCCGGCCGACGCCTACGACCTGCCGTTCGCCGACAACTCGGTGGACGCGGTGTTCTGCCGCTTCGTGTTCCAGCACCTGGACTCACCGCCGGCCGCCGCGGCGGAGATCGAACGGGTCCTCCGCCCGGGGGGGCTGGCCTGCGTGGTCGACGTCGACGACGCCCTGTCCATCTCCGATCCGCCCCCCTCCCCCGCCTACCAGAGGTTGGCGGCGGCGCTGCGGGCGTCGCAGTCCGGGTACGGGGGCGACCGCCACATCGGCCGGCGCCTGGCCGGCATCCTGGACTTCCACGGCCTGAACCCCACCGCCGTGCTGGTGCTCCCCCAGGCGGCCTACCACCGGCCGGCGCCGGGGGACCCGGCCCTCCGCCTGCTCGTCGAGCGGCTGGAAGCGGCCCGGGCCCGGATCGTCGCCGGGGGGCACATGAGCGCCTTCGAGTTCGACGCCGACCTGGCGGAGCTGGCCGCCGAGGAACCGGGACCGACCTGCGAGGTCGAGGCCCACCTGGCCGTGGTGGCCACCAAGGCCGGCTGAAAGGGCCCGACGGGGGCTCAGGCCCTCCGGTCCACGTAGGTGGGCTGCGGGCGGGACTGGACCGGCCACGGGCGGCGGGCGAGCTGCCCTTCCGTCCCGGCCATGGCGGCCTCCACCCGGTGCTGCATGTCGAGGGTGGCCCGGTGCAG
>DASSZD010000018.1:0-37775 GCA_035702985.1 Acidimicrobiales bacterium
CCGGCCGGAGGGGCCCCCGCCGATCCGGCCGGGCCCGAGGGCGGGGTGCCCCTGGAGGGCGCCACCACCGAGGTGGAGGCCGGCCACGACCCCGGGTCGGTGGGCGGCGGGCCGAGCCAGGAGGCCACCGGCTCGCCCGAGCTGCCGGACGACCCCGAGCTGCCGGACGACTGAGCTTCCTCCGGACACAGGCTGGATCGACGCCGGGGCCCGCGGGCCCCGGCGTCGGCCGTCTAGGGGCGCCCCGCCGGCGCCTCCGCCGTCACAGCGCCGGTCGGCTGCCCGAGTGGCGGTCGAGGAAGGAGTACACGTCGGTCAGATCCACGCCCGGGTGGGGGCTGAACACCACGGTGTCGGTGGGCAGGCCGGACACGAAGTGGCTGTGGTCCCGGGCCGACGGCCAGGCCACCCCCTCCCACCGGCGGAACGCCTCCTCCGGCGGCTGGCGGCAGCACGAAGGATCGGGACAGGTGGACCTGGCCCAGCGGGTGGTGTCCGAACCGCGGAACCAGTGACAGGCCGACTCAACGGTCCCGACGGTGATGGCGTCGCCCCGGTCCCGGTCGATGTCGATGTGGGTGACACACCAGAACGTGCCGGTCACCGTCTCGGTGCGCTGGTAGTGCAGCGCGTAGGAGTCCTCCGACTCGAACGCCTGGCGGGAGCTCCACCACCGGCACAGCCGCTGCCCCTCGATGGTGCCGTCCACGTCGGCCGGCAGCAGGACCCCGTCGTTCTCGTAGGCCTTCCACAGGCGGCCCTCGGGGTCGGACCTCTGGAAGTGGATGGGGATGTCGAAGTGGCGGGTTATGAGGTTGGTGAGCCGGTGGGCGGCCATCTCGTAGGAGATGTAGAACATCTCGCTCAGGTCCTCGACCGAGATGTCCTCGCGGGCCTTGGCGTCGGCCAGTACCCGCACCACCGAGCGCTCGGGGGCCAGCAGGGCGCCGGCGAAGTAGTTGGCCTCCACCCGCTGGCGCACGTAGGTATCGAAGTCCACCGGGTCCCGGTGCCCGAGGGCGAAGTGGCCGAGCGTCTGGGCGATGACCGACCGGGAGGACCGCATCCCGCCGGTGGCGTTGCGCTGCGGCACGTAGACCACCTGGCTGCGCACGTCGGTGATGGAACGGGTGGAGGGGGGCAGATCCTGGACCCGGGCGATGGTGAACCCGAAGTGGGCGGCCACGTCGGTCAGGTGCCGCTCCGACACCGCCCCCGGCCCGGCGTAGCCGACCGCCTGCAGGGCCGAGGTGGCCACCGTCTCTATCTCCTCGAAGTAGTTGTCCCGCTTGCGCATCTCGTCGCGCATGGCGGCGTTGGCCGCCCGGGCGCCCAGCGAGCCGGGTCCCTCCCCCGTCCCCGGCCGGGGCGGGTCCAGCGATATCGATCCGTAGGAGCCCGGGCCACTGGTCACGTCGCGCAGGCGCTCGAACAGGGCCACGATGTGCTCGAGGGCAGCGTCGTCGAGGCGACTGCTCGGCCGCAGATAGGGCAGCTGCAGGGCCCGGTAGCGCGGGTCGTCCTGCATGCGGGCCAGGGCCACCTCCAGCTCGGCCCGCCGATTCGGGGCGGCCGGCGAGAGCAGGTCGGCCGGCCGGCAGGCGAGCGCCGCGGCCAGCTCGTTGACGGTGGACAGGCGGGGCTCGCGGTGGCCGTTCTCCAGCTGCGACAGGTAGGAGGGCGGACGGCCCACCGCCGAGCCGAGCGCCTCGAGGGTCAGCCCGGCCTGACGACGTAGGTGCCTCAGGCGGTGCCCGAATACCAGGGGATCAAGCGCATCTTCCGACATCTGTGTGAAAGTTTCGCTGTTTTTATCGTCATTGTCAAGGGTACGAAAAGTTTGGTTCGACAAGATCGCGATTCTTTAGGAGAATGAGCGGGTGCCTACCAACGACAGCGTGACTTTCACCCCGCATCCGCAGGCCGACCGGGTCCTCACGCCGGCGGCGGTAGATTTCCTGGTCGGCCTGCACCGCAGCTTCGACGGCCGGCGCCGGGAGCTGCTGGCCCAGCGGGCCGAACGCCAGGCCCGCTTCGATGCCGGGGAACGACCCAACTTCCTGGAGGGGACGGCCGACGTGCGGGCCTGCGGCTGGGTGGTGCCCGAGGCACCCAAGGCCCTGACCGACCGCCGGGTCGAGATAACCGGCCCGGTGGAGCGCAAGATGATGATCAACGCCTTGAACTCCGGCGCCAGGGTCTTCATGGCCGACTTCGAGGACGCCAACTCCCCCACGTGGGGCAACGTCATGGACGGCCAGGTCAACCTCCAGGACGCCGTCCGTCGCACTCTGGAGCTCACCTCCGGGGAGAAGACCTACCGGCTCAAGGGGGACGAGGAGTTGGCCACCCTGGTGGTCCGCCCGCGAGGCTGGCACCTGCCCGAGAAGCACTTCATCGTCGACGGTGAGCCCATCTCGGCCAGCCTGTTCGACTTCGGGCTGTACGTGTTCCACAACGGGCGGGAGTCGCTCGAGCGGGGCTTCGGCCCGTACTTCTACCTGCCGAAGCTGGAAGGCCATCTCGAGGCCCGGCTGTGGAACGACGTGATGTTCGCCGCCGAGGGCGCACTCGGACTGGACCGGGGGTCGATCCGGGCCACGGTCCTGATCGAGACCATCACCGCCGCGTTCGAGATGGACGAGATCCTCTACGAGCTCAAGGACCACATCACCGGCCTCAACGCCGGTCGCTGGGACTACATCTTCAGCGTGGCCAAGCGGTTCCACCGGGATCCGGAGTTCGTCCTGCCGGACCGCTCGCTGGTCACCATGACCACCCCGTTCATGCGGGGCTACACCGAGCTGCTGGTGAAGACCTGCCACAAGCGGGGGGCCCACGCCATCGGCGGCATGTCGGCCTTCATCCCCAACCGGCGCAAGCCGGATGTCACCGAGGCGGCCCTGGCCAAGGTCTCGGAGGACAAGCAGCGCGAGGCCGGCGACGGTTTCGACGGAACCTGGGTCGCCCACCCCGACCTGGTGCCCACCGCCATGGCCGAGTTCGACGCCGTGCTCGGCGACCACCCCAACCAGTTGGACCGCCAGCGGCCGGAGGTGGCGGTCGGTCCCGGCCGTCTGCTCACGGTGGACCGCCCCCACCACGGCATCACCATGGCCGGCCTGCGCACCAACATCGACGTGGGGATGCGGTACCTGACCTCGTGGCTGTCGGGTACCGGGGCGGCGGCCATCCACGACCTGATGGAGGACGCCGCCACGGCCGAGATCAGCCGGGCCCAGGTGTGGCAGTGGGTCCACCACAACATCTGCATCACCGAGCCCACCGACGACGGCTCCGACCACATCTGCATCAATGCCGACCTGGTCCGCCGGCTGCTCGACGAGGCCCAGCGGGCCATCCTCGAGGAGGGCGGGTTCGACCCCGGCACGGTGGCCCAGGCCCGTCAGGTGTTCGAGCAGGTGTCGCTGGCCGACGACTTCCCGGCGTTCCTGACCCTGCCGGCCTACGAGCTGCTCCCCTGACACCCGCCGGCCCGACCGGCAGCCCGAGACCCACCAGCTTCACCATCCACCACCACCCGACCCGCAGCAACGGAAGCACCCACCACACCCGCACGCAGCACCGGGTCATCCAGCACCCACCGATCGAACCTGACCGAAAGGAACCCCCCCCTTCCCATGACCACCTTCGAGAACGCCGTCGCCGAGATCGAGCGCCAGTGGGCCGACGACAAGCGCTGGGCCGGCATCGAGCGGGCCTACAGCGCCTCCGACGTGGCCCGGCTGCGCGGCTCGGTGCAGATGGAGTACACCCTGGCCCGCCAGGGCGCCGAGCGGCTGTGGTCGCTGCTCAAGTCCGAGGACTACATCAACGCCCTGGGCGCCCTGACCGGCGGCCAGGCGGTGGAGATGGTCAAGGCCGGCCTCAAGGCCATCTACCTGTCCGGCTGGCAGGTGGCCGCCGACGCCAACCTGTCCGAGCAGGTCTACCCCGACCAGAGCCTGTACGCCGCCAACAGCGTCCCGGCCGTGGTCCGCCGCATCAACAACGCCCTGCGCCGGGCCGATCAGATCGAGTGGGCCGAGGCGGCCAACGCCGGCACCACCGGTTCGCACCGCCACTGGATGGCGCCCATCGTGGCCGACGCCGAGGCCGGCTTCGGCGGGGCGCTCAACGTGTTCGAGCTGATGAAGCAGATGATCGAGGCCGGCGCCGCCGGGGTGCACTTCGAGGATCAGCTGTCCTCCGAGAAGAAGTGCGGCCACATGGGCGGCAAGGTGCTCATCCCCACCTCCCAGCACATCCGCACCCTGCAGTCCGCCCGGCTGGCGGCCGACGTGTGCGGCGTGCCCACCATCCTGGTGGCCCGCACCGACTCCCTCGGCGCCAACCTGCTGACCAGCGACGTCGACCCCCGCGACCAGGAGTTCTGCACCGGGGAGCGCAGCCCCGAGGGCTTCTACTACGTCCGCCAGGGGATGGACCAGGCGGTGGCCCGCGGTCTGGCCTTCGCCCCCTACTCCGACCTGATCTGGTGCGAGACATCCACCCCGGACCTGGAGGAGGCCCGCATCTTCGCCGAGCGGATCAAGGCCGAGTTCCCGGACAAGATGCTGGCCTACAACTGCTCACCGTCGTTCAACTGGAAGGCCAAGCTGGACGACGAGACCATCGCCCGGTTCCAGAAGGAGCTGGGGGCCATGGGTTACACGTTCCAGTTCGTCACCCTGGCCGGCTGGCACGCCCTCAACGAGTCCACCTTCTCGCTGGCCCGCGGCTACGCCGAGCGGGGCATGAGCGCCTACGTGGAACTGCAGCAGCGGGAGTTCGCCATCGAGGACGACGGCTACACCGCCACCCGCCACCAGCGGGAGGTCGGCGCCGGCTACTTCGACGACGTGATGACCACCCTCACCGGCGGCCTGGCGTCCACCCTGGCCCTGCACGGCTCCACCGAGGAGGATCAGTTCAAGCACTGATCCCACCGGTCACGGGGGGAACGGAGGCCGCCCCACCGGGGCGGCCTCCGCCGCGTCACGACCCGGCCGGGGCCGGGCCCGGGCCGTATTGTCTGGGCATGACCGCCGACGCACTCTCCGGGTTCAGCCGGGAGCAGTTCCGGGACGGGACCACCGTCCACGACACGTACCGGCTGGGGTCCGGGCCGGCGGTGATCGTCATCTCCGAGGTGCCCGGCATCACCCCCGGGGTGGCCGGCTTCGCCCGCCGGGTCGCCGGGCGGGGCATGACCGTGGTGCTGCCCCACCTGTTCGGCACACCGGGCCGGGAGCCGTCGGGGAGGTACGCGGCCGGGACCATCGCCCGGCTGTGCATCTCCCGCGAGTTCTCCGGACTGGCCCTGGGCCGGTGCTCGGCGGTCATCTCCTGGCTGAGGGCCCTGGCCCGGGCCGAGCACCAGCGCTGCGGCGGCCCCGGCGTCGGGGTGGTGGGCATGTGCTACACCGGCGGCTTCGGCCTGTGCATGGCCGTCGACGAAGCGGTCCTGGCCCCGGTGCTCAGCCAGCCGGCCCTCCCCTTCGCCATCGGCGCCGCCCGCCGGGCCGACGTGCAGATGTCAGCCGCCGACTGGGACCGGGTGCAGCAACGGGCCCGCGACGAGGACCTGTGCGTCCTGGGACTGCGCTTCACCGGGGACCGGGCCGTACCGGCCGAACGGTTCGCCACCCTCAGGGAGAAGCTCGGCGGCAACTTCATCGCCGTGGAGCTGGACTCGTCCCCCGGCAACCCGTACGGGCATCCCCGCAACGCCCATTCGGTGCTGACCGAGCACCTGCAGGACCGGCCCGGGACCCCCACCCACGACGCCCTGGTCCAGGTGCTGGACTTCCTGGCCGGCCGCCTGGTCGGCGACGGGTCCGCCGGCCCCCGCGGCTAGGCCGCGGCCCGGTGCGGCTGGGCGCCGGGCAGCCGGGCGCACAGCGCCACCGACATGTGCAGCGACCCGTCGGCGGCGGTGCGGTATATGTCCACCGTGCCGGTCAGGCTGTGGTGCACCACCGACCAGGGCGAGGCCCGGCCGGTGCGGACACACTCGACGGCCCGCTCCGACGCCGGTGCGCACACCCAGCACGGCCCGTCGTGGCCGGCCAGCTCGATCACCAGGTAGGTTCCCCCCGCCCCGGTCCCGACCGACACGTCGGCGCCGGGCACCGGGATGGTCTCTTCGAAACGCAACTGCGGGGGGACCGATCCCATGCCACAGACGTCGGCGCGAGCGACCGTCAACTGAAGACCTCCACTCCCCAGGTTCCCTCGAAGCAGGCTCCCGGTTCCAGCTTCCGCAGGCCGTCGCCGGTCCGCAGGAAATTCGGCGCTCCGGTCATGGGTTCGACGGCCAGCCCCCGTCGCCGGCGGGCCTCCTCGCCCAGGGTGTCTCCGGAGAACACCATGAGGTGACTGTAGGCCCGGTCCACCCAGAGCCTGGCGGACCTGTCCCCACCGGCGCGGCGGAGTTCCGCCACCGCCCGCCCGTCCGCGCCGCGGACCAGATCGGTGAAGCACACGTCGAGATGAGCCGACCCGATCCTCCGGCCGGCGATGAAG
This sequence comes from Acidimicrobiales bacterium, assembly GCA_035702985.1. GTDB lineage: Bacteria > Actinomycetota > Acidimicrobiia > Acidimicrobiales > Palsa-688 > JAKAXG01. The sequence goes on from DASSZD010000018.1 coordinate 6,529, forward strand.
TCCAGGTCGGTGCCGGCCACGTCGAACCGCCCGGCGGGCAACCCCCGCTGGTCGCTCCGGTAGGCGGTACGGGCCGGAAGGATCAGCTCCGCCTCGTCCACCGTGGCGCCGAAGGCGTAGAGGTAGGGATGCCATCCGAAGCCGGCCGGGCAGGTCTCGTCCGAACGGTTGGTGACCGAAGTGTGCACCGTCAGGCCGTCGGCGTGCAGCTGGTAGGTCACGGCCAGATCCAGGGTCCACGGCCAGCCCGGTTGGGGGTGCAGCCGGTAGGCCATCTCGGCCCGGTCATCGCCGACCGAGCGGGCCGTCCACGCCGACCAGCGGACCAGGCCGTGGATGGCGTTGTGAGCCTCCACCTCGTTGATGGCCGCCTGGTGACGCCGGCCGTCCCACTCGAACGATCCGTCGGCCAGCCGGTTGGGCCACGGCGCCAGCAGCTGGCCCCGGCCCCCGCTGCACATCTCCTCGGCGGCATAGCCGTCCAGGACCGGCCCGGAGTCGGTGCGGTAGTCGCGGATGCCGCCACCCACCTCGACCACGGTCAACGTCTGCCCGTGGGCCGAGATCCTCGTCTGGGCTCCGGACGGCAACGGCGCTGTCACAATCGTTGTATTACCCAATGCCGGCCGGTCGAGACGCGCCAACCCGGAGATGGACGCGACGAAGGGCCCGGCGGGGGGGGGAAGCCGGGCCCTTCGCATTCACGCCATTCGGTCCGGTCGGGGGGGAAAATACCGGCCGAAGCGCTTGTGATCATCAGTATGCCCCATCCCCACCTATCTTGCAAGCCGTTTCAGGTACTTCTTAGTATCTGCATTGCAGATGTCGCTCATCGGCCCGGGCCGGCGGCCGGGCCTCCGGCCGGTGAGGACGGCGCCCACGCCTGGCGCAGCTGGCGCTTGAGCACCTTCCCGGACCCGGTCTTGGGCAACTCCTCGACGAAGCTCACCGACCGGGGCACCTTGTAGCCGGCCATGTGCTGGCGGGCGAAGGCGATCACCTCGTCGGGCGTCACGTCGGGGCGGGCCGGGACCGCCACCGCGTGCACGCTCTCCCCCCACTGCTCGTCGGGAACGCCGAACACGGCCACCTCGAAGACGTCGGGGCAGGCGTCCAGGGCCGCCTCGATCTCCGCCGGGTAGATGTTCATGCCGCCGCTGATGATCATGTCGTTCTTGCGGTCGGCGATGTAGAAGTAGCCCTCCTCGTCGAAGTAGGCGATGTCGCCGACGGTGTGGAAGTCGCCCCGGGTGGCCGCCCTGAACTTGTCCTCCGCCTTGTAGTAGCCGCTGAAGGTGGTCTTGGACCGCACGTACAGTTCACCGGTCTGGTGCGCCTCGGTGACCTCCCCGCCGTCGGCGTCGAACAGCTTGATCTCGATCCCCGGGGCCGGCTTGCCGCACGATCCGGGTTTGCGCAGGTGGTCCTCGGGGCCGAGCACGGTGTCCACGCCGAGCTCGGTGGAGCCGTACACCTCCCACAGGGAGTCCGCCGGGAAGTCCGCCAGGTACATCTTCTTCAGGGTCAGCGTCCACGGGGCGGCGTTGGCGATGAGCCGTCGCATGCTGGACCGGTCGTAGCGGGCCTTCACCTCGGGGGGCAGGCTGCACACCATGCGGATGGGGGTGGGGGCGGTGAAGGTGGTGGTGACCCGGTAGGTCTGAACCAGCCGCAGCCAGTCCTCGGCGTCGAACTTGTGCTGCACCACGATGGTGTTGCCGAGGGCGTGGGCGATACCGGCGAAGCCGCCCGGCCCGGAGTGGTACAGCGGGCCGGTGGTCAGGTACACGTCGTCGGGCACGTAGCCGATCAGCTCGAGCAGGCCGGCCGAGGCCCTGGGGTCTATCCGGCTGCTGCGCACCGCCCCCTTGGGCTTGCCGGTGGTGCCCGAGGTGTAGATCATGGTCTGGCCGCCGGCGGCCATGGCCTCCTCGTCCACCGGCGGGACGGTGGACGGCAGGGCGTCCAGCCGCCTCTCCAGGCCGCCGTCGCCGTCGAAGACGAGCACCTGGGCCACCTTGGGGATCCGGTCGCGGATGGACTCGATCAGCCCGGCGTACTCGGCGTCGACATAGACCACGCCGGCGTCGGAGTTGTCGATGACGTAGGCGGCCTCGTCGGGGGCCAGCCGGTAGTTGATGGGCACGCCTATCGCCCCGACCTTGCGGATGGCGTGGGTCATGGCGATCAGCGCCGCCGAGTTCTGGCCCAGCCACGCCACCTTGGAGGCCGGCCCCACGTCCAGCGACAGCAGCAGATGGCCCAGCCGGTTGGCCCGGGCGTCGAGCTCGGAGAAGCTCCAGGTCACCACCGGCCGGCCCGGACGGTCGTCGATCACCGCCGGCTTGTCGGGCTGCTTCTCGGCGTAGATGGCGAGCACGTCCACTGGCGGGAACCCCCTTGCGGCCCGCCCTCGGCGGTTCAAGCGGCCGGTGCCGCCTACGGGCCTTCGAGGAGCCTACACAGAGCGGTGGCCGGGTCCGGCGGGACCCCCGCTAGTCGCGCCCGGAGGCGAAGTGGGCGACCACGTTGGCCACCGAGGAGGCCACGTTCTTCTCGTGGGAGCGCGGGTAGCCCAGCAGTTTGAGGACGGGCGGCAGCTTGGCGGTCGACATGTCGAAGGTCTCGGTGACCTTGGACCGGCCGTCACCGGCGTCCTCGATCTGCCAGCGCCACCGGTGACCGGAGAAATGGCACCAGGCGATGCGCCGGTCCGGTTCGAACTCGACGACCTTGTTGGTGATCCGGTAGGGCAGGCCGATCCTCATGTTCATGCCGAAGCGGTCCCCGAGCGAGAGGACCTCCGGCCCGCTGACTGCTCCCTTGACCGAAGAATCACCGCTGATCACCGGGTGGTTGGCCGGCCGGCGGACGAAATCGAACACCTCGGCGGGCGGGGCGTCGACCACGGCGCTGGCGCTCACCGAGTCCGACCCCACCTGGGTCTCCACCCGGTCGCTCACGGCAGCCTGCGATCCGAGAACCGGTCGCGCAGGTTCTTCTTGGAGAACTTGCCGACCGACGTCTTCGGCACCTCGTCGATGAACTCGATCACCTCGGGCAGCCACCACCTGGCCACCCGCGGTTCCAGCCACGCCCGCAGCTCATCGGCGGTGAGGGCTTCCCCGGGCTTGAGCACCACGCAGGCCATGGGCCGCTCCATCCACTTCTCCGACGGCACGGCGATGACGGCGGCCTCGGCCACCGCCGGGTGGCCCATGATCTCGTTCTCCAGGTCCACCGACGAGATCCATTCACCGCCGGACTTGATGAGGTCCTTGGTGCGGTCCACCAGCCGCACGTAGCCGTCGGGGGTGACCACGCCCACGTCCCCGGTGCGCAGCCACCCGTCGGCGGTGAACTGGCTGTCGCCGCGGGGGTCGTTGTAGTACCGCCTGGCGATCCACGGGCCGCGGACCTGCACCTCCCCGCTGGTCTCGCCGTCCCAGGGCAGCTTCTCGCCGCTGTCGGGGTCGGCGATGCGCAGCTCCACCATGGGGGCGGCCACGCCCTGGGTGGCCCGGACGTCGGCCAGCTCGTCGTCGCTGCCCCCGGCCCGGTTGCTGCGTATGACCGCCACGGTGGCGACGGGGCTGGTCTCGGTCATGCCCCACGCCTGCATGATGGGCAGGCCGACCTCCTGGCGGTACGACTCGGACAGGGCCCGGGGCACGGCCGAACCCCCGCACACGACGGCCCGCAGATGGTGGGGCCGGCCGGCCAGGTGCTCCTTGGCGCCCATCCAGATGGTAGGGACGCCGGCGGCCACGGTCACCTGCTCGTCGATGATCAGCTTGGCTATGGCCAGCGGTGACAGGTCGGCGCCCGGGAAGACCACGTCGGAGCCGGCCATCACCGATCCCTGGCACAGTCCCCAGGCGTTGGCGTGGAACATCGGGACCACCGGCAGGACCACGTCGGACTCGCGCACCCCGACCGAGTCGGCGAGCAGGAGGGCCGTCGAGTGCAGCACCACCGACCGGTGGGAGTAGAGCACGCCCTTCGGGTCGCCGGTGGTACCGCTCGTGTAGCACATCGACGCCGCCCGGTTCTCGTCGGTGACCACCCCGAACGGGTGGGGCCGGGCGCCGGCCAGCAGCTCCTCGTAGTCGCGGATGCGGTCATCCTGGGGCAGGGGCGGGACGTCGACCTTGCCGACGGTGTCGTCCATCACCACCACGTGGCGCACGGTCTTGCACTCGTCGATGAGCGGCCACAGCAGCGGGACCAGGCTGCGGTCGATGAAGATCACCTCGTCCTCGGCGTGGTTGGCGATGTAGGTGATCTGCTCGGCGAACAGCCGGATGTTGAGGGTGTGCAGCACCCGCCCGGTGCACGGCGCGGCGAAGTACAGCTCGAGATGCCGGGAGGTGTTCCAGGCGAAAGTGGCCACCCGGCCGTCCTCGCTGATGCCCAGGTCGTCCAGGACGGTGCCCAGCCGCCGGGTCCGGTCCGCCCACTCGCGGTATGTGATGCGCTCCACCCCCGACGGGGTGGCGGTCAGGAGGCGCTTGTCGGGCCACAGCTGCTCGGCCCGGTTGAAGATCATGTCCAGCGTGAGCGGTACGTCCTGCATCAGGCCCTGCATCAACACCCTCCCTGGGTCTGCGTGCCGTCGGTGACGATCAAGAGTGACGAGCATCTTCGCACGATCGCGAGCGCTGCGGGAGCGGGTCGGGGCGGCTACGGTTCGGTGGCCATGGGTGGTTGGGGGAACTGGGCCGGCAACCAGACGGTGGCGGGTATCACCGTGGAACGGCCGGGCGACACCGAGGACGTGGCCGCGGTGGTGCGCCGGGCGGTGGCGTCGGGGTCCCGGGTGAAGGCGGTGGGCGCCGGGCACTCGTTCTCGGGGATAGCCCGGCCCGAGCAGGTCATGCTGGACCTGTCCGCCCTGCAGGGGCTGCACACCTTCGACCGTGACAGCGGGCTGGTGACGGTCGGGGCGGGGACCAGCCTGCGCCGGCTCAACGACCTGCTGGCCGGGGTGGGGTTGGCCATGCCCAACCTGGGCGATATCGATGCGCAGAGCCTGGCCGGGGCCATATCCACCGGCACGCACGGCACCGGGGCCAAGTACGGGGGGCTGTCCGCGGCGGTGGCCGGTCTCGAGATGGTCATGGCCGACGGGTCGGTACTGACCTGCTCGCCGGCGGAGCAACCCGAGATGTGGTCGGCGGCCCGGGTGGGGCTGGGCGCCCTGGGGGTGATCACCCGGGTCACGCTGCGCTGCGTTCCCCTGTTCGCCCTGCGGGCGGAGGAGGGGCCGATGGGCCTGGACGAGCTGCTCGACCGATTCGACGAGCTGGTTGCCTCCTCGGACCACTTCGAGGCGTACTGGTTCCCCCACACCGGCCGGGCCCTGACCAAGCGCAACGCCCGGCTGCCGCTGGCCGAGGGACTGGACCGGCTGCCCGGCTGGAAGGAGTGGCTGAACGACGAGTTCCTCTCCAACCGGGTGTTCGGCTGGGTGGTGGAATTGGGAAAAAGGAAGCCGTCTCTCATCCCGGCCGCCAACGGGTTGGCAGCGCGCGCTCTCGGCTCCCGCAGCTTCACCGACCTGTCGTTCAAGGTGTTCACCTCCCCCCGCCGGGTCCGGTTCCGGGAGATGGAGCTGGCGGTGCCCCGTCCGGCCGCGGCCGTCGCCATCCGGGAGGTGGTGGACGCGGTGGAGTCCTCAGGCATGCACATCGCCTTCCCGGTGGAGTTACGGGTGGCCGCCGCCGACGACATCCCGCTGTCGACGGCGTCCGGCCGGGACAGCGCCTACCTGGCTTTCCACGTGCCGGCCTCGGTCGACCACCGGGAGTACTTCCGCCTGGTGGCCCGGGTGCTGGACGGCTACGGGGCCCGCCCGCACTGGGGGAAGATCCACGAGCTCGACGCCGAGCTGCTGCGCACCCGCTACCCCCGCTTCGACGAGTTCGTCCGCCTGCGCGACGCCGTCGATCCGCGCGGTTTGTTCTCCAACGGGTACCTCGACCGGGTGCTGGGTCCGGCCCCGGACAGCCCGCCGGCAGGCTGAGCCGGGGCGCGCCGTCCCGACTCCCGGAGGCAGACTGGCCGGGTGGGAGTCAACGGCGACAAGCGGCAGTGGCTGGTGCTGATCTACCGGGTGCCGTCCGAGCCCACCAGGCTGCGGGCCGCGGTGTGGCGCCGGCTGCGCAGCCTGGGCGCGGTGTACCTGCAGAACTCGGTGACGGCCCTGCCGGCCAGCCCCGGCGCCGAACGGGCCCTGCGCAAGCTGCGCCACGAGATCCTGGAGATGGGGGGCACGGCGGTGCTGCTGGACAGCACCGCCCTGGTCGGCGAGACGGAGGTGCTGACGGCCTTCCAGGCGGCGCGCGACGACGAGTACGACGAGATCGTGGACCGCTGCCGGGACTTCCTGGCCCAGGTGGAGAAGGAGCACGTGGCCGAGCACTTCACCTTCGCCGAGCTGGAGGAGAACGAGGTGGACCTGGTCAAGCTGCAGAACTGGTTCGCCAAGGTCCGCGGGCGCGACGCCTTCGGGGCGGCCGGCCGGGCCGCCGCAGAGGCCGCCCTGGGTGAGTGCGCCCAGGCCCTGGAGCGCTACGCGACCCGGGTCTACGAGGCGGAGGCCGACGCCCACTGAACGCGCCGGCATCCGGCCCCGGCGACGGTCAGCGGCGGCGGGTGGCCCTGAGCAGGCTGACCGGCAGGAGGACGGCCACCGCCGCCGGCACGATCCACCAGGCCGGCACGGTGGTGCGGCTCACCGCGTAGGTGACCGCCAGGGCGATCACCACTCCCACCGCCACCCGCCAGTCGTCGCCGACGACGAAGTCGTACCAGAAGGCGGCGAAGGCCCTGATCCGGGCCGTCACCGGGCCGCTCCGGCCAGCGGGGCGGCGTTGTCCCGGGCGGACGGCCGCAGCAGCACGGTCAACCCGATGCCCATGGCGGCGAGCGCCGGGACCAGGACCAGCAGGGCGGCGTCGTTGCCGGGCCAGTGGGCCCCCGCCCCCTCGGCCCCCCAGAAGGTGCCGAAGGCGGTGAGCATGACGCCCACGGCGAACTTCATGGTGTTCTCCGGGACCCGGGCCAGCGGGGCGCGGACGGCCACCCCCACCACGGTGACCGCCACGACGGCGGCGCCGGCGGCGATGGCGGCCAGCGGGATGTCGTGCTGGTTGCTGCCGAAGGTGAGGGCGATGAAGGCCACCTCCAGCCCCTCCAGGACCACGCCCTTGAAGGCCAGGGTGAACGAGTACCAGTCCTTGACCGCCGCCACCGAGCGGGCGGAGGCCCGCTGGGCCTCCTCCAGTTGCTCCCGGTAGATCCGGTCCTCGTCGTGCAGGGCCTTGTGACCGCTGGCCCGCAGCACCGCCTTGCGCAGCCACTGGAAGCCGAAGATGAGCAGCAGCCCGCCGACCACCAGCCTCAGCGCCTGCAACGGCACCGCCGACAGGGCCGGTCCGAGGACGGCGATGACGGCGGCCAGCACAACCAGCCCGGCGCCCACCCCCTTGAGGGCGGAGCCCCAGTCCCGGGCGGTGCCGGCCGCCAGCACGATGGTGGTGGCCTCCACCGCCTCGACGGCGCAGGCCAGGAAGACGGCCAAGAACAGCGCAGCGGCGGTCACGATCCGAACCTCATGCCGGAATCCTAACAGCTGTTACTTCTCTGCTGTTACGAGTTTGGGGGACATCGGTGTCCTCGGGGTAGGCGACGCACCCGGAGGGGGCCAGGTCGAGTACCACCCGGGCGCCGCGGGGGTGACGGCGGTCGTCGAAGATGCCGGTGAGCATGTGGTCCCCGCACCGCACCACGTGGTCGTAACCCCGGCCCCGGTAGGCCACGTCGACCACGGTGGCGGTCAGGCCGGGAGCACTGGGGGCCGGCTGGCCTATGCGGACGGCGGCCGGGCGGATGGCCACCCGTACCGGGTCCCCCTGGTGCAGCCGGCCGTGGTGGCGGCCGCGGACCTCGCATCCGCTCACCGTGATGCCGACCTCGTCACCCGAGACCCGGGTCACCACTCCGGGCATCTCGCCGGCCAGGCCGGTGAAACGGGCCACGAAGCGGTTGGCCGGCCGGTGGTATATGTCCTCGGGGGGCCCGAACTGGACCAGCCGGCCGGCCTCGAGCACCCCGATCTGATCGGCCAGGGCGAAGGCCTCCGATTGGTCGTGGGTGATGTAGACGGCGGTGGCCCCGGTCTCGCGCGTCAGGGTGGAGATCTCGACCCGGAGGCGTTCCCGCAGGTCGGCGTCCAGGTTGGAGAGCGGCTCGTCGAACAGCAGCAGTCCGGGCCGGGCCACCACCGCCCGGGCCAGGGCCACCCGCTGCTGCTCCCCGCCGGACAGTTCGTGGGGATAGCGGTCGGCGTGGCCGGCCAGCCCCACCCGCTCCAGCACCTCGTGGGCCCGGCCCCGGGCGTCGGCCGTCCCTATCCGCAGGCGGCGCAGGGCGTAGCAGACGTTGCCCAGGGCGGTGAGATGGGGCCACAGGGCGTAGTCCTGGAACACCATGGCCAGGTTGCGGCGCTCCGGCGGCAGGTGGCGCCGGGCGTCGGCGACCGCCTGCCCGTTGAGGGTGAGGCGGCCGGCGTCGATGCGCTCCACCCCGGCCAGGGACCGGATCAGGGTCGACTTTCCCGAACCGGAGGGACCCAGGAGGACCACGAACTGGCCGGCGCCGATGCGCAGGTCGATGTCGTGCAGGGCGGTGACCGGCCCGTACCGCTTGACCACCCCTTCGAAGCCGACCTCCAGCGGAGGGGACCCGGGGGAGCTCACCGGGCCGTCCCGGTGCCGATCCGGCGCCAGCCCGCCGGGGCCAGCAGGCGGAACAGCCCCCAGGCCGCGGCCACCACCACCAGGGCGAAGAGCACGGCTATCACTTCCATTGCGGTACCACCTCCGAAGTCGTAGTTGGCCAGGGCGTGCTCGATCCCCACCGACACCGGCGGGTGGTTCGGGGGGTACAGGAGCTGCGAGACCGGCAGCTCCAGCAGCGTCCCGGCGAAGGTGAGGACCCACGCCGCCACCAGAGGCCGGGCCAGGACCGGCAGGACGGTGCGAAACCAGGTCGCGGCCGCCCCCGACCCGTGCACCCGGCCGGCCTCGGCCAGGGAGTTCTGCACCTGGCTCACCGGGCCGAGCAGCACCCGGGTGGTGGACGGCAGGGCGGTGGCCAGGTAGCCGAGCACCAGGAGGGTGCTGGTCTCGTACAGGTGTACGCCCAGATGGTTGGTGACCGGCAGGTTGTAGGTGAATATGTAGCCGGCGGCGAACACGATTCCCGGCAGCGCCACCGCCGTCAGGAGCATCAGGTCCAGCATCCGCGAGCTGACCCGGCCCTGGCGGGCGCCGAGCAGGCGGGCCGACACGGCGGCCATGACCACCGTCAGGGTGCCGGCGGTCAGGGCCATCCGGGCCGAGAACATGAGCGGCCCCCGCAGGGCGCCGGTGTCGAGCACCCGCCGGTAGTTGGCCAGCGTGAAGCCGTGGCTGCCCACCAGCGACCCGAGACCGTTGATGAGCGAAGCCGACACCGCCCCGAAGGTCGGCACCCCGAGGGCGGTGATGACCAGGAGGGCCATGCAGGCGACGGCGGCGACCTTTTTCCCGCTGGACAGACGGGACCTGCGGGCCGGCCGGCTGCGACCTCCCAGCACCCGGTAGCTCCGCCCCTTCAACGCCCGGGACTGGGCCAGCAGCGCCAGGCCGGCCATGCCCATCAGGATCCACCCCACCGCCGCGGCCACCGGGAAGTTGACCGGGAAGGCCTCGATGGAGTTGTACAGCAGGAAGGTGGCCACCGGGAAGTGGGCGGCGCTGGCCAGGGTGTCGGCCACGCCGAAGTCGCTGATGGACTCGGCGAACACGATGGCCAGGGCCGACCACACGGCGGGCGCCAGGAGGGAGATGACGATGCGCATGGCGTCCCGGCTGCTGCCACCGTGGACCCGGGCGGCCACCTCGAACTCCTCGCCGAGGCCGCGGAGAGCCCCCGAGATGGCCAGGAAGGCGAACGGTACGCCTTTGACGGCCAGGACCACGATCACCCCGAACGGCCCGTAGAAGAGCGAGCGGAAGGCGCCGGGATGCAGGCCCAGGACGTCGAGCACGCCCATCGGCTCCAGCAGCCGCTGCCAGCCCAGCGCCACCAGGTAGGACGGGGCCAGCAGCAGGGCGTACATGGCCCCTGACCACAACCGGCGGCCGGGCACGTCGGTGCGCAGCACCAGCCACGCCACCGCGAACCCGATGGCGGTGGCCGCCAACGCGCTGGCCACGCCCACCATCAGCGAGTCGAGCACCCCGGTCAGCAACGTGCCCGACAGGGCCTGGCGGAACCCCTGCAGGGTGAACCACTGCGGGCCGGCGTCGAACAGGCGGGGGGAGAAGGCCACCGCCAGGAACAGCACGATGGGCAGTACCAGGATGGCCACGATGACCAGCCAGAACAGCGCCAGGGGGGCGTTACCCCAGCGGGACAGGGCCAGTCGGGCCCGGTCCCCCCACGCCTGGCGCGGGGGGACCGTGTCCAGTGCGATGGTCACCCGGCTACTTGATGTTGGTGTCGAACCAGGAGTTCACCTGCCCCTCCAGGGGGCCCCAGAAGTAGGGGTCGATGCGCTGGAAGTTCGACGGGAGGGCGGGCAGCGCCGGGAGCGGGTTGACGCCGGGGACGATGGGCCAGAACAGGCCGTCACCGGTGGGGTCGCCCTGCTGCATGACCTGCTGGCCCTGGGCCGACAGCACGAACTTGACGAACTGCTCGGCCTCGGCCTGGGCGGCCGGCGACACGTGCTTGTCGATGCCGATGACGCCGGGCAGCAGGGTGGGCTCGGGCAGGTAGACGATCTTGGGGTCGAAGCCGGCGCTCTTCTTGGCCTTGGCCACCTCGCCGGTGGCGGCCGAGCTCTGGATCAGCCCGTAGTCGATCTGGCCGGTCTCGAGGGCGTGGAGGGTGTCACCGTTGGTGGGGAAGACGTGCAGCCCGTTGGCCTTCAGCTTCTCGAAGTAGGCCTCGCCGGCCGCCACCCCGCCGGACTGGCCGCCCAGCTGGTTCATGAGACCGGCGATGAACGGGTAGGTGGGACCGGACTGCGAAGGGTCGTTCATGCCGACCTTGCCCTTGAACTGCGGCGACAGCAGGTCCTGGTAGCTGGAGGGCACGGCGCTGGCCTTGGCGGCGTTGTAGATCACCGCGGCCATGACCGTGGTGCTGACCGGGATGTACGAATGATCCTGGGGCAGCAGGGCCTGGCCGGCCGGCGTCAGCGGTGACGGCGGGGCGTAGTCGAGCAGCTGGCCCTGCTTGTCCAGGGCGGCGAAGGCGGTGTCGCCGTCCACCCACAGCACGTCCCACTGCGGGTTGTTGGCCTCGGCCGCCACCTTGGTCAGCAGCGGTCCGGTGCTGTCGTCGTCGAGCTTGACCGGGATCCCGGTCGCCGCCTGGAAGGCCTTGGTCACCGCCGAGTCGTAACCCTGGGCCGAGTACACGACCAGGGGGACCTTGGTGGTGGCGGCCTGGGAGGCCACGCCCGTGCTGTTGGCCGACGAGCCGGGAGTGGTGGCGGGCGGGTTCGCCCTCTTGGCGCTGCTGCTGCATCCGGTGACCGCCAGGGCGGCCACGGCGGCCAGGGTCAGGGCGCCCGCCCTGCGGGGGGTGCGTCGAAACGGCATGGCACTTCTCCGATCATCTCGGTCACGTCTGTGATTAACAGTCGTTACGGAGGCTAAGTGACACACCTTTCGGCGCCCTGACCGGGGGGTGACCGGGACATGAACCTTCTGTGGCTATTTGCCCCCTACCCCCACGCCGGCCCAGATGGCAGGGCGCGGAGTCGGTCGGCAGGGCCGGCACCCGGCACGGGCCAGGCGGGGCTAGTCGGGCACGTAGTCGAACACGTCGGGGTCGGGGCCGATGCGCTCGTCCCGGTTGAGGGCGGACAGCAGGCCCAGGTCGGCGTCGCTCAGGGCGAAATCGAACAGCTGGAAGTTCTCCCGGATCCGGTCGGGGTGCACGGACTTGGGGAAGATGATGTTGCCGAGCTGTATGTGCCAGCGCAGCAGCACCTGAGCCGGGGGGCGACCGACCCGTCCGGCCAGCTCGATCACCGCCGGATCCTCGAGCAGCTTGCCTCGGGCGATCGGGGACCACGCTTCGGTGGCGATCCCGTGGGACTCACCGAACGCCTTGAGCGGCTCCTGGGTGAGGTAGGGGTGCAGCTCGATCTGGTTGACGGCCGGCACGGTGGCGGTCTGGTCCAGCAGCCTCTCGAGGTGGGGCCGCTGGAAGTTGGAGACCCCGATGGAGCGGGCCCGCTCCTCGGAGTGCACCCTCTCCAGGGCCTTCCACACCTCCACGAAGTCGCGGACCGTGGGCAGCGGCCAGTGGATCAGGAACAGGTCCAGATGTTCGAAGCCGAGCTCGGCCAGGGACTGGTCGAAGGACCGCAGCGCCTGGTCGTAGGTGAGGTTGTCGTTGTTGAGCTTGCTGGTGACGAACACCTCGTCGCGGGGGATCCCGGAGCGGGCGATGGCCTGGCCGACCTGCTTCTCGTTGCCGTACATCTCGGCCGTGTCGATGTGCCGGTAGCCGGTCTCGAGGGCCGTGGTGACCGCATCCACGGTGTCCTCCGGTCGCACCTGGAACACCCCGAACCCCAGCTGTGGGATCTCGACCCCGTTGTTGAGCTTCAGGTTCGGGACGTGCGTCGCCATGGGGCCTCCGGTCGTGGGTACTGCGCGGTCCCTGCGTAGATACCCAGTTCGGGGGTGCGAGCGCCGCTAGAAACGCCGGGAGGAGTCCTCGCCGTGCTCGCCGAGCGCCTCGATCACCTCTTCCACCACCCGGTACACCCGGTCCTCGGGGAGCTGGCCGAGGGCGGCGATCAGCCCCTGCGAGGCCCGCTCGTCGCGGGCCGCCTGCACCAGCTGGGCCCGGCGGGCAGGGAACACGGCCGGGCGCAGCGACACCGCTATCTCGGAGCGGAGCTGTACGTCGTCGGCGGTCATGCCCGGAGGCACGCCCGGCTCGAGGGCGGCGTCGGCGGCGTAGACCTCGCCCGGGTCCTCCTGGCGCAGATCCTCCCGCGACCGCGACGTCACCGGGGCCCCGTGGGTCACCGCCGCGGTGTCGTGGTCGAGCTCGGCGTCGATACGGGGGTTGTGCTTGTCGCTGCGCCGCTGGGTCAAGCTGGAAGCTCCTCACCGGGCCGGCCCCGGCCCACAGGAGGCTTCTACCCCGTGCCCCCGGCGCTACACCGCTCCCCGGCCGGGCGACCCGGGCCGGTCAGTCGGCCAGGCCGCTGGGGTCGGCCGGCACGTCGACGGAGTGCTGGCGCAGGGCCTCGAGGGGCACGATCTCGAGGGCCCGCTCATGGGTGGAGTTCAACACCACCAGCGCCGCCGCCCCGTCGAGGTGGGCCCGCAGCCAGTTGGCGGCGGTCACGCACCAGCGGTCCCCGGGTACCAGACCGGGGAAGCGGTACTGGGGCATGGGGGTGATCAGGTCGTTGCCGATCCGCCGCTGGTGCTCCAGGAACTCGGCGGTCACCACGGCGCAGATGGTGTGACTGCCCAGGTCCTCGGGCCCGGTGCTGCAGCAGCCGTCCCGGTAGAAGCCGGTCAGGGGGTCCGTGCCACACGGCTCCAGCACCCCACCCAGGACGTTGCGCTCGACCATGGGGAGTATGGTGCCCGCCGCGCTCAGGCCGGCGCCAGAGAGACCACCCGCCACCCGAGATCGGGGAAGCCGCTCGCCTCCGCCACCCGGGCGGAGGCGTGGTTGTCGGGTGCGTGCAGGTAGGTCACCACCGCTCCCCCGGCGGCCACCCGCCGGGCCGCCTGGGCCACCAGCCGGCGGGCCAGACCCTGGCCCCGGGCCTCCGGCTCGGTCACCACCGCCACCTCCTGCCCGGTGGGGTCGTGACGCTTGAGGCCCACCCCGGCCACGTACCGGCCGTGGCGCAGCGTCACCAGCACGTCGCCGCCGAACGGGTGGAGCCAGGGGGGTACCACCGGGTCACCGACGGGCCTCCACTCTCCGGCGTCGGGCAGGGCCGCCGGTTGGGCCGTCCAGCGGAACACCCCCTCCACCAGCCGGCCGGCCGGCCCTCCGACCGCGGCGGCCACCGCCGGGTAGGCGCCCGGCAGGTCCTCCAGGGTCACGGCGCCCAGGGCCCGGCGGGCCCCCTCCAGCCGGTCGGGCGGCACCGACAGCACGCCGCCGCTGGTGGTGAGCACCCCGATCAGGGGGCGGACGCGCCCGTCCCACCCTGGCTGGACCCGCCGGGGGGAGGCCACCACCTGCAGCGTCCCGTCGGGGGGCGGCCACGCCCCCAGCCAGGCGCTCAGATGGCGGGCGAGGAGGGCGTCGTGATCGTCGGTCACGGACGCAGGCTACGACCGGTTCGGGCGACGGCGGCGGCTCCGGGGTTCACATGGCGGCGGACAGGCGCCGCAACGGTGGTTCGTAGGCCTCGATGAGGCTGGGGAACGGGTGGACCACGTCCGCCAGGACCTTGACCGGGATGCGGGCCCGGACGGCCAGGATGGCCTCGCCGATCAGCTCGTCGGCGCCGGGGCCGGCGGCCGACACCCCGACCAGCACCCCGGCCCGGCGGTCGGCGACGAGGATCAGCTTCCCGGCCTCCACGCCGTCGGTGGCCGCCCGGGCGGTGTCGGCCAGATCCATGGTCTCCACCACCACGTCCAGGCCCTGGTCCCGGGCCTCCGACTCCGTGATGCCGACCGCCGCCACGGCCGGATCGGTGTACACGGCCCGGGGGACGGCCCGGTAGTCCGCCTCGGCGGGCTCCCCCCGCAGGTTGGCGGCCACGGTGCGGGACTGGTAGTTGGCGGTGTGGGTGTAGGGGGCGATCCCGGTCACGTCCCCGGCCGCCCACACGTGGGAGGCGCCCAGCACCCGGCCCCGGGCGTCGACCGCCAACCCGGACCCGCCGGGCTCCAGGCCGATCGTCTCGAGACCGATGTCCTCGAGGTTGGGCCGCCGGCCGACCGCCACCAGCAGGCGGTCCACCTCGACGGCGGACCCGTCGGACAGGGACAGGATCGCCCCGCCCGGCCCCGGGCGGCAGCTCTCCAGCCGGGTGCCGGTCCGCACGTCGATCCCCTCGGCAGCCAGCGCCTGCGCCAGGAGCGCCCCGACGGCCGGCTCCTCCCGGGGGATGAGCCGGTCGGAGCCCTCCACCAGGGTCACCTGCACCCCGAAGCCGGCGTACGCCTGGGCCAGCTCGCATCCCACCGCCCCGCCGCCGAGCACGGCCAGCCGGGCCGGCCTCTCGTCCGAGCTGAGGGCTTCATCGCTGGTCCAGGTCGGCACCCGGTCCAGGCCGTCTATGGGGGGACGCACCGGAGCCGACCCGGTGGCGATGACCAGGTCCCGCCAGGCGATCTCGGTCTGCCCGCCCCCCGGCCGGTCGACGATCAGGCGGCCCGGACCGGCGATCCGGCCCCGTCCCCGGAAGAGCCGGGCGCCGGACCGCTCCAACTGCTGCACGTTCGCCGAGTCGTCGCGGTGGTCGGAGACGTCGTCGCGGCGGGCGGCGGCCCGGGCCCAGGCCTGGCCGGGGTCGCCCAGCCCCGGCTGGGCGGCGGTGGCCCCGAGCCCGGCCGACCGGGCCAGCAGGCGCCGGACGTGGGCGGCCCGCAGCAGGGCCTTCGACGGCACGCACGCCACGAACGGGCACTCCCCGCCCAGCCGGTTGGCTTCGACCACGGCGATCCGGCGGTCGGGTACCTCCTGCCAGATCCACTCGCCGCCCGACCCCCCGCCCAGCACCACGATGTCGTATTCGTCCACCACGGTGGCCTACCCCGGTGGGAGCCGCCCGTAGCCGACGGCGTCGATGGCGGCGGCGACCCATTCGCTGTCCCGGCGGGGCACCAACCAGGCGTCCCCGCCCCGCACCCGGGCCGACACCGCTTCCACCATGGACAGGTACGGGTTGCAGGCCTGGAAGTGGCGGGACTCGACCGGTCCGTCCGTACGGGCCAGCTCCAGGCTGGCCGGGCCGTCGGACCAGGCGGTGAACGCCGGCGGCCCGAACCGCAGCACCCCGTCGGTCCCGGTGACCTCGATCCACTGGCGGTCCGGTTCGTCTATGGCCGCCCGGATGGTGGCGGTCGCCCCGGCCACCTCCAGGCGGGCGGCGGTGGCCAGGTCCACGCCGCCGGGGTGGCGGCGGACCTCGGGGTGGCAGCCCGAGAGAGGGGCCCAGCCGGTGGCCCACCCCACCGCCGACAGGGCGTAGCACCCCACGTCATAGAGAGCCCCGCCGCCGCGGCCCGGATCCATGCGGTAGTCGCCGGCGTCCACCCCGCAGAACACGAAACCGGCGTCTATCGATCTGACCTCGCCGAGGGCGCCCCCGGCCACCAGCCGCTCGGCGTCCCTGCTCCGCGGGTGCCACCGGTTCCACGCCGCCTCCGCCGCCACCAGCCCGGCCGCCTCCGCCGCGTCGAACGCCGACCGCACCTGGTCCAGGTGCATGCCGAAGGGCTTCTCGCACAGGACGTGCCGGCCGGCCCGCAGGGCCTCCAGGGCCCACGGGACGTGGGCGTCGTTGGGCAGGGCGATGTAGACGGCCTCCACCTCCGGGTGGGTCACCACCTGCTCGTAGGACCCGTAGGCGGCCGCCGCCGGGCCGGCCGATGACGCCGACAGCGAGGCGGCCAGCCGGGCGGCCCGGTCGGCGTGGCGGGATCCGACCGCCACCAGCCGGCAGCTGGGTGACGCCGCCAGGGCCGGCCCCACGGCCACGGTGGAGATGCGCCCGGCGCCCAGGATGCCCCACCCGACGGGCCGGCTCATCGTGCCCGGAACGTCGGGGACAGGGGCCGGCCGCCGTCATCGGCCGAGGCCACGGCCGCTTCGAGCACCGCCACCACGTCCCGTGACTGGTCCGGGTCGGCGGTGAGGGGCTCGCCGAACTGCAGCCAGTCGGCCAGCTCGCGGTGGTAGCGGCCCGGCGCCGACCCGGGTTGCGCGACCTCGGTCCGGGACCCGTCGGGGTGGTGCAGCCAGACGGTCGCCGGCGAGTCGGCCGGGGCCAGGACGTCCTCGTCGAGGAGGCCGACCGGGGTGCGGCCGACGACCCGCTCCCGGCGCCACTCACCCACCACCGCTCCCTCGGTCCCGAGCACGTACCACTTGGGTTTGAGGGCGGCGGCCAGGTCGGAGTGCACGAACTCCGCCTCGGTACCGTCGGCGAAGCGGAGCTGGATGCGTACCTGGTCGGCGTTGGTCACGTCGTGCCAGCGCAGCTTGTGGGCCGAGCCCCGCACCCATTCCACCGGGCCGGGCACGAGGGCCAGAATCTGGTCCAGGTAGTGCGAACCCCAGTCGAAGGCCGTCCCGCCCGACACCGCCGCGTCGGAATGCCAGTAGTTGCACGGGTGCCCGTAGCCACCGACGAACGCCTCCACATGGAACACCCGTCCCAGCCGGCCCCGGCGGACCAGCCGCTGGATGGCCAGGAAGTCCGGGTCGAACCGCCGGTTCTGGTACACCGCCAGGGTCAGACCGGCGCCGGACGCGGCGTCCAGCATCTCGTCGGCCTGTCCGGCGCTCAGCGCCAACGGCTTCTCCACGACGGCGTGGTGGCCGGCGGCCAGTGTGGCCGCCGCCCAGGCGGCGTGACTGTCGGGCGGGGTGGAGATGGCGATCAGGCCGACGCCGGGGGCTTCCATGAGCGCATCGGCGTCGGCGCAGGTCCGGGCCTCCGGCAGGATCTGCGAGGCGGCGGCCAGGCGCCCTGGGGAGCGGTCGCACACCGCGACCACTTCGAACCCGGCGGCCCGGAACCCGGCCACGTGCTCGGCGCCGATGGCCCCGTAGCCGAGCAGGCCCACACCGGGCAGGGAGGCGACCGGCATCCGACCGTGGCCGGCCAGCAGCAGCAGCCGGTGCAGGAGCCGCAGACCCCCGTCTTCGGGGCCGGCGATCAGCGCCTCGGGGTCCACCCCGAGCATCAGGACGTTGGTCTCGGGGCGCCAGGTGGCCACCGGCACCTGGCGCAGACCCATCGGGGCAGTGAGGATCACCGAGGCGGAGGGGTCGGTGACGGTCAGGGGCACCACCGGCGTCAGAGGTTCGGGCAGGTCGTCCAGCCGGGCCGTCAGGGCCGCGAAGCCGGTCGCGGCCCGCAGCCGCACCGGGTGGGCCGGGACGGCGGCGCCCGCATCCACCCCGGCCGCCTTCAGGGCCGACTCGGCGATCTCGGGCGGCTGACCGGCGGCGGCCACCACGAGCGCCACCGAACCGGCGGCCGCGTCCGACAGCAGACCGTCGAGCACGTCGGGCCCGACGGTGCCGGGGTCGACCAGGGCGACCGGGACCGGCTGGCCCGGGGCCGGCGGCTGGCAGCGTTGCAGCCACGGCGAGAGGGCCTCGGTCAGGGCTGACCCTTCGGACAGGATCCGGGTTTCGTGGACGTTCCGGCGAAAGGGCACAGCCGACCATATGACGCGGGAGCGCCTATGCCAACACCGGTAGGCTCCATCGTCCACTGTTGGTAGGAGCGGAGCGTGACTGACGGATCAGACCTCGAGTGGCTGGGCCTGGAGAGGGTCGGGCCGGGCCACTGGACCTTCGTCCTCACTCCGGGGCTGTCCAGACTCGACGGCAAGTTCTACGGCGGCACCGGTATCGCCGTGGCCACCGCGGTGATGGAGGCCGAAACCGGCCGTCGGGCCCTGTGGGCCAGCGTCCAGTTCGTGGCGAGCGGCACGACCGGGGACCGCTTCGACTGCCGGGTCGAGGTGGCCGCCTCCGGCCGGCGCACCTCGCAGTTGCGGGTGTCCGGCTGGCACGGCGACCGCCTGGTGTTCTCCGCTCTGGGCGCCACCGGCGACCCGCGGACCGGTCCGTTGGAGACCCACTTCGCCCGGATGCCCGAGGTGGCCGCTCCCGCCGACTGCGAGCCGTGGGTCCCCACCGCGTTCCTGGCCCACAGCGACCAACGGCCGGGCTGGCTCCAGATCACCGACGCCCGCACGGCCGGCGACCACGGCATGTGGATGAGGTTGGTGGACCGCCCGTTGAGCCGGGCGGCGGTGGCCTTTCTGGCCGACATCATCCCGAGCGGCGTAGTGCGGGCCGCCGGGCGCACCGGGGCCGGCACCAGCCTCGACAACACGGTCCGCTTCGGGCCCGATCCGGAGGGGAACTGGCTGCTGGTGGAGGTGCAGCCCCACCTCATCTCGGGCGGGTACGTGCACGGTGGCGCCGGTCTGTGGACGGAGGCGGGTGCCTTCCTCGGCGTGGCCAGCCAGACCGCCGGCCTGATGCTGCTGGACTGAGCGGCCGGGCCGGGGCGGCGCCGGGTCGGCAGGCTGACTGTCCGATTCCCGACCGTTAACTCCAGGTTGGGGGCAACACTGGGGCGGTGGCCCGATACAGAACCACCGTCAGCTCCGACCGCCCGCCCGGGGACGCCTTCGCCTACATGGCGGCCTTCGAGAACGTGCAGACCTGGGACCCCGGGGTGGTGGAAGCCCAGCGGCTCACCCCCGGGGAGGTCGGCGTGGGCTCGACCTTCCGGGTGGTCGTCTCCTCCGCCGGGCGGCGCCTGCCCCTCGAGTACCGGGTCCGGGATCTCGATCCGGGCCGGCGGATCGTCCTGGTGGCGGAGACGGCGACGCTGCGATCCGTGGACGAGATCACGGTGGAGCCGGACGGGTCCGGCTCACAGGTGACCTACGACGCCGACCTGGAGTTGACCGGGGCCCTGAGGTGGTTCAACCCGCTACTCGGCCTGTTCTTCAACCGTATCGGCGACCGGGCCAGGGACGGGTTGCGCCGGGAGATCGGCCGGTGACCGCCGTACAGGAGACCGCGGACCGGATCCTCGAGGCCACGGTGGTGGGCAGCTTCTCCCGGATCGGGTACGAGGCCCGCCGCCGGATGTTCGGGTGGCCCGAGCCGGCGGACGTGGCGGGGGTCGAGGCGTTGGTCACCGGGGCCACATCCGGCCTCGGGCTGGAGACGGCCACCTGGCTGGCCCGGCTGGGGGCCCGCGTCACTTTCATCGCCCGGGACGGCGAGAGGTCCGAGAAGGCCCGCCGGTCCATAGCCGAGCAGAGCGGCCGTCAGGACGTGTCGTACCTCCTGGCCGACCTGTCGGATCAACAGGCGGTCCGGCGGGCAGCCGCCGAGTACCTGGACCGCCACGACCGCCTCGACGTGCTGGTGCACAACGCCGGGATGCTGACCCACGACTACCGGACGGCTCCCGACGGGACCGAGCTGACCGTGGCCACCCACGTCCTCGGCCCGTTCCTGCTGACCGGCCTGCTGCTGCCCGCTCTGCGGCAGAGCCGCCCCGACGCCGGCCCGGGCCGGGTTCTCACGGTCTCATCGGGGGGTATGTACTCCCAGAAGTTCGATCTCGCCCGCCTCGACAGCAGTCCCGACGGCTTCGACGGCACCAAGGCCTACGCCCGGGCCAAGCGGGCCCAGGTGGTGCTCACCCACGAGTGGGCCCGCCGGGTCGACCCGGCCGCGGTGGTGTTCCACGCCATGCACCCGGGCTGGGCCGACACCCCCGGGGTGCGCTCGTCCCTCCCGGGCTTCCACCGGGTGACCGGCCCCGTCCTGCGCTCCCCCCATCAGGGCGTCGACACCCTGGTGTGGCTGGCCGGGACCCCGGAGGCGGCCCGGACCAGCGGGAAGTTCTGGTTGGACCGGCGGACCCGCAGCGAGTACAAGCTGCCCTGGACCCGCCCATCCGACCCGGCAGGCGACCAGAGCCGGCTGTGGGAATGGTGCGCGACCCGGACCGGCTGGGACCTGCCGGCCGGCGGAGCCGGCTGACGGATGAGGGTCAGTCCGCCACGTCGGGGCCGGCGGCTGCCACCGTGCCGAAGACGGTGGTGAAGAAGACCAGCAGGGTGAGGATGTGCACCGAGGTGCACCACAGGCAGATGGCGTCGATACGGAACAGTTCGGCGTAGATCAGCCAGACTGCGGTGGCCACCCCGACCACCGACCATCCGATCCGCAGGTACCGGACCGGCCGGGCCGGACTGCGCCACGCCGGAGGGGACTGGAGCCCGATCATGACGGCGAAGAAGACCAGGCCCAGCACCGCCACCGGCACCCCGTCGATCACCGAGTAGGCGCTGGTGGTCACCTTCAGGCAGTCGATGGCCCCGCCGCCCATCGGACAGCTGAGCGAGGTGGACGCGGTGTAGTGCTCGTAGGTCAGGTAGGCGGCCACCCCGAAGCCGATCAGGCTCATGGCCAGGCCGGCCCACGCCGCCCAGGGCGGGGGCGCCCAGCCTGCGGTCCGTCCGTCCTCCGGGCCCGACGGCCCCGGGACGGCGGGCGGCCGGCGCGCTCCGAGGGTCACGTCAGCCGGAGGTCGACGATCCGTTGGCGCCGGTGCTCGACGGCAGGGCCACGTTGGCCACGGCGGAGCACGTCTGGGCCGGCTGCTGGTTGGTGATGGAGCAGATGTACCTGGTGAGCACCGCCGCCGAGGCGTCGATGCTGGCGCCCAGGGTGTTGTTGTTGGATCCGACCGCCGAGACGATGTCGGAGAAGCTGTGCCCTTGCACCACGGTGTCGGGGAACTGCGAGGTGGTCAGGACCACCTTGCCCCCGATGTCCACGAAGGGATAGCTGGGCGGGTTGCCGCTGTGCTTGAGCCACAGGGCCTGCTCCGCCGCGGTGGGCTGCTGCAGCGGCTTGTAACCGTTGCCCTGCCTCTGGTTGGTGGTGTTCTCGACGGGAGTGAACGTGAGGTACGGGCTGGTGAAGGTCGACCCGTAGTACGACAGGGTGGGGATGTTGCCGTCGGTCACCGCCGAATGGGTCTGCTGCAGGTTGCTGAACGTCCCGAAATGGGACAGGGCCACCGTCATCGGCCATCTCTCGGTGGCGCAGATGGGGCAGAACTCGGCGCCGATGTAGAGCAGCTCGGGCTTACCGCCGGACGTCAGCGGCGGGTCGCCGGCCGCCGTGGCCGGGTACAGGCCGTGGACCTTGGAGGCGGCGCTGACCAGGGTGGAGACCGGTACCGTGGTCAGCTTGCTGACCGCCGAGGCGGGGGCCGGCTGGCGGGCCGCTCCCCCGGAGCCGCCGCCGCCGGCCAACTTCACTCCTATGAGGGCGGCGACCACCACGACGACGGCGACCACCGCCCCCCACGCCAGCATCCGGTTGCGCCGGTGCTGGGCCTGGCGGGCCTGGCCACCCTTGACCGGACCCCCGCCGGCCGGGCGGCCTCCCGGCCCGCCGCGGCGGGCCCCGCCCCGGGGCGGGACGGGGGTCGAGCGGGGCGGGGTGGACTTCGACGGGTTGGCCACAGGATTCCTCGGGTCACGGCGGTCGAGACGCCGCAGCGCCCCGCTACAAGCTAAATGCGGGGAAACGCAAGTTCAAACCGACCGGCCGGCCGGCCATCCCGGGCACCGATCCCGGCCGGAATGCCCTACCGGCGGTGTACGCGCCGTTGGGGCAGGTCCCCCCTCAGTACCCCGACTCCCATCCAGACGGCGCTGAGCAGGGCCAGCCCCAGGAACACGATGGTCAGCACCGGGTACCCCCACAGGGTCGCCCCCGGGCGGCCGGAGGAGAACAGGGCGGCGGCCACCACGAACGCCGCGATCATCACCCCGGTCGCCACCCGGTTGGCCATCTTCTGGGCGCCGCGCATCACGGCCTTCTCGTCGAGGCCTTCCAGGCTCAGCGTCAGCCGGCCGTCGGCCAGGGACTCGAGCACCTTGTTGAGACGGTTGGGCAGCTCCTCGGCGAACGCCGCGGCGTCCAGCGCGGAGCGCATCACGCGCGCCGGCTTGGCCGCCTCCATCATGCGGTGGCGCATTACCGACGCGGCGTGCGCCTCCAGCACCCGGTCCAGGCGGACGTCGGGGTCGAGGGTGCGGGCCACCTGGTCCAGGTTGAGGAGGGCCTTGGCCAGCATGGTCAGCTCGGCCCGGGGTCTGAGACCGCATGCCGACGCGGCGATGGCCAGCTCGCCGAGCAGCCGTCCGGCCTGCACCTCGCCGACCGTCGACGACCCGTAGCGCAGCACCAGGTCCGCGACCCTGCCGCGCAGGGCGTCACCGTCGTAGCCCTCGAGGCGGGTGCCCAGACGTTCGAGGGCGTCGGCCGCCGCGGACGGGTCGCCGGAGGAGATGCCCAGGAGGATGCGCAGGAGCTGCTCCTGGACCTCGGGCGACAGGCGGGCGACCATGCCCAGATCGATCAGGGCCAGGCGGTGGTCGTCGGTCAGCAGAACGTTGCCGGGGTGGGGATCGGCGTGGAAGAAGCCGTGCATGAGCACCTGCTCCAGGTAGGCGCCTATCAGCTCGTCGGCCAGGTCCTCGCAGTCGAGTTCCGTCCGGGCCAGCGGCCCCAGCGAGGCCACGCTGCGTCCGGGCACGAACTCCATGGTGAGCACCCGGGAGGTGGTGTAGTCGTCGACGGGCTGGGGGACCACGATCCGCTCGAAGTGGGCCAGCTTGTCGCCCAGGAGCTTCAGGTTCTCCGCCTCCCGGCGGTAGTCCAGCTCGTCGAGCAGGGACCGGCGGAACTCCTCGGCCATGGCCCCGAAGCCGAGCTGGGACGCCCGCTCCGAGCGGTGGTCGACGAACTCGGCCAGCTCGGATATCACCTCCATGTCCTCGAGGGCCTGGCGGCGGATGCCGGGACGTTGGACCTTGACGGCCACCGGCCGCCCGTCCCGCAGGGTGGCCCGGTGCACCTGCCCGAGCGACGCGGCACCGATGGGCCTGGGATCGAAGCTGCCGAATGCCTTGGAGACCCGGACGCCCAGCTCGTCCTCGATGACCCTCCGGGCCTCGCCGTCGGGCAGCGGCTCCACGTCGTCGCGTAGCTGTGACAGCGCCTCCAGGTAGGCCGGTGGCAGCAGGTCCGACCGGGTGGACAGGAGCTGTCCCAGCTTCACGAAGGTGGGACCCATCTGCACGAGCTCGTCCACCAGGGCCCGGGCATCCTCCTCGGTGGCGACCTCGTCCGAGCCGCCCCCGTCGATCTCCATGTCCAGCTCCCCACCCGTCCGGCTCAGCGCCGCACCCCGATGCTTCAACAGGAGCCGGCCGAGCGCGGCGTACCGTCCGGCGTGACCGGGTTTGAGGGAGGTCTTCACACCCGGGGATTACCCGCCGCCACCGATCCTTACCCGGGACGCCCGCGCTCCGGCGCCCTTGGACCGATCTGTAGGTTTTTGTCCGGGCCTGGAGTTCGACGCGGTGCTGGTGGTGGAGCCCGGGGGGATCGTGTCCGAGATGGCCGACCGCCGAACGGGTCTACGCCTGCTCTACGTCGCCCTGACCCGGCCGACCCAGCATCTGAGCATCGTCACCACGTCGCCGCTGCCCGCGCCGCTGGGGGCGGGGGCTCAGTCGATCCAGTAGCGCCGGATGACCCGGCCGTCTTCGGCCGGCCCCTTCCAGTCCAGCTTCCCGCCCTGGGACTCGATGACGCGGGCCGAACCGACGTTGTCGTCGTCGCACACCAGCAGGGCCCGGTCCACCCCCACCGATCGGGCCACGACCAGGGCCTGGCGCAGGATCTCGGTGGCGTAGCCCCGGCGCCGGTGGGCCGGCAGGACGCAGTAGCCGATGTGGCCCCCCTCCCGGCTGAGCCAGTCGTTGAGGGTGTGCCGGATGGACGCCCGGCCCACGATCCGCCCGCCGGCCTCGGCCGCCAGGAAGGTGGCCGGCACCCGGTCGGCGGCCAGGTTGAGGCCCCGGGCGATCTCCCCCAGGCGGGCGACGTACCACCCGAAGTCGGTGTCGGGGCGGTATCCCTCCAGGGCGAAGTCGAACGAATCGGCCTTCATGGCCTCATGGGCATCGCGAACCGCGGTCTCGTCTCCGGGCTGCAGGGGCCTGAGGCGCAGTGGGGGGTGGCCGCCGGTCATCCGGTCACCCTACGAGCCGGCGCAGGCGGCCCACCAACGACTTTCCGGGCTGCCGTCCACCTCGGCGGCCACCGGCGCCGGCACCCCGCCGGCTCCCGCGAGGGCCACGACCTCCGCCATCCCGGTCACGGCCGGAGGGTCGGTTTCCGGGGTCGCGGTGCCCGCCGCTCGCTCCGGCCGGGAGTCGAGCCCCAGGATGAGCATGGACGCCACGACCATCCCGCCGCCCAGCAGCACCGACCAGCCGATCGGCTCCCCCACCCCCCAGGCGAATACCGCCGAGAAGACCGGCTCCAGCGTGACTATCACCGAGGTGGTGGCGACCGGGAGGTGCAGCTGGGCCCACGACTGGACCACGAAGGCGAAGGCGGTGGCCGCCACCGCGGTCACGATCACCGCCCCCCACTCCCCCGCCGTGGGCGGCAGGCCGAACCCGGACGGTGCCTGGGTGACCAGGCACACCAGCCCCACCACCAGCAGTTGGACCGTGGCCGTCCCGTAGGAGTCCGCGGCCCGGGCCCAGTGGCCCACACCCACGATCTGGGCGGCGAAGAGCAGGGCGGAGGCCACGGTGAGTACCTCACCGATCCCGAACGACAGCCCGTGCAGGGCGATCACGGCCAGGCCCAGGGTGGCCACCAGGCTGGCGGCCCAGATCCGCCGGCCGGGCCGTTGATGGAGCAGGGCCCAGGCCAGCAGCGGGGTGAAGACGACCTGGAGACCGGTAAGGAACCCAGACAGCGCGGCGGAGGTGCTCTCCAGCCCGTAGGTCTGCACCAGGTACCCGGCGGCCAGGATCAGGCCCAGGGCCAGCCCCTGCCCCCATCCCCGCCAGCCCAGCCGCAGCAGGGCCCGGGGCCGGACGGCCACCAGCAGCAGGCTGGCCAGCAGGAACCGCCACGCCAGGAACTCCGGGACCGGGGCGTGGGCCACCGCCGCCTTCATGACCACGAACGTGGATCCCCACCCCGCCGAGGCCAGGACGAGCATGATGGCCGCCACCAGGCCCTTGCGGTGGCGCAGGGCCCGGGGGCGGGACGGGTTCACTCTTGTCGCTTCTCCCGCGCCCTCGAGCCGGCGGACCTCACTGATCACCACGAGAGTGCAGTATATTGCCTTGGCAATATACTGCACTGTGAGATGGGGCACAGATCCCCTCCCCGGTCCGGCGCCCGGTGCGAGAATGACCCGATGGAGCCGGCCGCCGATCCCGGGGCGAGGGGGCATTCAGATCGGGTCGACCAGTCGGCGTCGGACCTGTTCCGCTCCGTCGGCCTGCGGGTCCGGGGGCTGCGCCAGGGCCACCACCTGACCCTCGACGAGCTGAGCGAACGGTCCGGCGTGAGCCGCCGGATGATAACCATGCTGGAGGCCGGCGAGGCCAACGCCAGCGTCGGCACCCTGGACAAGCTGGCCCGGGCCCTGGACTGCGACTTCTACACCATGATCACGGGCAGCCCGGTGGCGCCCCTCAAGCCGGAGATGTCCCGGGAGGTGGCGCCCCTGTGGGAGGACGGCAGGGGCAGCACCGCCAAGCTCCTCATATCCCATCCCAACGCCAGCACCACCGAGCTGTGGCAGTGGGAGCTGGTCGGGGGCTCCCGCTACGACGCCGAGCCGGACCCGCCCGGCAGCGAGGAGGTCATCCTGGTCTCCTCCGGGCACCTGGTGGTCGAGGTGGCCGACGAGAGCTACCGGCTGGACACCGGCGGCTACCTGCGGGTGCCCACCGACCGGCCCTACGCCTACGCCAACCCGGGGCGGTCGACGGCCCGGTTCGTGCGCATCATCCTCATGCCCTGACCGGCCGGGTCTAGCTTGGACGGCGCAACCGGCAGCCCGGACGGAGGATGAGGAGGTCCATCGTGTCGACCCTGCCAGATCGGCCCAACACCGCCCTGCTCGTGATCGACGTGCAGAACGGGGTGGTGGAGCACGCCCACGACCGCGACGGCGTCATCGCCAATATCAAGTCCCTGGTCGACAAGGCCCGGGCCGAGGACGTGCCGGTGGTGTGGGTCCAGCACTCCGACGAGGACCTGCCCCGGGGCAGCGACGCCTGGCAGTACGTCCCGGAACTGCAGCGGCGCGACCCGGAGCCGCTCGTGCACAAGAGCTACGGGGACTCCTTCGAGGACACCGACCTGGAGTCCCTGCTGGCCCGGCGCCTGGTGGGCCGGCTGGTGGTGACCGGGGCGCAGACCGACATGTGCATCCGCTCCACCCTGCACGGGGCCCTGGTGCGGGGATACGACGCCACGCTGGTGGGCGACGCCCACACCACCGAGGACCTGAGCCGGTACGGCGCCCCGCCCCCGGCGCAGGTGATCGCCCACACCAACCTGTACTGGGACGGCCAGACCGCCCCCGGACGGCGGGGCGGGACGGTGGCCGCCGCCGATGTGGACTTCTCCCCGGCCGCGGGGGCGGGCGCCGGATAGCCGGCGGGCCGGCCCGCACCCGGATCGTCAGGAGCCGGCGGAGGCCCCGTGGGGGGAGGCCGCCGGGTGCATCCCGGGTTGGCGGGGGTGTATCAGCCGGGCCACTATCAGCGCCGCCACCACGAACGAGGCGGCCATGACGGTGAAGGCGGCCGGGAACCCGGCGGCGGTCACCACCCATCCCAGCAGGGCGGTCCACAATGACCCGACGCCGTAGGCGATGGCGAAGAACGCCCCGAACGCCGAGCGCGACGACCCGTCGCTGGTGAGATCCGAGAAGACGGCCTGCAGCAACGGCGACTCGGTGTAGGCCAGCAGACCCACCAGCACCCCCAGCACGGCCAGGCCGACCAGGCTGCGTCCCACCCAGCCGAAACCGACGAGGGCGGCCGCCCCCGCCACGTAGGTGCCGGCCAGGGTGCGGGTCCGGCCGAACCGGTCGGCGAGCACACCGCCCAGCACCGGACCGCCGATGCTGGCGGCCATGACCACGGTGAACAGCACCCCGACGGTGAGCGTGGAGAGGTGGAGCCCGCTGCGGAGGTAGGCGGGGAGGTAGGTGCTCAGCGTGCCCAGACCCCGGCCCCCGGCGGCGATGGTGGAGGCGGCCAGCACGGCCTGCACGTCGCGCCGGCGCAGCAGATCCCGCAGCGACACCTCCGGCACCGGAGGCGCGTCGGCCGCCTCCGGGGCGGCGGCTCTCACATCGGCCGGCAGGGCCAGACCGACCAGGAGGGCCCCGGCGGCCAGGACGATGCCCAGCACGGCCAGGGCCCACCGCCACCCGGCTTCTGCGATCACGGCGCTGACGATCAGGGGGACGGTGACGGTGCCCAGGCTGCCGCCGGCGGTGTGCCAGCTGAGCACGGTGGCCCGCCGGTGCGGGAAGCGCTCCGACAGATAGGACGACCCGACCGGGTGCTGGGGCCAGCTCACCACGGCTCCCAGCACCCGGCCGACGCCGAACACCCCGAACGTCGGGGCGACCCCGCCGAGCAGGGCGGCCGCCGCCATCCCCAGGTTCTGGGCCGTGAGCACCGCCCGGGCGCTCAGGCCGCGCAGCAGTCCGGCCGCCCCCTGCAGGAGGCCGCCGGCCAGGCCGGCCGCGGTCAGCACCAGGCCGAGCACCGCGTAGGAGATGTGGAAGTGCTCCACCACGAACGGGTAGGTGACGGCCAGGCCGGCCACGTAGAAGTGCTGGATGGCGTGACCGGCGCTCATCACCACCAGCGCCCGCCGGTCGTGCTCTCGTTGCAGCAGCGGCGGCCGGCCCGACCCGTCACCGGACCGTCGGCGGCCGCCTTCGGGCTGCTCGTCTGTTTCGACTGACCGCACGGGCCCCACGATAGGCGCCGGCCGGGTCCGGCCGGCCGTGCGGATAGGTTTGGCCGCCGGCAGGGAAGGAGAGTCCGTAGCCGCCACGCTGCTTCGGACCGGGGACTCCCATTGAACGCACCACTCCATCGTTGCCACTCTCGGTATGCCCATGACGCCCGACGCTGATCCGCTGTCGGCCCTGCCGGTCGACACGCCGGCCGAGGAGGTTGACGACCAGGAACTGCTGGACGTCATAGAGGCCACCGCCGCGGCCGAAGCCGGGGCTTCGGAAACGAGGGCGTTCGGCCGCATCGGGCCGACCTTTGACCGCCGGAACCCGTTCGTGATCGGCTTCCTGGGATCGCTGGGCGCGGCCGCCGCGTTCGTCCTGTTCTGGTTCGTCATGTCGGCGGCCCAGGCGCTGACCCTCCTGGGCCTGGCCATGTTCGTGGCCGTGGGCCTGGACCCGGTGGTCACCTGGCTGGCCCGCCGGGTGCTGCCCCGCTGGGCCGCCGTCACCGTGGTGGTGGCCGCCCTGCTGGGTGTGGTGGTCCTGTTCCTGGCCCTGGCCATACCCGTCTTCGTGACCCAGGCCACCCGCCTGGCCGATCACCTGCCCCAGTACATGACCCGGCTCCAGGACCACAGCTCCACGCTGGGCCGCCTCAACGCCCGGTACCACGTGGTGCCCCATCTGCAGCAGCTGCTCAACGGCAACGGG
The DNA here is from genome assembly GCA_035702985.1 of Acidimicrobiales bacterium. Classification (GTDB taxonomy): domain Bacteria; phylum Actinomycetota; class Acidimicrobiia; order Acidimicrobiales; family Palsa-688; genus JAKAXG01. The sequence goes on from DASSZD010000018.1 coordinate 35,903, forward strand.
GGCAGCAGCGGGTCGGCCCTCAGCAGCGGGGTCATGGGGGTGGGCAAGGCCGTCATCGGCGCCCTGACCTCCACCGTGCTGGTCCTGGCGGTCGCCATCTACGCGCTGGCCGACATGCCCCGCATCAAGCGGGGGCTGTACCTCCTGGCTCCCCGCAGCCGCCGGGCCCGCATGGTCCTGCTGACCGATGAGATCCTCGACCGGGTCGGGGGTTACGTGCTCGGCAACCTGGCCATCTCGGTCGTGTCGTTCGTCGGAACCTACCTGTGGTGCCTGGCCCTGGGCGTCCCCTATCCCCTGCTGCTGGGCCTGCTCGTGGGCCTCCTGGACCTGATCCCCATCATCGGGTCGACCATCGGCGGGATCGTGGTGGCGCTGGTGGCGCTCACCGTGTCGCTTCCCGTGGCCATCGCCACGGCGGTCTTCTACATCGTCTACCGGTTCATGGAGGACTACTTCCTGACCCCCAAGATCATGGGGCGGACGGTGGACGTCCCCGGCCTGGTCACCGTGGTGGCCACCATGGTGGGCGGGGCCGTGCTGGGGATCATCGGGGCGCTGGTGGCCATCCCGCTGGCGGCCGGGATCAAGCTGCTGCTCCACGAGCTGGCCGCCCCCCGGCTGGAGGACATGTAGCCGCCCCGGTCCGCCCTTTTTTTCTAGCAAATGTTAGAAAAAGACGCTAGCCTGGTGTCAGCGAGCCGAGGAGGTGTCATGGCGAGGGAAGCGGCTGTCCCGGTAGGGCACGGGCATCGGATGGCCCGGGCATCCACACCGATCGACCACGAGGTGCTGCTGACGCTGGCCCGCAAGCTCCAGGCGGCCGCCTCCGACGCCGAGCCATGGCGGATGCAGCGGGCGGCCGGCGAGTTCGCCGAGGCCCTCGACCTCCATCTCCGCGACGAAGCCCATGCGATGGGCCGGGTGCTGCCGGCCCAGGCCCGGATCCTTAGGAAGGGGCAGGGCCGGATCCGGACGCTGGCGGCGGAGCTGCTCGACGACGCCCGGCGGGGCTGCCAGGCGTCGGGCGCCGGGTGCGAGTCCCGGGCCGGGCGACTGCTGGCCCTGCTTTCTCTCCAAGCCGCCGACGAGCGGCGGGCCTGGATCCGCAAGGTGGCTTAGGGCCACGTTCGGACCACGGGCGCCGCTCCATGTGGCGGCTGGGCACGGCCGGGCCGGCCGCCGGTCAGGAGGCCGGGGTGTGGTTGACCATCCAGCGGATGCCGAAGCGGTCGAGGGTCACGCCCCAGTAGGCACCCCACGGCATATCGGCCATCGGCGACCCTTCCGAGCCACCGTCGGACAGGGCGGCGTAGATACGGTCGGCCTCCTCCCGGCTGTCCACGTCCAGGCACAGGGTGGTGTTGTTCCCGACCCGGGTCTGCTGGCCCATGGACTGCAGCATGTCGGTGGCCATCAGTACGTGGCCGGCGATGATCGGCAGCTCGGCGTGCAGCACCAGGTCCCGCTCCCCGGGCGGCAGCTCCCCCGGGCCCATCGCCGGCATGTCGGAGTAGCGGGAGAGCGTGGCGATCTCGGTGCCGAAGGTCTTGGCGTAGAGGCTGAAGGCCTCCTCGGTCCGGCCCTGGAAGTTGAGGTAGGTGTTGACTCGCGCCATGGTGGCTCCTTGGTCAGGGACGCCTCGGGGCGCCCGCATCATGGTCCACCAGTTCTGACGCCGGACGCACCGGAAACTCATCGTCACGCCCGGGCACCGGGCTGCGGCCGGGGTCGCTCAGGCGGGACCGCTCGGGCCGGTGAGCTCCGCCAGGAGGGCCCGGATCCGGCGGTCGATGTCGTCGACGATGGGGCGGACCCGGTCCACGGGCAGCCCGGCGGGGTCCGGGATATCCCAGTCCACGTAGCGCTTGCC
>DASSZD010000126.1:0-4768 GCA_035702985.1 Acidimicrobiales bacterium
CTACCTCCCCCAGCGGACAACAACCCCACCCCTCGACCCCGCACCCCGGGCGGGCGGCGGCCGCCGAGGGCGGCCGGCCGTCATCCCACCCCGGGCCAGTCCTTGAAGAGTCGGCCGGTGAGGCGCTCGTAGGCCTCGACATAGCGGGCCCGGGTGGCGGCCACCACGTCGGCGGGCAGGACCGGCGGGGGTGGGGTCTTGTCCCAGCCGGTGCCCTCCAGCCAGTCCCGCAGCGGCTGCTTGTCGAAGGAGGGAGGGGTGCGGCCCGGCTCCCAGGCGTCGGCCGGCCAGAAACGGGACGAGTCCGGCGTGAGAACCTCGTCGCACAGGCACAGCTCGCCGTCGATGATGCCCAGCTCGAACTTGGTGTCGGCCACGATGATCCCGCGGGAGGCGGCCAGGTCGGCGGCCACCTGGTAGGCGGCCAGGCTGATGCGGCGGGCCTCCCCGGCCAGCTCCCGGCCGATCAGGTCGGCGGCCGTATCGAAGGAGATGTTCTCGTCGTGTCCCTCCTCGGCCTTGGTGGCCGGCGTGAACACCGGCTCGGGCAGCCGCTGCGACTGCTGCAGCCCGGCCGGCAGCGGCTGGCCGTGCATGGTCCGGGTCTTCTGGTACTCGGCCCAGGCGGACCCGGCCAGGTAGCCCCTCACCACGCACTCGATGGGCAGCATCTGCGCCTTGCGCACCACCATCACCCGGCCCTCGAGGTCCGCCAGGCCCGAGCCGGACAGGCCCGAGCCGGTGACGGCCGCCGGGACGTCCAGGCTCACCAGGTGGTTGGGCGCCACGTCCAGCTGCTCCAGCCAGAACGCCGTGAGGGCGGTCAGCACCCGGCCCTTGTCGGGGATGGGCTCGGCCATGACCACGTCGAACGCCGACATGCGGTCCGACGCCACGAACAGCAGGTGCCTGTCGTCGAGCTCGTAGATGTCGCGCACCTTGCCGGAGGCGACGTGGCGGAGGCCGGCGTCGGTCACTGTCTCGGAGTCCTCACTTCTCTGCGGCAGCGGCCGAGGCCGCGATGTCGGATCGGTACTGCATACCGGCCCAGCTGATGGCCGGCACGGCGTCGTAGGCCCGCCGCCGGGCGGCGGACAGGGTGGGGCCGGTGGCGCCCACCCCGATCACCCGCCCGCCCCCGGTCACCAGGCCGGTGGGCCCCCCGGCGGCCACCCCGGCGCAGTAGAGCCGGGCCGGGCTGGGGTCAACGGAACCGGAGCCGAACCGGGACACCCCCTCCACGGGGTCGCCGGTGCGGGGCGATTCGGGGTAGCCGTGCGCGGCCAGGACCACGCACACGGCGGGGTCGGGGGAGAACGTCGGCGCCTCCACCGTGTCCAGCCGCCCCGCGGCAGCAGCAGCCAGCACTCCCGCCACGTCGCCCTGCCAGCGGGGCAGCACGACCTGGGTCTCGGGATCGCCGAAGCGGACGTTGAACTCGAGCACCCTGGGCCCGGCGGCGGTCAGCATCAGCCCGGCGTAGAGCACCCCCCGGAAGTCGATCCCCCGGGCCGCCAGCGCGTCCAGGGTGGGCGACACCGCTTTGGCCATCACCTCGGCCACCACCGCGTCGTCCACCCCCGGCACCGGGGAGTAGGCCCCCATACCGCCGGTGTTGGGGCCGGTGTCGCCGTCGCCGATGCGCTTGAAGTCCTGGGCCGGGGCCAGGGGGACGGCGACGCGGCCGTCGCAGACGGCCATGAGCGACAGCTCCGGTCCGGTCAGGCCCTCCTCGATGACCACGCTGCGGCCGGCGTCGCCGAACGCCTGTCCCGACAGCTTGGCCACCACATCGGCCTCGGCCCGGTCCCGGTCGGAGGTGACCAGCACCCCCTTGCCGGCGGCCAGGCCGTCGGTCTTCACCACCCACGGGGCGGGCAGCGACCGCAGGAACGCCACCGCCGGCTCCACCTCGCTGAACGCCCCGTAGGCCGCGCTCGGCACCCCGGCGTCGGCCAGCAGCTGCTTCATCCACGCCTTGGAGCCCTCCAGCCGGGCCCCGTCCGCCCCCGGCCCGAACACCAGCCGGCCGCCGGCCCGCAGCCGGTCCGCCAGCCCGTCCACCAGCGGGGCCTCGGGGCCGATCACGAACAGGTCGGCGTCCACCGCTTCCGGCGGCCCGGCCACGCAGGCCACGCCCAGGGCGGCCATCCCGGCGTTGCCCGGGCACACGACCACCTCGGCGGTGCGGGCCAGGGCCACCGCCAGGGCGTGCTCGCGCCCGCCCGAACCCACCACACAGACCTTCATCGACGGCTAGGCGCCCGTTGCGAACCGGACGAACTGCTCCCGGCCGGGGCCCACCCCCACCAGGGTGACCGGGACCCCGGTCTGGTCGGATATGAACTGCACGTAGTCCTTGGCCGCCGCCGGCAGGTGGTGGAGCTCGGTGGCTCCGGAGGTGTCCTCCAGCCAGCCGGGGAGCTCCTCGTAGATCGGCACGGCGTCGTGCAGGTCACTCTGGTGGTAGGGCATGTGACGGTAGACCTGGCTGCCGCACTGGTAGCCGACGCACACCTTGAGCGTGGGCAGGGTGTCGAGCACGTCCAGCTTGGTCAGGGCAATCTCGGTCAGGGAGTTGAGCCGGGCCGCCTGGCGGATCATCACCGCGTCGAACCATCCGGTGCGCCGGCGCCGGCCGGTGTTGGTGCCGAACTCGCCACCCCGCTCGACGAGCAGGTCGCCCACCTCGTCGCTCAGCTCGGTCGGAAACGGTCCGGCCCCCACCCGGGTGACGTACGCCTTGGCGATACCCATGATCGAGGTGATCTGGCGGGGCCCGATGCCCGCCCCCACACACGCCCCGCCGGCCACCGGGTTGGACGAGGTGACGAAGGGGTACGTGCCGTGGTCGAGATCGAGGAAGGTGGCCTGCGCTCCTTCGAGCAGCACCCGCCCGCCGGCGGCCAGGCCGTCGTGGATCACCCCGACCGAGTCGCCGATCATGGGCGCCAGGCGGGGGGCGTACTCGTCGAGGTAGCGGTCGGCGATGTCCTTGGCCGCCAGGGGCAGGCGGTTGTAGACCTTGGCCAGGATCAGGTTCTTCTCCTTGAGGACCACGTCCAGCTTCTCGCGGAAGATCTTGGCGTCGAGGAGGTCCTGCACCCGGATGCCGACCCGGGCGGCCTTGTCGGCGTAGGTGGGGCCGATACCCCGCTTGGTGGTACCCAGCTTGTTGCGCCCCAGGTGCCGCTCGGTGAGGGCGTCGAGCTCCTGGTGGTAGGGCATGATCAGGTGGGCGTTGCCGGACACGACCAGCCGGGAGCAGTCGGCCCCGGCCGCGGTGAGCTGGTCGATCTCGGCCAGCAGCACCCCGGGGTCGACCACCACGCCGTTGCCGATGACCGGGGTGACGTGGTCGTAGAGGATGCCGCTGGGCAGCAGCTGCAGGGCGTAGCGCCGGCCGTCCACCACGATGGTGTGACCGGCGTTGTGGCCACCCTGGTAGCGGACCACCAGGTCCATCTCCCGGGCCAGCAGGTCGGTCAGCTTGCCCTTACCCTCGTCGCCCCATTGGATACCGACTACGACTGTGGCGCTCACCGGACCAGCTTATCGGGCTCGCCGCTCGGGCCACCCTGGGAAAAAGGGGTGGCCGGAGCGGCTGGCGCCCGCTTCACCGCAGGACGAGGGAGTCGGCGGGAGAGGCCGCCGGTTCGCCGGAACCGTCGGTCAACCCGGCTGAGCTCAGGACGGGACCGGTGTCGCCCATCGGGGCGTCGACGGTGACGGTGTCACCCTCGCTGTACTCACCTTCCAGGATGGCCATGGCCAGCGGGTCGTTGATCGCCCGCTGGATGAGCCGCTTGAGAGGCCGGGCCCCGAAGGCCGGGTCGTAGCCCTTGCGGGCCAGCCACGCCTTGGCCGCCTCGGTGACGACCAGGGACAGCCGCCGGTCCGCCAGGCGCCGCTCCAGGCCCCGCAGCTGGATGTCCACCACCGCCGCGAGGTCCTTCTCGGTGAGCTCCCGGAAATGGACGATCTCGTCGATGCGGTTGATGAACTCCGGCTTGAACGCCATGGACAGGTCGCCACGGAAGTTGGAGGTCATGATCACCACGGTGTTGGTGAAGTCGACGGTGCGGCCCTGGCCGTCGGTCAGGCGGCCGTCGTCGAGGACCTGCAACAGGATGTTGAAGACGTCGGGGTGGGCCTTCTCGATCTCGTCGAGGAGCAGCACGCTGTAGGGGCGCCGCCTCACCGCCTCGGTCAGCTGGCCGCCCTCGTCGTAGCCGACGTAGCCGGGAGGGGCCCCGACCAGGCGGGCCACCGAGTGCTTCTCCATGTACTCGGACATGTCGATGCGGACCATGGACCGCTCGTCGTCGAAGAGGAACTCGGCCACCGCCCGGGCCAGCTCGGTCTTGCCCACGCCGGTGGGCCCGAGGAACAGGAAGCTGCCGATGGGCCGGTTCGGGTCGGACAGGCCGCTGCGGGACCGGCGGATGGCGTTGGACACCGCGGACACCGCCTGGTCCTGGCCCACCACCCGCTGGTGGAGGACGTCCTCCATGCGCACCAGCTTGGCCACCTCACCCTCGAGCAGCCGCGACACCGGGACGCCGGTCCACTTGGACACCACCTCGGCGATGTCCTCCTCGTCGACGGCATCCTTCAGCATCTTGGGGCCGTGCTGGGCCTGGGTCTGGCGGGCCACCGCCTCCTCCAGCCGGCTCTGCAACTCCGGGATGCGGCCGTACTGGATCTCGGACGCCTTGGCGTAGTCGCCGTCGCGCTGGAAGCGCTCGGCTTCCTCCCGGGCGGCGTT
>DASSZD010000148.1:0-2214 GCA_035702985.1 Acidimicrobiales bacterium
CCAACCAGGTCGAGGCCGTTCGGGCGTACTTCGAGAAGCGTCAACCGGTATTCACCGATCCTGACCTACTCTGAGACAGTGACCGAAGCGACCGAAGTTTCCGCCACCAACCCTGACGACGCCGACGCCGGCGAGCGCATCGAGGCGGCCGTGAGCGCCTTCAGGCGCCAGCTGGAAGGCCAGGTCTCCGTGCCCGCTTCCGTCGTCCAGGACGGCCTGCTCGACCTGTGGGGCCTCATGCCCGAGGGCGACAGCCGGGCCGTCGTGGAGCGGTGGCTCACCGAGACCCTGGAGCGCAGCCTCTACGCCGTCACCGACGTGGACTCGCGCCTGGACGCCGTCCTGTCCCGGCAGGACTGATCGCCGTGAGCGAGACGAACCCCCGCCAGAACGTCACCTTCGCCAGCAACGGCGGTCAGGCCCACGGCTACCTCAAGCTGCCCGGGTCCGGCCGGGGTCCGGCCCTGGTCGTCATCCAGGAGTGGTGGGGCCTGACGTCGCACATCGCCGACCTGGTCGACCGCTTCGCCGCCGAAGGCTTCGTGGCCCTGGCCCCCGACCTGTACGGCGGGACCACCACCCACGACGCCGACGAGGCCGGCCAGCTGATGCAGAGCCTGCCCGTCGACCGGGCCGCTCGGGACCTGGCCGGGGCGGTGGACTTCCTGCTGGCCCGCGACGACGTGGAGGGCGACCGGGTCGGCGTGGTGGGGTTCTGCATGGGCGGCGCCTTCGTGCTCACCCTGGCCGCCCAGGAGGGCGGCAAGGTGGCGGCGGCCGTGCCGTTCTACCCGGTGGGGCAGTGGCCCGAGGATTTCGCCGGCCTGCAGGCCGCGGTCATGGCCCACTTCGGCGAGAAGGACGAGTTCCTGCCGGTGGCCACCGCCGACGAACTGGCGGACCGCATCAAGGCGGCCACCGGCCAGGACCCGGTCATCCACCGCTACCCGGCCGGCCACGCCTTCCTCAACGACGAGAACCTGCTCGGCACCTACGACGCCGAGCAGGCCAGGCTGGCCTGGGACCGCACCGTGGGCTTCCTCCGGGAGCACCTGACCGCTTAGGCGGCCCGGCCGCCTCTGACTAGGCGGCCCGGCAGCCTCTAACTCGCCCGCGGCTTGGTCCAGTACCGAGCCGCGCTGAGCTGCGGTGGGGAAGCTGGGCCGGGTCCAGAGCCAGAGGACCAAGCCGCGAGCGAGTTCTAGGCGGCCCGGCAGGTCCAGCGGCCACCGGCCGTCTCCAGGATCAGCCGCACCCCGAACGTGTCGGACAGCCGGGCCCCGGTGAGGACCTCCTCCAGGGGCCCGGCCGCGACCACTGCGCCGGCCCGCAGCAGCAGGGCATGGGTGAACCCTCGGGGGATCTCCTCCACGTGGTGGGTGATCATCACGGTGGCCGGGTGCTCGGCCATGGACGCCAGCGTCCCCAGGTAGCCGACCAGCCGCTCCCGGCCGCCCACGTCCAGCCCGGCGGCCGGCTCGTCGAGCAGCAGCAGGTCCGGGTCGCTCATCAGGGCCCGGGCCAGCAGCACCTGCTGGCGCTCCCCGTCGGACAGGTGCCCGAAGCGCCGGTCGGCGATGCGGCCGAAGCCGGCCTCGGCCAGCAGCCGGCGGGCCCGGGCCCTCTCCTCGTCGGTGTAGGGCTGCCACCACGGCTCCAGGGCGCCGTGACGGCCCGAGACCACCACGTCGGCGGCCGAGATGTCCGTCACCAGCTTCTTGACCAGGGCGCTCGACACCAGCCCGATCCGCTCCCGCAGGCGGCGCACGTCCACCCGGCCCAGAAGGCACCCGAGGATCTCGACCCCGCCCCGGGTGGGATGCAGGTAACCCGAAGCCAGCTCGAACAGGGTGGTCTTGCCCGACCCGTTCGGTCCGAGCACCACCCAGCGTTCGTCGTCGCCGACCACCCAGTCGATCCCCCGCAGCACGGACAGGCCGGGCCGGTCCAGGTCGACGGACGAGAAGCGCAGCGGGATCGAGGGGGGTGCGGTCATGGCGCCGACACCGTAGCGGGCCCCCGGCGCCCGGCCCGGGAGGAATCGGGGTGGCGCAAGGGCCGCCCTTTTTTCCACGATGGAGGGATGGCCGGTCTCGCTGACATCCTCTCCACCGCTCTCCAGGGCGCCTTCGACACCGTCGAGGCGGGCGCCGACCCGGTGGTCCGGCCGTCGACCCGACCCGGTATGGACTTCCAGGCCAACGGGGCCATGGC
>DASSZD010000080.1:0-84627 GCA_035702985.1 Acidimicrobiales bacterium
CGGGCAGGTGGCCGACCGCCTCCCGCACCCGCTCGGAGACGGTGAGATCCCACACCTCGTGCTCCACGTCGTACCCGGCCTCGGCCGTGGCCCGGGCCTCCCGGGCCTCCCGCTCCTTGCGGGCGGTGTCGGAGCGCAGCACGTCCACCGCCCGGCCGTGGGTCTGGGCCAGTAGGAAGGAGCGCAGGGAGCCCCGCTCCGGGTCGAAGCGTTCCGGCTGGTTCCACAACCGGACGAACACCTCCTGCACGATCTCCTCGGCCCGGCCCGGGTCACCGAGCACCCGCCGGGCCAGGGCGAACACCGCCCCCCCGTGGCGGCGGAACACCTCGGCCATGGCCTCGTCGTGGAACCGGCCGATGGCCACCACCAGTCCGGCGTCGCTGACGTCGGTGAACGGTGCCATCATCTCAGCGTTCGTAGCCGGTGGCGGGCTGGATGACCGCCCGGACGGAAATCCTCTCAACCGCCGACCGGCCGGCGGTCAGCGGCCGCGGGCCGGCCCGGGGGCGAGGGGTGCCTGGGCCGGGCGTCACGGCACCGGCGCCAGGCCGGCGGCCGCCTCCTGCCACGGGCGGTAGCCGGCGGACGTCGTCGACTCCAGAAAGGCCAGCAGCAGGGCCCCGTCGCCCGACGCCTTGAGCCGCCCCCGCATGAACGCCACGCTGGGCTCCACCCGCCCCGACAGCACATCGGCGGCGTCGGCGGCGGCCAGGCTGAGCACCAGGTCGGCGTCGGCGTCGGGGCCGGCCGTGCCCGGCCCGGCCCGGCCCTCCCGGTAGCTCCAGTGCAGCGCCACCTCCCGCTTGCGGGCCACCACGAACGAGCAGCTGACCGACCCGTTGGCCCCCGGCGCCTCCGGCAGCCGGGGGCACAGCCCGGCCAGCCCCTCCGCCCACTCGGGGCTCAGCCAGTCAGGCATCCGGACCGGCGCTCGCCGCCACGGTGTCGACCCCGGCGAACAGGTCGTCACCTGCCGGCCCGGTGGCGGTGAGGTCCCGGGCCACCTCGTACTCCTCGTACGGGTAGACCGTGTCGGCGATCTCGGGCGGCAGGCCGAACCAGTGGCGGGAGTTCGGGTCGACCTGGGTGGCGTGGGCCAGGAGCCCCTCGCGCATCACGGCGGCGTGGTTGCTCACGTCGACCACCACCCGGGGCCGGTCGGGCGGGTCACCGGCCCGCTCCTTCTCCTCGGCGGCCAGCATGCGGGCCATGCGTTGATCGGTGAACGGCGACTCCAGGCCCAGCTCCAGGAACTTGTCGTGCATGGCCCGCATCCGCCTGACCGACCAGCGCACGTAACACAGCCGGGCCGGTTGCCACGCGTCGCCCGCCTCCGGGTAACGGGACGGGTCCCCGGCGGCGTCGAAGGCGATCTCGGAGATCTCGTTGACCCGCAGGTGGTCGGGGTGGGGGTAGCCGCTCTGGTCCTGCGGGTAGGTGATGATCACGTCGGGCCGCTCCCGGCGGATGACCGCCACCAGCTTGCCGACCGCCTCGTCGAGGGGGGCCATGGCGAAGCTGCGGGGATCGTCGTTGGACGGCGACTCGGGCATGCCCGAGTCCCGGTAGCCGAGCAGCACGACCTCGTCGTAGCCGATGATCCGGGCCGCGGTGGCCAGCTCCTCCCGGCGGATCTCGGGGAGGCGCTCCCTGACCTCGGGGCGCTCCATGGCCGGGTTGAGGATGTCCCCCTCCTCACCCCCGGTGCAGGTGACCAGGACGGTCCGGACCCCGGCGGCGTGGTAGCGGGCCACCGTGCCGGCCCCCTTGGAGGCCTCGTCGTCGGGGTGGGCGTGCACCGTCATCAGGCAACGGGTGGACAACATCCCAAGAAGATTACGGGAAACCGCCCCGATCGAGGTCCGGTCGTCGGCCCCGCCGGGGCCGGCTCAGCCGGCGTCGAGGGCGTCGACCGCCCGGGCCAGGTCGAAGTCCAGCCCGGTCAGACCGCCCCGGTCGTGGGTGGTGAGCCGCAGGGACACCCGGTTCCAGGAGATGGCGATGTCGGGGTGGTGGTTGCGTGACTCGGCCAGATCGGCCAGCCGGTTGACGAAGGCCATGGCCGCCCGGAAGTCGGCGAAGGTCAGCTCCTTCTCGAGACGGTCGCCCTGTCGGGTCCAGCCCAGCCCGGCCATCTGCCGCTCGATCTCGTCCTCACCCAGCAGGTCGCGTGCCATGACGCCTTTCTACCCCGCCGGCCGGGGCTACTCTGAGGGCGGCTTCCCCGCCCGTCCGCCCAGCCAGACGCGCCCGCCGGGAGGCCCATGACCGAGCTCGAGTCCCTGCAGCACCGGATCACCGCGGCCGGCGGCCGGCTGTACCTGGGCGCCGTATCGGGCGGCCTGGCCCTGGCCGACCCCCAGCACGCGGTGCTGGTCCTGGGCCCGCCCCGGGCCGGCAAGACGGTGTCCCTGGCCGTGCCCAACGCCCTGTGCGCACCCGGCCCGCTGGTGGTGACGTCCACCAAGGCGGACATCCTGGCCGCCACCCTGGCGGCCCGGTCCGGGCTGGGCCGGTGCTGGCTGCTCGACCCGACCGGCAGCGTGGCCGCCCCGGCCGGGGTGCGGCGCATCCGCTGGTCCCCGGTGGCGGCGGCCCGCACCTGGGACGACGCCCTGATCACCGCCCGGGCCATGGCCGGCGCCGCCCGGCCGGCCGGCCGGCGGGGCGACTCGGCCCACTGGACGGAACGGGCGGAGGCCCTGCTGGCTCCCCTCCTGCACGCCGCCCACCTGCAGGGCGGCGGTATCGCCGCGGTGACGGGCTGGGTCCTGCGCCAGGACCTGGACCAGCCCGGGTCGGTCCTGGCCCTGCACGGGGTCCGGATCGGCTGCGACGTGGTGGCCGGCCTCGGGGCGACCGACCCCCGGGAGCAGTCGGGCATCTGGTCCTCGGCGGCCGGGATCCTGGCCGCCTACCGGTCCGAGCGGGTGCTCGACCATTCCAGCCCGGTCAACTTCGACCCCGCCTCCCTGATCACCGGGCGCGACACCGTCTATGTGTGCGCCCCGGCCCGCCACCAGGAGCTGGTGGCGCCCATCGTGGTGGCCTTCCTGGACGCCGCCCGGGGCGGGGCGTACGCCGCCTGGGCCCCCGGGCGGCCGCCGCTCACCCTGGTCCTCGACGAGCTGGCCAACATCGCGCCCATCCCGGACCTGCCGGCCCTGGTCAGCGAGGGGGGCAGCCAAGGGGTACTCACCCTCGGCTGCCTGCAGGACCTGTCCCAGGCCCGGTCCCGGTGGGGCCCGGCCGCCGACGGCTTCCTGTCGCTGTTCGGGTCGAAAGTGGTGCTGCCCGGCATCGCCGACCTGGCCACCCTGGATCTGGTATCCCGCCTGGGCGGGGAGGTGGACCTGCCGGCGCCCAGCGTCAGCCGGGGCCCCTGGTGGGCAGCCGGCCGGGGGGCGCCGAGCGTCACCTGGGCCCCGCACCGCCAGCGCCGTCTGCCGGTCGAATCCGTGAGCCAGCAGCCGCCGGGCACCGCCGTGGTCCTGTCAGGGGCCCGGCCCCCGGCCCGGGTCAGCCTGCCGCCGTACTGGGCCGTACCGCTGTTCGGCCCGCCGGGCCGCCGCCCTCCAGGCCGTACTCTCTAACGGTGAAGGCGGCGCCAGCCACGCACCGGTCCCCGGCCATCGCCCTGGTGGGCGCCAGCGCGGTGTCGGTGCAGTTCGGGGCGGCGCTGGCCACCAAGCTGTTCGACCGGGTGGGACCGGCGGGGGCGGTGACCCTGCGGCTGGTCCTGGCCGCCGCGGTGCTGACCGCCGCCGTGCGGCTGCGGCCCGGACCCCGGCCGGCCGGGCGGCCCCCCCGCTCGGACTGGGCGGTCGCCGCCGCCTTCGGCCTGGTGCTGGCGGCCATGAACCTCAGCTTCTACGAGGCCATCGCCCGCATACCGCTGGGGGTGGCGGTGACCGTGGAGTTCTCCGGGCCGCTGGCTCTGGCCCTGGCCGGATCCCGGCGCTGGGCCGACGGCCTGTGGGCCGCCGCCGCCGGCGCCGGGGTGATCCTCCTGGCCAGCGGGGCGGGCCGGCACCTCGATCCGGCCGGCCTGGGCCTGGCCCTCCTGGCCGGGGCTTTCTGGGTCGGCTACATCCTGCTCAGCAAGGAGACCGGGCGCCGGTTCGAGTCGTTCCGGGGCCTGGCCTGGGCCATGACGGTGGGCGGCGTGGCCGTCCTGCCGTTCGGCTTGTACGCCGGCGGGTCCGCGCTGGTCGACCCGGCGGTGTTCGGGCTGGGCCTGGCGGTGGCCGTCCTGTCGTCGGTGGTGCCCTACAGCCTGGAGCTGGCCGCCCTGCGCCGGGTCACCCCCCGGGCGTTCGGGGTGATGATGAGCCTGGACCCGGCGCTGGCCACGGCGGCCGGCTTCGTCGTGCTCGGCCAGCATCTCAACCTGCGGGAGTGGATCGCCCTGGCCCTGGTGGTGGGCGCCAACGCCGGCAACTCGTTGACCGGGCGGGCGGCCGGAACCGGCGACGTGGTAGCAACAGCGCCGTGAACCTCCACCGCAACGCCCGCCGGGTGCAGGACGCCCTGCGGGCGGCCGGCTCCTCCGCCCAGGTGCGGGAGCTTCCCGACTCCGCCCACACGGCGGCCGAGGCGGCGGCCGCCCTGGGTGTGGGCCAGGCCCAGATCGCCAAGACCCTGGTGTTCGTGGCCGACGGTCAACCGGTCCTGGCCGTGCTGAGCGGGGTGGACCGCCTGGACCCGGCCCGCCTGGGACGCCACCTCGGGGCCGCACGGGTCGGTCGGGCCGACGCCGAGGTGGTGCGGGCCGCCACCGGGTTCCCCATCGGAGGGGTCAGCCCCCTGGGCCACGACGGCGGTCTGAGGGTGGTGGTCGACCGGGCCCTGGCCCCCTTCGACGTGGTGTGGGCGGCCGCCGGGACCCCGCACGCGGTGTTCCCCACCAGCTTCGCCGAGCTGCTCGAGGTGACCGCCGGGGAGGCTGCCGACGTGCGCGTGACCGGCTGACCGGCCCGCTCACACCCCGAACGAGGCCGCTGCGTAGCAGACCCCGGCCGCCACCACGAGGGCCACGGCGTCGCCCGGGCCGGGCCGGCGACGGCGGGCCGCGATCATCCCGGTCCCACCCCGGGCGGTGATGGCCTCGGCCAGCTCCCCGGCCCGCCTGACCGACACGGCCAGCGCGGCCACCATGAGATCGACCAGCTCGTCCAGCCACCGTTCGATGTCGCTGCGGCCCGGCCGCTCCGGCGCCGGGCGCAGCCGGCGGGCGGCGACCAGGGTACGCATCTCCCCCACGAGGAGCGGGAGGCTGCGCACGCAGAGAGCCACCGCCGTGGCCGCCTCCTCGACCGGCACCCGCACCAGGCGCAGCGGGCCCAGCAGGGTGGACACCGCCGGGGCGATCTCGGCCAGGGGTGTGGTCCAACCCACGATGGCGGCGGCCAGCAGGAACACCATCCCCACGATCACGAACCGGCTGTAGGCGTCGATGCCGCCGAGGCCCAGCACCACGCCGCCGATGTGCACGTAGGGCTTGCCGCCGGCGATCGACGCCAGGGCCCCGGTGACGAGCAGCAGCAGCCAGAACCACCGGGGCGGCCGGGGCCACGCCCCGGCCGGTATGCGGGCCGCCAGGGTGGTGAGCGCCAGCAGGGCGCTGACCACCCCGATGGCCGCCCACGACGGGAAGTACGACAGGGTGATGCTCACCCCCATCACGGCCAGCAGCTTGGTCCCGGCCCACAGCCGGTGGATCGGGGAGTCCACCTCCACCATCCGCAGCAGGTTGACCTGCGGCGGACGGTAGGGCTCGGCGGCCGGGCGGGACACCGGGGGGCGCCGGCCGGGCACCCTCATATCCCGGCCGCCGCCACGGTCGAGTCGTCCACGATGCAGCCGTCCCCCAGGCGGACCACCCGGTCGCACACCTTCTCCATCCCGCCCAGGTCGTGGGAGATGACCACCACCGTCAAACCGTGCCGGTGGCGCAGCCCGGCCAGCAGGTCCACCAGCCCGTCCCGGCTGCGGGCGTCCAGCCCGGCCATGGGCTCGTCCAGCACCAGCACCGACGGCCGCCGGGACAGCAGCCCGGCCAGGGCCACCCGCCGCTGCTGGCCGCCGCTCAAGGTGTCGATCCGGCGCTCCCCCATCTCCTCCGGGTCCAACCCCACGGCGGTCAGCGCCCCGGCCACCGCCGCCTCGTCGGGCGCACCGGCGGCCCGCACGTCCCGGGCCACCGTCGCCCGCTGCAGCTGGAGGCGGGCGTGCTGGAAGGCCAGCGCCACCGCCCCGATCTGGCCCCGGACCGGCTCGCCGCCGAGCAGGCACCCGCCGAAGGTCGGCCGCAGCAGGCCGGCCATGATCCAGGCCAGCGTGGACTTGCCGGAGCCGTTGCCGCCCACGATCAGCACCCCCTCGTGGGGCCGGACGCTCAGATCCACGTCGTGCAGGGCGGTCCGGGCCCAGGGGGTGCCGACCCCGTAGGTGTGGGTGACCCCGGTCAGCTCCAGCACCGCCGGGCGGGCGCTGCCGACCGAGGCGATGCCCAGACCGGCCAGCCCCGGCCCGGGGACGGCCGGGGCCGACTGCTGGGCGGCGATGACCGGCCCCGGCCCTTCGGCCACGACCGTCCCGGCCTCCAGCCGGTAACCGCGATCGGCCAGGGCCGCTTCCTCCGGGCGGTGGGTCACGTGCACCACGGAGATCCCGTGGGCGTCGGGAAGCTGGCGCAGCAGGCCGGTCAGCTCCCGCCGGCCGGCCTCGTCCACCATGGCGGTGGACTCGTCGGACAGGAGCAGCCGCGGATGTCGGGCCAGGGCGGCGGCCACCGCCAGACGCTGCAACTCCCCTCCCGACAATGCCGACGTCTCCCGGTCATCCATCCCGCCCAGACCCACCGACCGCAGGATGCCGGCGATGTCCACGTCCTGGCCTCCGGGCAGCCCCCACACCACGTCGTCTGCCACCCGCACCCCGAGGACCTGGGTCTCGGGATGCTGCAGGATCATGGCCGTACCGCCGGGGCGGCCCAGCCCGGCCGGCCCGGGCCGCTCCACCCGCCCGCCGGTGGGGGGCCGGCCGGCGAGGAGCCGGGTCACGGTGGACTTACCCGAACCGTTGTCCCCGACCAGAGCCACCATCTCGGCCGGCCCCACCGCCAGCGAAACCCCCTTGACGGCGTCGGCCTCGGCGCCCGGATAGCGGTAGTCGACGTCGGCCAGGGCCACCGGCAGCGGGCCGGGGGGCCGCCGGTCGAGGTCCAGGTCCAGGCGGTCCTGGGCCCGGATCCACTGCAGCCGGTCCAGGACCGCCCCGATGAACACCCACCCGAGGATGGCGAACCACACGGTGGCGCCGATGACCAGCACCGCCACCGTGATCCACCAGTGGTTGATGGCGGCGGTGACGAAGTCGTTGACCCGGTTCAGCACGCCGGACAGGGCCGGGATGCCCGACAGCAGCCGGCTGATCCCTTTCCAGGTGTTGCGTATCTGCTCCAGCGTGAGCTGGCGCAGCGAATCGAACACCGCCAGCAGTCCCACGCTGATGGCGGCCAGCACCGGCCCGATGACCGCCACCCCGGCCGCCACCGCTCCGATGCCCCAGCCCCGCCGCTTGACGATGCCCACCAGGCCCCCCACCGCGGCGCACTCCACGATGTTGGTCACCGTCCCGGTGCCGGCCACGAGGAAGCTCAGCACGGCGGCCGCGAAGGCCCCGGCGATCAGGGCCCGCAGCCGGTGGTGGTGGGCCACCACCCCGAGGGGCACCACCGCGAACGCGGCGACGATACCCAGGTGCGGGAGGAACCAGCCGGCGACGGTCAGCACGACCGCCAGCGTCCCGAGCACCGAGGCGGTGGCCAGTTCGATGGGCCGCAGAGCCCCTTTGGTTCGGGTCGACCCCTCCGGCACTCCTACAGCCTGCCACCCGGGACCCGGGTTCCGGGTCCGGGCCGGGTGGCCTCGACCCGGACCGGTACCGGCCGCCGGCGGGCCACGGCCAGCACCCAGGCGACGGCGGCGGCCGGCACCCCCAGCCCGGCCATCCACAGCAGCGGGGTCACGCCGCCACCTCCGTCGTCTCCCACCGCCCGACGAGCGTCACCGATCCGTCGGGGGCGACCAGGCGGGCGGTGTAGCCCTGGGCGGTGAGCCAGGCCGGGGCCTCCCCGCCCCGGGCCAGGGCCCCGGCGGCGGCGATGCGGGCGTCCAGGCACGACCCGGCGGCCACCGACACGGTCCGCCACCCCGGCCACCCGTCCGGTTCGGCGCTGCCCGCCACGGACGACACGCCCCCCGACTCCAGGTGCATCACCGGCCCGCCGCCACCGCTGCGGTTGGCCACCGTGATGTTCCAGCCGCCGGCCGGGGCCGGGCCGCCCGCCGCTATGTCCATGCCCAGGCTGACCAGCACCCCCTGCCCGGTGGCCTCGGCGGCGCGGGCCGCGGCCCGGTCGGCGGCCAGGGCGGAGGCGGTGTCCGACAGGTCCAGGCGGACCCCCGGCGGCATCTGGAGGGTCCCCCAGTCCCGGTTGAAGTGCACGGCCGCCCATCCTGATGATCCGGGCCCGGCGGCGGGGTCCAGCGCCCCGTCGGTGAGGCGGGCCGCCCTCAGGGCCGAGTCGATGGCCTCGGCCAGGAGCGGCCCCACCGCCACCTGGTGGCCGCCGGCCCGGTTGGCCACCTCCAGCTCGGTGTCGGCCCGCAGGCGTCCGCAGGCGGCATCCACGGCTGCCAGTTCCTGCTGCACCTCCAGGCTGGCCCCGGCCACCCGCGTGGGGTCGGCGGTGAATACGCACACGGCGGTACCGAGGGCCGGGAAGTCCGCCCGGCCCAGGTTGGCGACGCGGGTTATGCGGATGGGTTCGGGCACATGGAGGGACATACCCTCAGTGTCAGATTCTTGGTTAGGGATTTCCCCAACGAATCCTGGGAAATAGCTATGTCTTCCCGGTGTCACCGGAAGTCGCGACTCCGCAGGGTCCCGTTCTGGGTCAACGCCAGGGGGTACATGCGCTCGGCCACCACGTTGATCACCGTTTCGACCCGTTCGAGCCGGCCCTCCACCACCAGAGCCGGGCTGGAGCGGGCCGCCCGCCGGTACCGCTTCCAGGCCCCGGCCGAGCAGACCACGTTGATCAGGCCGGTCTCGTCCTCCAGGTTCATGAAGGTGACGCCCTGGGCGGTGGCCGGCCGCTGCCGGTGGGTGACCACCCCGGCCACCTTGACCCGGGCCCCGGCCGCCACCTCCACCAGCCCGGCGGCCGTCACCACCCCGGCCCCGGCCAGGTCGGCCCGCACGAACTCGGTCGGGTAGCTGTCGGGGGACAGGCCGGTGGCCCACAGGTCCGCCTGGTTGACCTCCACCGCCGTCATGTCGGGCAGGCCCGGGGCGTCGGCCCCGGTGACCAGACCGGGCAGCCGGGGGGCCGCCGGGCCGGCCGGGAGCCGGCCCCTCCCCACCGCCGGGGCGGCCCGGCGCCGGGCGCTCCTGCCCGCCCGGGCCGGTCCGGGGGCGGACGCCGCCACCTCCTCCCCGCCTCCCGCCGCAGCCAGCGCCCCGGCGCTCCACAGGGCGGCCCGGCGGGACAGACCGAAACAGTCGAACGCCCCGGCGGTGGCCAGCGCCTCGGCCTGCGGACGGGTGATGCCGGTCCGGCGGACCACGTCCTCCATGTCCCGGTACGGCCGGCCGGCAGCGATGCGGGCCGCCGGATCCTCCCCCACCCCCCGCACGTAGGACAGGCCCAGGCGCACCGCCGCCCCGCCCGCGCTGGACGGGCAGGCCTCCAGGACCGAGGCCGCGGCACTGGCGTTGACGTCCGGCCGGCGCACCACCACCCCGTGGCGCCGGGCGTCGGAGACGATCGTCTGGGGGGACCAGAAGCCCATGGGCTGGCCGTCGAGCAGCCCGGCGCAGAACGCCGCCGGGTAGTGGAATTTCAGCCAGGCCGACGAGTACACCAGGTAGGCGAAGCTCACCGAGTGGCTCTCGGGGAACCCGAAGTTGGCGAAGGCCACCAGCTTGTCCCAGATGGCGTCGGCCACCCCCCCGGTGATCCCCCGGGCCGCCATGCCGTCGTAGAGCCGGGCCTTGAGCCGCTCCATCTTCTCCACGCTGCGCTTGGAGCCCATGGCCTGGCGGAGCTGGTCGGACTCCGCCGGGCTGAAGCCGGCCACGTCTATGGCCATCTGCATGAGCTGCTCCTGGAACAGCGGCACGCCGAGGGTCTTGGCCAGGCTCCTCTCCAGCAGGGGGTGCAGGTAGGTGACCGCCTCGGTGCCGTTGCGCCGGCGGATGTAGGGATGGACCGATCCGCCCTGGATGGGCCCGGGCCGGATCAGGGCCACCTCCACCACCAGGTCGTAGAAGGTGCGGGGCTTGAGCCGGGGCAGGGTGGCCATCTGGGCCCGGCTCTCGACCTGGAACACCCCCACCGAATCGGCCCGGCACAGCATCTCGTACACCGCCCGGTCCTGGGGCAGCTCCGCCAGGTCGATCTCCACCCGGTGGAACGCCTCGACGTGGTCGACGGCGGCGTGCAGCACCGTGAGCATGCCCAGGCCCAGCATGTCGAACTTGACCAGGCCGGCCGCCGCGCAGTCGTCCTTGTCCCACTGCAGGACGCTGCGGTCGGCCATGCGGGCCCACTCCACCGGGCAGACCTCCGACACCGGCCGGTCGCAGAGCACCATCCCCCCGGAGTGGATGCCCAGGTGCCGGGGGAAGTGCTGCACCTCCCCGGCCAGGGCCATGACCGGACCGGGGATCTCGTGGTCGGCCAGCTCCGCCGTCCTCGACAGCGGCCCCCAGGCGTCGACCTGCTTGGACCAGGCGTCCAGCTGGCCCGGGGCCGCCCCCAGCGCCTTGCCCATGTCCCTCACCGCCGAGCGGGGCCGGTAGGTGATCACATTGGCCACCTGCGCCGCCGCTCCCCGCCCGTAGCGGCGGTACACGTACTGGATGGCCTCCTCCCGCCGGCCGCTCTCGATGTCCACGTCGATGTCCGGCGGCCCGTCCCGCTCCGGCGACAGGAACCGCTCGAACAGGAGGCCGAGGGCCACCGCGTCGGCCTTGGTGATGCCGAGGGCGTAACACACCGCCGAGTTGGCCGCCGATCCCCGGCCCTGGCAGAAGATGTCAGCTCTCCGGCAGAACTCCACGATGTCCCAGACGATCAGGAAGTAGCCCGCGAAGCCGAGCTTGTCGATCATGTCCAGCTCGTAGTCGATCTGGGGCCACGCCCGGGGGTCCCTCGGGGAGGAGCGGGGACCGTAACGCCGGGCCGCCCCCTCCTCGGTCAGGTGGCGCAGCCAGGTCATCTCCGTGTGCCCCGCCGGGACCGGGAAAGGTGGCAGGCTGGGTGCCACCAGGGTCAGGTCGAAGGCGCACTCCCGGCCCAGCTCGGCGGCCCTCTCCACCACCCCCGGGTAGCGGGCGAAGCGGCGCAGCTGCTCCACCCCGCTGCGCAGGTGGGCGGCGGACGAGGCCGGCAGCCACCCGTCCATGTCGTCGAGGCTGCGCCGGGCCCTCACCGCGGCCAGGGCGGCGGCCAGGCGCCGCCGGGCCGGATGGTGGTAGTGCACGTTGTTGGTGGCCACGATCCCGGCCCCGCAGCGGGCGGCGACGGAGACCAGGGCGTCGTTGCGGGCCGAGTCCAGCGGATCGCCGTGGTCCCACAGCTCCACCACCACCTGCTCCCGGCCGAACAGCCGCTGCAGGCGCTCCATCTCCGCCACCGCCCGGGCCGGTCCGTGCTCGACCAGGGCGGCCGGGACGACCCCTTTCCGGCAGCCGGTCAGCACCACCCAGTGCCCGGCTCCGGGCCCGGCCGGTTGACCCACGCTCACCGGGACGGCCCCGAAATCGGGCCGGGCGCCCGCCCCTATGGCGGCCAGGGTGTCGAGATCCACGACCGGCCGCCCTTTTTCCCGACCGTTGAGATGGGCCACGGATATGGCCCGGCACAGCCTGGTGTAGCCGACCGGATCCCGGGCCAGCACCAGCAGATGGGTTCCCTCCGGGTCGGCCACGGGGGGGCGGGGGCGAGAGCGGGGGGAGAGCCCCAGGGACAGCTCCGCCCCGAACACCGTGGGCAGGCCCACCGCCCGGGCCGCCTCGGCGAAACGGACCGCCCCGTACATGCCGTCATGGTCGGTGAGAGCCAGGGTCTCCAGGCCCAGGCGGGCCGCCTCCTCCACCATCTCCTCCGGATGCGACGCCCCGTCCAGGAAGCTGAAATTGGAGTGGCAGTGCAGCTCGGCGTACGGGACGTTCCCGGTCCGGCGCCCCGACCCGGCCGGTGGCTGGTAGACCGGACGCTTGTAGGACCAGGCCGGGCTGTCCCCCCCGTCGCCCGGCGGTCCCGGCGCAGGAGCGCGGCGGGGCCGGCCGGACAGGGCCGCCTCCAGCTGCTTCCACGGCACCGGCGGGTTCCCGTACGCCACCCCCCGAATATATCGAACACATGTTCGATCCGGCCAGGGGTAGCTTTTCGGTCATGGCCACCCTGCCCGCCGCGTTCATCGGCCACGGGTCGCCGATGAACGCCCTCGACCGCAACCGTTACACCGAGGCCTGGCGCCGTTACGGCGCCGATCTGGCCGAGCGGCCCCGGGCCATCCTCATGGTGTCGGCCCACTGGTACATCCACGCCACCGCGGTCACCGCCATGGCCCGGCCCAAGACCATCCACGACTTCTACGGCTTCCCCGACGAGCTGTTCGCCGTCGACTACCCGGCCCCCGGCCTGCCCGCCCTGGCCGAGGAGGTCTCCGACGTGGTCAAGCCGACCTGGGTGGGTGTGGACTCCGACAGCTGGGGGCTGGACCACGGCACCTGGTCGGTGCTGGTCCACGCCTTCCCCGACGCCGACATCCCGGTGGTGCAGCTGTCCATCAACGCCCTCGAGCCCTTCGGCTACCACCTGGATCTGGGCGCCCGGCTGGCCCCGCTGGCCCGGGCCGGAGTGCTGATCATGGGCAGCGGCAACGTGGTGCACAACCTGCGGCGGATCGACTGGTCCCGCCCCGACGGCGCCTACGACTGGGCCCGGCGCTTCGACGACGCGGCGGCCGACATCATGACCAGCCGGCCGGCCGAGCTGCCGTCGCTGGAGCACCACCCGGACTACCAGCAGGCCGCTCCCACCCCCGACCATTTCATCCCGCTGCTGTACGTGGCCGGCGTCGCCTCGGCGCTGGACCTGACCCCTGCCGTCCTGGTCGACGGCTACGCCATGGGATCGCTGTCCATGACCGCCTACACGGCCGGCGGGGCCGCCCCCGGGGAAGCGACCGGCGCCGGGGCGCCCCCGCTGCCCCCCGTCCCGCCCGAGGAGACCAACCTCTGACCGGAGGGACCGGCGGGACCGGCGGCACCCACCTCTGACCGGCGGGACCGGCGGCACCGGCGGGACCGGGGGCACCCGCCTCTGACCGGCGGGGCCGGCGGGGCTACGGGGTGACGTTGACCCCCACCGTGGTGGGCACCAGCTCCACCCAGGTCTGGCCCGGGTTCAGCGGGATGGGATGCCCGGCGGAGTCCAGATAGCTGGTGATGTCGGACAGGTTGGGCCGGTTCCAGGTGCCGCTGATCTGCACGCCGTTGCGGAAAACCTGCGCCGGCCCCGACCCGGTCAGGGTCAGCAGGTTCTCGTGGATGCCCGTGGCGTCCTCCACGTACTGGCTCGGGTACATGTGCACGTGCATGACCACCACGTTGCTGGCGGTGATCTGACCCCCGCCGCCGAGGGTGGCCGGCCCGGTGTCGGAGTAGGACCGGAAGAACACCCCGCTCGACTGGCGCCACGTCCAGGTGAGGTCCGAGTACGTGTAGCCGATGTGCACGCTGGCCACCGGGGTGGCGCCGGCGGGGACCGGCCCGAAGGTGAAGGTCGGAGCCGGCGGCGTCGGAGACACGTGCCGGCTGGCTGCGTAGGCGTAGAGGGCGGCGGTGGAGGTCATCAGGTTGTGGGGGGAGTAACGGGCCGGGTCTCGCTGGTAGGCGCTCAGCGGGGCCCGGTTGACACCGACGTCCACCAGCGGCGAGGAGTCGATGGCGTCGACGGCCGGCTGGATGGCCCCGGAGTAGCCGAACAACGGGTGGGCGCCGTACTGGCGGACGATCTCCGGGTCGATGAGCCGGCCCGACCGCACCGGCTCCACCCGGGCCGAGTCCTGGCACTGGTAGATGGCGATGAACCGGGTGATCCCCCCCTCCACCGGCTCCTCGTACACCACGTCGGCCGGGGCCAGGCCGTACTGGGGACGGGCCTGGGGCAGGTTCTCCACCTTGATGGCCAGCGCCGGGCGCTGGGGCACCTTCCCCTTCGGCGCCGGCAGGTCGGTCAGCGGGCAGGTCGGGGGCGGGGCGGCGGTGGTCGGTGTCGTGGTCGAGGCGGCCGCCGTGGTGCCCGGAGCGCTGCTGGAAGTCGTGCTGGCGGCCTTGCGGGGAGGACTGGATCCGCACGCCGCGACCAGCCCGCCGAGAGCCACCGCACCGGCGGCGGCCCGCGTCCACCTCTTGTTCGTCCTGCCAGGTCCCATGGTCCGAAAAGGGTAACGGAGGCCCAGGCGCGAACCCCAGCACCCTCACGGAGCGCAGCCGGTACGGTTCTATGCGTGAATTGGGGCTTTCGCACAGGGGCGATGAAGAAACGGGTCGCCATCGGGACCGGCGGTGTGCTGCTGGCGGGCGGGTTGGGAGCGTGCGGGGGGTCGTCCGGCTCGGCGTCCGGCACCCTCTCGGCCTTCCTGTCCGCCTGGGACCGGGGCGACGGGGCGGCCGCGGCCAAGCTGGTGGACCACCCGCCGGCCGGCTTCGCCGCCGCCCTCGGCCGCTACACCGCCGACCTGCACGCCGCCTCGGTGACCCGCCACGCCGGCCCGGTGACCAGTGCCGGAGGCCGGCGCACGGCCACCGTCACCAGCACCTACCAGCTGCCGGGGGCCGGCCCCTGGACCGTCGGGACCACCGTGGCCCTGCGCAGCAGCGGCGGCCACTGGAAGGTGGTGTGGGCCCCCTCGGTCGTGGCGCCCGGCCTGGTCGCCGGCCAGCGCCTGGCCGCCACCTACGGGTGGGCGCCCCGGGCGGCCATCCTGGGTGCCGGCGGGGTCCCCCTCACCACCGAGGCCGACCAGATCGTCGTGGGGGTGGAGGGCAGCCGCGTCAAGGACCCGGCTGCCCTGTCCAAGCTGCTGGAGACGTCGGGCGCCCCGGCCCCGGCGGTCACCTCCGCCCTGGCGGCCGCCGCCGCCCACCCCACCTTCTTCGAGCCGGTGTTCACCCTGTCCGCCGCCGCCTATGCCGCCCTGGGCGGCAACGGCGGGGCCCTGCACGCCGCGCCGGGCACCGTGTTCAAGCACGTCACCGCCCGCACCGCGGTCACCCCGGGCCTGGCCGCCCACCTGGTCGGCTCGGTGGGACCGGTGACCGCCGAACAGCTCAAGCAGCTCGGGCCGCCCTACACGGCGGCCAGCGTGGTCGGCCAGAGCGGCCTGGAGGCGGCCGACCAGAAGCAGCTGGCGGGCACGCCCGGAGCCACCATCGAGGTTCTCGGCGCCGACGGCGGGGCGGTCCGCACCCTGGCCACGCTGGCCCCCAAGCCGGGACGTCCGGTCACCACCACCATCGACCCGGCCGTGCAGAAGGCCGCCGAGGCCGCCCTGGCCACCCTCGGTGCGGCCCAGGTGGCCCCTCCGTCCCCGGGGGCCCAGCCCGCCGGTGACGCGGTGGCGCTGGTCGCCGTTTCGGTGGACAAAGACCAGGTCCTGGCGTCGGCCAGCCTCCCCGCCCAGAACAGCTTCGACGCCGCCCTGGACGGGGAGTTCCCACCGGGGTCGACGTTCAAGATCCTGACCTCCACGGCGCTGTTCCAGGCCGGCCTGAGCCCCTCGACGCCGGCCTCGTGCCCGTCCACGGTCACCGTCGACGGGAAGGTGTTCCACAACGCCGAGGGCGACCATCCGGTGTCCGACCTGGCCCAGGCGTTCACCGAGTCGTGCAACACCGCCTTCATCCAGCTGGCGACCGGCCACCTGCAGCCCGGTGGATTCCCGGCCGTGGCCCGGATGTTCGGGCTGGGCCAACCGTTCCACATGGGGCTGGCGGCGTTCCCCGGCAAGGTGCCCACCCCGGCCGCCGGGGCCGACCTGGCCGCCACCTCGATCGGTCAGGGCTCGGTGGTGGTGTCCCCGCTGTCGATGGCCATGGTGGCCGCCGCGGTGGGCAGCGGCACGGCCCGTCCCCCCCGGCTGGTGGCCGGGGCGGCCGACGACACCGCCCCCGGCCAGGCGCTACCTCCTACCGCCCTGACCGCTTTGCGGGCGATGATGGCATCGGTGGTGTCATCAGGTACGGCCGCCGGGACCGGGCTGCCGTCGGGCACCTTCGCCAAGACCGGCACGGCGGAGTACGGCAGCGGCCCCAAGCCGCCGGTGGACGCCTGGCTGGTCGGCTTCCGGGCCAACGTGGCCTTCGCCATGGTCGTGCAGAACAGCCGGACCGACGGCGGTCCGACCGACGGGCCGGTGGTGGCCCGGTTCCTCGCCGGGCTCCCGGCGACCGCCGGCTGACACGCGCGAAGCTTCTTCGGTGAACGCCTTCATCCAGCGACTGTCCGTGCCCGAGATGCCCCCCGGCGCCGTCCGGGTGGCGGTGAAGGACCTCATCGACATGGCCGGCCTGCCGACCACCAACGGGTCCAAGGTGATCGCCGCCGGCGCCGAACCGGCCGCCGCCGACGCCGCTTGCATGGCCGGCACCCGCCGGGCGGAGGCCGAGGGCAGGGCGGTGATCGTGGGGAAGACCAACATGCACGAACTGGCCTTCGGGGTGACCGGGATCAACCCGTGGTTCGGGACCCCGGTGAACCCCATCGACGCCTCGCTGGTGCCGGGCGGCTCGTCCAGCGGGTCGGCCGTGGCGGTGGCCACCGGGGAGGCCGACGTGGCCTTCGGCAGCGACACCGGCGGTTCGGTCCGCATGCCGGCGGCGTGCTGCGGCATCGTCGGGTTGAAGACCACCCGGGGCCGGATCCCCCTGGACGGGGTGTACCCGCTGGCCCCGTCGCTGGACACGGTGGGCCCGATGGCCCCCACCGTGGCGGCCACCTCGCTCTGCATGAGCCTCCTCGAGCCCGGGTTCGACCCGACCGCCACCGCCCCGGCCGGCCGGATCGGGCGGGTCCGCCTGCCCGCGGAGGAATGGATGGACGCCGCCATCGACCGGGCGCTGGGCGCCTACGCCGAGCGGTCCGGGGCGACGGTGACCGACGTGGAGCTCCCCGGGTGGGAGGCCGCCACCCACGCCGTGATGGTGGTCATGTCGGCCGAGGCCTGGCAGGTCCACCGGCGGCTCTGGGAGGCCCACCGGGACGAGTTGTCACCCGATGTCAGCCGCCGCTTGGAGATGTCCTCGATGTTCGGCGCCGAAGAGGTGGCCGAGAGCTGGGAGGTGGCCCGGGCCTGGGCGGACGAGCTCAAGCGGCGGTTCGCCGAGGTGGACCTGCTGGCCCTGCCGGTCCTGGCGGCCGCCCCGCCCACCCTGGAGGACGGGGCCAGGCTGTCCGAGATCCGCTACGTGGCGCCGTTCAACCTGGCGGGCACCCCGGCCCTGTCCCAGCCCCTGGAAGCCGGCGGCCGGCTGCCCGCCCCGCTGCAGCTGGCCGGGCCGGCGGGGGCCGAGGAGCTGATCATGGCCACCGGGGCGGTGATCGAGGACCTGTCCGGCTGGTCCCCGCACCGGGATCCGGCCGCCGGCTAGGCCGCTTCGAGGGGGACGCCCCGGACGCTGGTGCGGAACATCTCCCGGCGCACCCCGGAGTAGTCGTTGAGGGCGTTGTGCATGGTGCAGCGGTTGTCCCAGATGCCCAGGGTGCCGGCCGACCAGCGGAACCGGCAGGTGAAGTTCTCGTTGGTGCTGTGGCGGTGCAGGACGTCGAGCAGGGCCTGGGACTCACCCGGGGTCCAGCCCTCGAACCGGGTGGTGTAGACCGGGTTGACGTAGAGGGTCGGCCGGCCGGTCAGCGGGTGGCGCACCACCACAGGGTGGGTGTGCTCCCGGTAGGCGTCGGGGGACGGCTCGATGGCCATGGAGGTCAGGTCCCTGACCTTGTCGAGGGCCCCGCCGGTGCCGTAGGCCATCCCGGCCGAGTGCACCGCCCGGAGCTGGTGGAGGGTGCGCCGCAGGCCGGCCGAGAGGGTCTCGAAGGCCAGGTACTGGTTGGACCACACGGTGTCGCCGCCGTATTCGGGCACCTCGCGGGCGTGGAGCAACGTGAACGCCGGAGGGCTGGGTAGGTAGCTGAGATCGGTGTGCCAGGCGTTGGCGAAATTGAGGCGGTCCCCCGGTTCCTTGACCACCCGGATGACATACGGCCGGTCCGGGAGGGGCGCCACGAAGGGGGTCACGTCCCGGCCCCCCAGCAGGTCCGTGACCCGTTCCAGGTCGTCCAGGTCGAGGTCCTGCTCGGGCAGGAACACCACCAGGTGCTCGGCCAGGGCCCGGATCAGCGGCTGCAGCTGTCCGGCGTCGCCGACCCGGCGCAGGTCCAGACCCCGCACCACGGCGCCGAGCGCCCCGGCGACGGGGGATATCTCGAGTGTGGCCTCCACGGGGGTCCTCCTTCGCGCACGCCGACGGGGCGAAGCGTAAGCCGCCGGGACCCGGCGCGCCCAACCTCCCCGCAGCCCACTCTTAGAATCGCCCGGTCGTGACTGATACGGTCCCCGAGCGGGTAGCCCCGCCCACCAGCCGGGCCAGCTCGGAGGACGGCCGGATCTCCTCCGGGAGGCTGGCCACCGTCCGGGCCTGGTGCCGGAGCGGAGCCAACCGGACACCCGTGTGGGTGGAGCTGATCCTGATCGTGTGGCTGTGCTGGGTCTACGACATGATCGCCAACCTGGCTCCGCTGCGCAACGCCCTGGCCCACCAGGACGCCGGGTCCATCCTGAGCGCCGAGAAGTGGCTGCACCTGGACCCCGAAGCGGCCATGGACCACTGGATGTCGCACCACCAGTCGCTGGCCCTGTGGGTGTCCAACTACTACGACAACGCCCACTTCGTGGTCACCCTGGGGGCGCTGGTGGTGATCTGGTGGAAATGGCCGGACCGCTACCGGCCGCTGCGCAACAGCCTGGTGCTGCTCAACCTGTTCGGCATGGCGGTGTACTTCTTCGTCCCCACCGCCCCGCCCCGGCTGTACAACCCGTCGGTGTACTTCGACGTGGTGGCGGCCACCCACGCCTTCGGCTCGTGGCACAGCGGCACCCTGGCCACGGCCGCCAACGAGCTGGCCGCCATGCCGTCGCTGCACATCGGCTGGGCCTGCTGGTCGGCGCTGGCCATCTGGCGGGTCCTACCCCGCCGCTGGTGGGCCCACCTGGTGTGGCTGTACCCGCTGGCCACCGCCCTGGCCGTGATGGCCACCGGCAACCACTTCCTGATGGACGTGCTGGCCGGGGCCGCCGACTTCGCCGTGGCCACCTGGATCGCCGACCGGCTGCAGGTCTGGTGGACCGCCCGCCAGGCCGGGAAGGCGCTGGAGCGGGCGCCGGCCACCTCTCAGGCGTAGGAGGCCTCCACCCACCACCGGCCGGATTCCCGGCAGACCAGATGGGCCTCCCCGCTGTCGAGGACGACCTGCAGGCGGGCCCGGCGCCGCCCTCCCCGGTCCCACCACCGCTCCTCGGTGGGCCACGGGCCGGCCCACCGCACCACCACCTCGGCCGCTCCCCCGTCCACGGCCAGACGGGCCGGGGCGGCGCTGATCGCCCCCCGCCCGCTGACGCGGACCACCTCACCGTCGAGGTCGACCAGGTCGGCCGGCCGGGGCGGCTGGTGCACCACCGCCGGTGAGGGCTCGGGCAGGCGGCCCGGCCAGGGCGGCTGCCGGCCGGCGTCGGGCCGGCGGCGGGCCGACGCTTCCCGGCCATCCTCCCGGGCGTCCCCCCACGGGACCAGCCGGGCCTGTTCGGCGTAGCCCCGCCCCCCTTCCAGGACGGCGGTGACCACCGCCTCGGGGCCCAGCATGCCCTGCACCCGGGCCATGGCCCGGGCTGCCCGGGCGTCGGGATCGGCCTGGCCGCCCCACAGATCCAGCTGGCGGCCGGTGTCGGGCCGGACCTCCTCGGGGGTCAGCCGGAGGAGGGTGAGGCCGCCGGTGGGGCTGGTACCGGCGCGGCCGGACAGCCATCCGTCCAGCTGCCAGCGGGCCCGCTCGGCCAGGGCGGAGGGGCTGAGGGCCCCCTCGTGGCGCCAGCGGCGCACCAGGCTCTCCCCGTGCTCGGTCTCGACCTCGATGGCCACCATGGTGGCGGCCAGCCCGGCCACCCCCAGCCGGGCGTGCAGCTCGTCGGCCAGGGCCTTGGCCACGAAGGCGGCCGCCTCCACCCGTTCCTCGGGAGGGTCCAGCTCGGCCGAGCAGGCCAGATCGGGGGGCGGGGTGCGGCCCTGCACCGGCCGCTCGTCGAGGCCGCGGGCCAGCCGGTGGGCGGCCACGCCAGTGGCGCCGAAGCGGCCCAGGACCGCCTGCTCCGGCAGGTCGGCCAGATCCCCCAGGGTGCGCACCCCCAGGCGGACCAGCAGGTCGGCCAGATCCCCGTAGCCCGGGCCCAGCGCCTGCACCGGCCGGGGGGCCAGCCAGGCCCGGCCGGCCCCCGGTTCGACCACCAGGATCCCGGCGGCGGCCGGGGCGGTCCGGGCGGCCAGGGCCGCCGCGAACCGGCCGTCGGCCACCCCCACCCGGCAACCGGGGGCCCCGGCCGCCTCCTCGGCCACCACCCGGACCTTCCCGGCCAGGGCGGCGTCCCCCCCGAAGTACCGGGACGGGCCCCGGGTGCCCACCCCCAGCATTCCCGGGCCCCACACCTCGACCGCCGGCGCCATGGCCTCCACGGCCGCCACCACCGGCTCCCACGCCCGGGCGTCGCGGCCCGGATCGGCGGGCACCACCACCAGCTCCGGGCAACGACCCTGGGCCTCCCGCCGGCGCAGACCGGTCCGCACCCCCTCCGCCCGGGCCGCCGCGGTGGCGGCCACCACCCGGTTGGCCGCCACCACCGCGGCGGCCACCTCCGGGGGGTGGCCGGCGGCCACCACCGGCCAGTCCGGCCACGCGGCCACGAGAACCCGGGCGGGACGGGCGGCCGGGGCGGGGCTCACCCCGCCACCTCCCAGGCGTCGGCCGGGACGGGCACCGCCGGCCGGTCGGCGCCGGGCTGCCCCGGTGCCATGGCCGGGTCCCCGGCCACCCGGCCGTCGGGGGACGGCAGCCAGACCTCCCTGCGCCGCTCCCGCCCTCCCACCCGGCGGCCGCCGGCGGACACCACCATCCGCCGGGCCCGCAGGTGACCGTGCCCCTCCCCGAGGCCCTCCCACTCCGAGGGGCCGGCCCACAGCCGGATGTCGGGCGACTCGGGCCAGCCGGGGGGGTCGAGCAGGACCATCACCGTCCCCCGCTCCCGTACCCGGGCGGCCAACCGGCGGGCATCGGCGGCCCGGACCCGGCCGGCGGGCCGGACCAGGAGCAGGTCGAAGCCGTCCACCAGGGCGGCCACCACCGTCGGCCACTGGTCACCCGGTCCGGGGACCAGGGCCAGCCGGCGCAGGTCCACCCCCAGCTCGGCGGCGGCGACCAGACCGAGCGAAGGCGTCCCCACCGCCGCCACCCACCCTCCCCCCCGGGTGACGGCCCCGGCCAGCGACAACGCCACCGAGCAGCCGCCCAGCAGCGGTCCCACCGCCACCGTCGTCCCCCGGCGGATGCCACCCTCGGGAAAAAGGGGAGCCAGCGGCGCCGGCACCTCCACCAGGCGCGCCCCGGCATCCACCAGCGGCCGGCCGTGGGCGGCGGCGATGCGCAGGGAGGCCACCGGAGCTTCCATCCCCGCCCAGGCTAATCGAACATGTGTTCGATCAGCAAAGGCGTCCTACATTGGGTCGGTGACCGTACCGGAGGGCCTGGCCTGGCTGCCCGCGGCCATATGGGTGTACCTCCTGGCGTTCCGGGGGCGGTTCTGGCTACCCAGCGTCCGGCTCGGGCCGGCCCGGGATCTGGAGCGGTGGCCGTCGGTGGCGGTGATCGTGCCGGCCCGCAACGAGGCCGGCATCCTGGCCTCCACCATGCCCTCCCTGGCCACCCAGGACTACCCGGGCCGGGTCGGCGTCTTCCTGGTCGACGACTGCAGCGACGACACCACCGCCGCGGTCGCGGCGGCGGCCGCGGCCGGCCGGCCGGTGCCCCTGACGGTGGTCACCGGTGCCGACCGGCCCACCGGCTGGGTGGGCAAGACCTGGGCTCTGGACCAGGGGGTGGCGGCCGCCTCCGACATGGACCCCGACTACCTCCTCTTCACCGACGCCGACATCCACCACCCGCCGGACTCGCTGCGCCGGCTGGTCTCCGAGGCGGTCACCACCGGCCGGGACCTGGTCTCGCTCATGGCCCGGCTGCGCACCGCCACCGGCTGGGAGCGATTGATCGTGCCGGCGTTCGTGTACTTCTTCTCCCAGCTGTACCCGTTCCGGGCCATCGCCCGGCGCCGGTCCCGCACCGCCGGGGCGGCCGGCGGCTGCATCCTGGTCCGGGCCGCAGCGCTGCGCCGGGCCGGCGGGATCGCCGCCATAGCCGGGGCGGTGATCGACGACGTGGCCCTGGGCCGGGCGGTCAAGCGGGCGGGTGGCTCGACCTGGCTGGGGTACGCCGACGACGTGGCCAGCCTGCGCCCCTACCCGGCGCTGAGTGACCTGTGGGACATGGTGGCCCGCAGCGCCTATACCCAACTCAGGTACTCGCCCCTGGCCCTGGCGGGCACGGTGGCCGGCCTGGCCGTCGTGTACCTGGGGCCGCTCGTCGTGGTGGTGGCCGGGGCGGTGGCGGCCGACCCACTGGTGATCGGGGCCGGAGCGGCGGCCGAGGTGCTGCTCACCGCCAGCTACCTGCCGATGATCCGCTACTACCGGCTTCCGCCGGCCTGGGCCCTCACCCTGCCGGCGGCCGCCGCCCTGTACGGGGCCATGACCGTCGACTCGGCCCGGCGGCACCGGCGGGGCCGGGGTGCGGCCTGGAAGGGCCGCACCTATGCCCGCGACCCGGCCTGAGCCGGCCCGGGGACGTCCCGCCAGGGCCCGGGGCCGGGGGGCGCCCACCGCCGGGGTCCACCACCCGGCTACCCGGCCCGGATGACCCCGTCGGCCCGGGCCGCCTCGGCCACCGCCCGGGCCACCGCCTGGCCCACCCCGGGGGCGAACACGCTCGGCACGATGGCCTCCGCCTTGAGCTCGTCGGCGGGCACGGCGGCGGCTATGGCGTCGGCCGCCGCCAGCTTCATGTTCTCGGTGATCCGGGTGGCGCCGGCGTCGAGGGCACCGCGGAAGATGCCGGGGAAGCACAGCACGTTGTTGATCTGGTTGGGGTAGTCGCTGCGCCCGGTGGCCATGACCGCCACCACCCCCTCGGCCTCCTCGGGCAGCACCTCGGGCACCGGGTTGGCCAGGGCGAAGACGATGGGCCCGTCGGCCATGGTCTCCAGGTCGGACCGGGTCAGCAGCCCAGGACCGCTCACCCCGATGAACACGTCGGCACCGGCCAGGATGTCCTGCAGGGAGCCGGAGCGGTTACCGGGGTTGGCGTTGTCGGCCAGCCACTGCTTCGACGGGTCCAGGCCGTCCCGGCCCTTGTGGATGGCCCCCCGGCGGTCGGCGGCCACGATGTCGGAGGCGCCGGCGGTCATCAGGATCTTGGTGATGGCAACCCCCGCCGCCCCCGCCCCGGACAGGACGATGCGCAGATCCGAGAGCTCCTTGTCCACGATCTTGCAGGCGTTGCGCAGGGCGGCCAGGGCCACCACCGCGGTGCCGTGCTGGTCGTCGTGGAACACCGGTATGGACAACGTGTCGGTCAGGCGGCGTTCCACCTCGAAGCAGTGAGGGGCGGCGATGTCCTCCAGGTTGATCCCACCGAACATGGGCTCCATCCGCTGCACCGTCTCGACCAGCTCGTCGGGCGAGGCCACCTTGAGGCAGACCGGCACGGCGTCCAGGCCGGCGAACGCCTTGAACAGCATGGCCTTGCCCTCCATCACCGGCAGGGCCGCCTCCGGGCCGATGTCGCCCAGGCCGAGCACGGCGGTGCCGTCGGTCACCACCGCCACCGTGTTCGATTTCATGGTGTAGCGGTGGGCCAGCGCCGGCGTCCCGGCGATGGCGGTGCACACCCGGGCCACCCCCGGGGTGTAGGCCATGGCCAGGTCGTCCCGGTCGTGTATGGGCAGCTTGGCGTCGATGCTCAGCTTGCCCCGCTCGTGGATGGCGAACGTGCGGTCCACCACCTCCAGCACCTCGATGCCCTCCACCGCCCGGGTGGCCGCCTCCACCCCCGCGGCGTGCTCCTCGGAACCGCAGAAGACCACCAGGTCCCGGGTGATGGTCGCCCCGTCGGTGTCCACGATCTCGATTCCCACCAGGCTGCCGCCCGCCGACCCGATGACGGTGGCCAGGGAGGCGAACTCGCCGGGGTGGTTCGGGATGCGGGCCCGGAGGCGGATCGAGTAGGCGGCAAGGGGGATGGCCATCACCGGACAATAGAGAACGGAGGGCCCGGTTCCCAACTGGATGTGAACGTTTCCTGAACAGGGTCTTGCCACTGTGGCGCATGGCACATAAACTCGGCATTCAAGAGGGGGCGTTCGGGCGAGGCCTGGCTGC
The DNA here is from genome assembly GCA_035702985.1 of Acidimicrobiales bacterium. Lineage (GTDB taxonomy): Bacteria > Actinomycetota > Acidimicrobiia > Acidimicrobiales > Palsa-688 > JAKAXG01. The sequence continues at coordinate 24,679 of DASSZD010000080.1, forward strand.
GGGCCCCCGGGGGGAGGGCCGGACCGGCCTCGACCCGAACGTAGATCTGACAGACCGGAGCCCTCGGGCTCCGGTTCTTGTTTTCGGGGTTCTTGCCTGTCGGGTCCCTGGCTGTCGGGGGGAAAAATATCCCCGGACGCGACGAAGGACCGGCGGGGGGGGTGCCGGTCCTTCGCGCAAGGCTCGAGGGGCGAGGGGGGGATTCGCCCCGAGCAACAAGTTCAGTATGGCCCACCCCCGGTCATCTGTCAAAGAGACTTCCGTCACATTGACTATCGACATCCCAGATGGCCTCCATCGGCGGATCGGGACAGGCGGTCTAGCCTGCCGGCATGGCCATCGACTTCTCCTTCGCTCCCGAAGTGGACCAGATCCGCCTCCGGGTCCGGGATTTCATCGCCGGCACGGTCGCCCCCGCCGAGGCCGAGCTCAAGGCCGACTCGACCGGGGACCACCGCCGCGACCGCCGGGCCCTGGTGTCGACCATCGTCGAGTTGCGGGGGCAGGCCCGCGACGCCGGCCTGTGGCTGCCCCACATGCCTCCCGAGTGGGGCGGCATGGGGCTGGGGCCCACGGCCATGGCCGCGGTTTCGGCGGAGGCGGCCAGATCCCGGCTGGGGCCGTTCGTGCTCAACTGCCAGGCCCCCGATGAGGGCAACCAGCACACACTCCTGCACTGGGGCACCGACGAGCAGAAGGAGAGGTACCTCCGGCCGCTGTGCGAGGGGACGGCCCGGTCCTGCTTCGCCATGACCGAGCCCGAGGTGGCCGGCTCGGACCCCACCCTGATCCAGACCACCGCCGTCCCCGACGGCGACGAGTGGGTGGTCAACGGCCACAAATGGTTCATCAGCGGAGCCCGCGGCGCGGCGTTCGCCATCCTGATCGCCCGCACCGAGGACAACCCGGACCTGCCCCAGGCGGCCAACTCGGCGTTCATCGTGGACCTGCCGGCGGACGGCTGGGAGATCGTGCGCGACGTGGAGACCATGTCGGGCAGCCACAACCACTGCGAGATCCGCATCACCGACCTGCGGGTCCCGGCCGCCAACATGCTCGGCGGCCGGGGCCAGGGCCACCTTCTCGGCCAGGCCCGGCTGGGGCCGGCCCGCCTGGCCCACTGCATGCGCTGGATCGCCCAGTGCGAGACCGCTCTGGACATGATGGTGGACCGTTCACTCAACCGCTACGCCCACGGGTCGATCCTGGCCGAGAAGCAGGGGATCCAGTGGCTGATCGCCGACAGCACCATGGAGCTGTACCAGGCGAAGCTGATGGTCCTGCACGCCGCCTACCGGATCGAGAGCGGCCTGCCGTTCAAAGCCGAGGTCTCGATGGCCAAGCACTTCGTGGCCAACACGCTGTGGCGCATCGTGGACCGGGCCATCCAGGTGCACGGAGCCCTGGGCTACTCGACCGACACCCCGCTGGCCGACATGCTCAAGCAGGCCCGCTGGAGCCGTTTCGCCGACGGGGCCGACGAGGTCCACCAGATGACCATCGCCCGCCAGGCCATCTCGGCCTACCGGGACCACGGCTCGACCCGGACCGCCACCGGGGACCTGCCCCTCTGACCCTCTGGGCACCGGGGGTGCCCGGCCCGGGTCCGGCGGGGCGGCTCAGCCGTCCTCGGAGGCCAGGCGCTCGAGAAGGGGAACGGCCCGGGCCAGCAGGTCCCGCTCCTCGTCGGTGAGCGACTCCAGCCGCAACGACACGAAGGCGTCACCGCGGTCCCGGGTCTGGCGGAGGAGGTCGGCGCCGGCGGTGCTTATGGCCACCCTCGCCACCCGCCGGTCGCTGGTATCGGGGCGCCGCTCGAGCAGCCCGCTCGCCTCCAGCCGGGCGGCGATGCGGGTCATCGACGGCGGAGCGATCCGCTCGATGGCGGCCAGCTCGCCGAGCGTCAGCTCCCCGTGCTTGGCCAGCACGGTCAGCGCCGACAGCTGCGAAGCGGTCACCTCCCCCACCCCGAAGGCCTCCTGGCGCAGCCGGCGCGACAGCCGCATCACGGCCAGACGCAGCACGCTGCCCAACTCGGCCCGCGAGGCGGTCGTCATCGCGTGAAGTGTAACGACCGGGCGGCGCCGGCGAACGCACCCCGGAGGCGAGGTGTTGTGCGCGATATCACGGGTACGTGACACGATGACACGGTGACGATGCGCGAGGACTGCCGCCACTTTCAGAGCCGGACCTACGACACCGGCGAAGTGGCCCGCTTCTGCGTGCTGAACCTGGCTCCCGAGGCCCCGTGGCGCTGCCCCGACAGCTGCCCCCGCTACCAGCCCGACATCATCGACGGGACCTTCGTGGTCGGCTCCCTGGACCGGCCCCCGGTGGAGGAGGAACCGGACGAGCCGGCCGAGGACGTGGCCGCCATCCTGTCGGAGGCCAACTCCATCGTCACCGCCGCCGGGCCCGAGATCGTCCACCAGATCGAAGAGGAGCGCGGTGAGAGGAAATGGTGGCAGGTCTGGAAGCGTCGGGGCGACGACGGCTTCCACCTGAGCAGCCGTTGATCCGCCCGCCCCTCCCCAGTTGAACCCGCCGGCCGCCAGACGCCCCGCCCCGGTGATCCGGCGCGGCCCACCGCGCCCGGCCCGCCGGGCGTCCGCCGTGCTGGCCGCCCTGGCCCTGGTCCTGACCGGCTGCAGCGCCGGCCACGCCGCGCCGGGCGCGGCCAGGCCGGTGACCACCACCGTGGTCCCGCCCACGTCGACGACCCAGCCGCCCCCCAGGTTCGCCCCGTCGCCCTACGCATGGGACCGGTCCGCGTCGACGGCCCTGGCTGTCGGGGGCGGCGCCGGCACCACCGTGGCGACGGTGATAGCCCCCACCGTGGGCCAGTCCTGGCTGGCGGTGGGCACCCGCTTCTCGGCCGCCGGCGTCCCCTCCGCCACCGTGTGGACCTCGTCGGACGGCGTGACCTGGAAGGCGGCCCCCATCGCCCCCGGCGGTCCGCCCAGTTCGGCCCTGGCGGCCGCCCAGTACCGGGGGGAGACGGTCGTCGTCGGCTCGGTGGGAGCGGGCGCCAACCGCCAGGCCGCCGCCTGGCTGTCACCGCAACCGGGGCAGCCGTTCACGGCCGTGACCGTCCCCCTCTCCAGCGGGCCGTCGAGCATGACGCTGGTGGCGGCCGGCGCCCTGGGCATGTTCGCCACCGGCACGGTGGACGGGCGCTTCGCCCTGTGGTCGTCGACCGACGGTCGGCGCTGGGGTGAGCAACCGGGGGCGGAGAAGACCATCACCGGCTCGGCCGGGGCCCGGGTCCTGGCCATGGTGGCCGAAGGGGACAACGTGTACCTGGCCGGCTCGGTCGGCGCCGGGTCCACCGAGGCGGCCGCCGTGTGGTCGTCGACCGACAGCATCCACTGGCACGCCGTCAGCACCGCCGCCGACCAGTTCGCCGGACCCGGCCAACGGGTGATCTACTCGCTGGCCCCCCTGCAGAAAGGCCTGGTGGCGGTGGGCGCCGTCAACCGGGGCACCGGGTGGATGGCGGCGTCATGGGTGTCACCCGACGGGGCCAGCTGGAGCCCCCCCTCGGTCGACTTCGCCGGGTCCGACCGGCCGGGCGTGTCCGGCGACCCGGCCGGCGGCTGGGCCGCCCGCTCCGTGGCCGCCGTCCCCACCTTCGCCGGGTCCACGTCCCTCGTGGCGGCCGGCGGCGGTCCGTCCGGACAGGGGGCCTGGAAGTCCACCGACGGCCTGCACTGGACCCCGATACCCCTGCCCGGTCCCGACGCCGCCGCCAGCGGCTGGCGGGCCACCATCGCCGCCGCGACCATCGACACCACGATCATCGCCGACGGGGATCCGGGCCAGGCCCACGTTCTCACCGACACCGCGGCCGGGTGGCGGGAGCCGTCCGCCGATCCGGCGGTGTTCGGGCCGGTGCGCCCGTCGGCGCTGCCGGTCTCGCTCGTACCGTCGGGGGGGCGGCTGCTGCTGACCGTCCGGCTGGAGACCGATCCCCAGACGGTGGGTGACGCCGCCGTGACCTACACCACCCTGGCGTCGGCCGACGGGGTGGGCTGGAGCCCGGCCAAGTCGGGGGCGGCCGGGCCGCCGACGGTGCCGACAGCCGGGGCCCTGACCGTGCGGGTGGCGGACGGATGGGTCGCGGTGGGCGAGCCGGCGGCCGGCCACCCCGAGGCGTGGGTCAGCTCCGACGGGCGCACCTGGACCGCCCAGGGTCTGCTCGGGACTGCCGGTGCCGCCACCCGGGCCGGCACCACGGGCGGATCCGGCCAGGAGGCCACGGCCCCCGCCGGGCTGCCGGCCCGGGTCAACGGGCTGTGCTCGACCGCCGCCGACTCCGGCGGCTTTACCGCCACTACGGCCGCCACCGCCACTACGGCCACCTCCGGCGCAGCCGCCACCACCGGCACGGTGGTGGCGGTGGGAGCCGCCATCGGGACCCCGGCACCGGCCTCGTCGTCCACCCCGGCCCGCGGCCACCAGGCCGCCGCCTGGTACTCGACCGCCGGCTCGGCCTGGAAGCGGGCCTCGGTCAGCCCGGCCGCCCCGGCCGGGACGGTGGAGACCATGTCGGGCTGCGCCCGCACCTCCGGCGGGCTGGTCGCCTGGGGCACCAGCTCGACCCCGGGCGGGGCCTCGGTGCCGGCCCTGTGGCGGTCGGGCACCGGGACGGCGTGGAACCGGGTCAACGTCGCCGCCTTCACCCCCGGAACGGCCTATCCCATCACCGATCTGGCCGACGGCGGCAGCGTGTGGGTGGCCGTCTCCGACCCCAACCCGATGGCCGGACCCCACCCGGCCGGTGCCCCGGGGGGCCCGGCGGCCCCGGCCGGGCCGACCGCCGGGACCGGACCCGACGCCACCTTCGACAACGGTCAGGTCGGGATCTGGCTCTCGCCCGACGCCGGATCGACCTGGCAGGCCCTCGACACCGCCACCCCGCCGTGGCTGGGCACCGGGGAATCGCAGGCGGACCTGGTGGCCTTCGCCGGGGCCACGCCGGTCCTGGCCGGATCGCTGGACGGCCAGCTGGCGGTGTGGACCGGGACGGCCGTGGCGGTCCGTTCCGGGCCGGGCGGCGGCACCCCGTCTAGTTCGGGCTGACCGGTTCGGCCACGTCCTCGTCGGAGAACGCCTGCCACATCGCCGCGTAACGCCCGCCGAGGCCGACCAGAGCGTCGTGCGGGCCGTCCTCGACGATCCGGCCGCCGTCCACCACCAGGATCCGGTCGGCGGCCCGGGCCGTCTGCAACCGGTGGGCGATGAGCACGGTCGTCCGCCCGGCTGCCAGCACCCCCATGGCCGCCGACACCCGGGTCTCGGTAGCCAGGTCCAGGTTGGAGGTGGCCTCGTCCAGCAGGAGTATGGCCGGGTCCACCAACTGGGCCCGGGCCAGGGCGATCAGCTGGCGCTGGCCCACCGACAGGGACCGGCCCCGCTCGGTGACCCGGTGGAGGTACCCGTCGGTCAGGCCGGCGATCACCTCGTGGGCCCCCACCGCCCGGGCCGCCGCCTCCACCTCGGCGTCGGTGGCGTCGGGCCGACCGTAGGCGATGTTGTCGCGGATGGTGCCGGAGAACAGGTGGGGCTCCTGCGGCACGTACCCCAGCCGGCTGCGGTAGGCGGACAGGTCCATGTCCCGCAGGTCCATCCCGTCCACCCGCACCGCCCCCGACAGGGGGTCGTAGAAGCGGGTCAGCAGCTTGACCACGGTGGACTTGCCGGCCCCGGTCTGGCCGACCAGGGCCACCGTCTGGCCGGGCGGGACGGTCAGGTCCATGTGCCGCAGCGCCAGGCGCTCCGGCCCGGCGGACGGGTAGGCGAACGACACGTCCTCGAACGTGATCCGCCCGTGCAGGCGCCCCGGCTCGACCGGGTGGGCCGGCCGGGCCACCAGCGGCCTGGTGGCCATGAGGGCGTTGATCTGGGCCATCGAGGCCCCGGCCTGCTGGTAGGAGTCGAAGGTCTGCGACAGCTGCTGGATGGGGCTGAAGAACAGGTCCAGGAACAGCAGGAAGCCGACCAGCTCCCCGGAGGTCAGCGACCCCCCGCCGATCAGGACCGAACCCACCCCGAGGACCAGCACGGCCGAGATGTCGGAGAGGAACTCCACGAAGGGGAAGTAGGTGGCCACCAGCTTCTGGGCGGTCAGGCGGGCGTCGAGGTAGCCGCCGGCCAGGCGGCGGAAGTCCCGCTGGTTGCGTCCCTCCCGCCTGAACGCCTGGGACTCCCGCACCCCGGACAGGCCCTCCTGCATGCTGGCGTTGACCGCCGCGATCCGCTCCCGGGCCCGCTCGTAGGCCCGGGCCGACAGGCGTCGGTACGCCACCGTGGCGCCGGCCAGCGGCACGGTCACCGACAACGCCACCAGTCCCAGCTCCACGTTCCAGACGATCATGGCGGCGGCCACGCCGACGATGGTGAACAGGGCCACGATGGCGCTGATCAGGCCGGTCTGCAGCAGGTTGGACAGGGCGTCCACGTCGGTTGTCATGCGGGTCATGATCCGCCCCGCCATCTCCCGCTCGTAGAAGTCGATCGACAGGCGCTGCAGCTGGGCCCAGATGCGCACCCGCAGGGCGAACAGCAGCCGCTCGGCGGTCCGCCCGGTCACCAGCACCTGGACCACCGAGTCGGCCCAGTCGGCCAGCACCACGCCGAGGAAGACCAGCGAGGTCAGGAACAGGGTGCTCTCCGACCGGCCGGCCACCCCGCTGTCCAGCCCGTGGCGGATCAGGATGGGGCCGGCCAGGCCGGCCAGCGAGTCCAGTATCACCAGGCCCAGTCCGGCGGCCAGGGCCCACCGGTAGGGGCGCACGAAACGGCGCAGTGAGAACGACGCGTCGTCGGCCGCCTCGCGGGCCACGTCGACGCCGGGCTGGTCCCCGGCCGGCTCCAGGGCGGCCACCTTCTCCAGCAGCTCGGGGCTCGGGGCTATGGCCCCCATCCAGCCGTGGCCGCCGCCCCGGCCCCCGCCGCCGGCCCCCAGCCCGGCCCCGGCCGGTGAGGCCCCGGCCAGCAGCGGCACCTCCGCGTCGAGGCGGTCGTAGGGCCACAGCTCCGGGGTGATCCCGCCGTGCGGGGGGGCGCCGGCGGTGGTGGCGCCCCGCCCCTCGGCGTCGTCGCCGGGGCCGCCGATCAGCTGGCCGTACAGGGGGCAGCGCCCGATCAGCTCCTCGTGGGTCCCCTGGTCGATCACCCGGCCCCGGTCGACCACGGCGATGCGGTCGGCCAGGCGCAGGGTGGAGCGCCGGTGGGCCACCACCAGGGTGGTGCGGCCCTGCATGACCCGCCGCAGGGTGGCCTGGATGTCGGCCTCCACCCGGGCGTCCACCGAGCTGGTGGCGTCGTCCAGGATGAGTATGCGGGGGTCGCTGAGCAGGGCCCGGGCCAGGGCGATCCGCTGGCGCTGCCCGCCGGAGAGGGTCAGGCCCCGCTCCCCCACCACCGTCTGGTAGCCGTGGGGCAGCTCGCTGATGAACCCGTGGGCCTCCGCCGCCCGGGCGGCCGCCTCGACCTCGGCGTCGCCGGCGTCGGGCCGGGCGAAGGCGATGTTGGCCCGCACGGTGTCGGAGAAGAGGAAGCTCTCCTCGAAGACCACCCCGATGGCCGCCCGCAGCGAGGCCAGGGTCGAGTCCCTGACGTCGGTCCCGTCCACGCTGACCGAGCCGGCCTGCACGTCGTAGAAGCGGGGCAGCAGCAGGGCCACCGTCGACTTGCCCGAACCGGACGTGCCGACCAGGGCCACCGTCTCGCCGGGGGCCAGGTCCAGGTCGAAGCCGTCGAGGACCGGGCTGTCGGCCAGGTAGCCGAAGCGGACCCCGGAGAAGCGGACCGCCCCGGTCACGGGGGGCAGGCTCCGGGCGTCGCTCTTCTCGCTGACCACCGGGTTGGAGTCCAGGAGGTCCAGTACCCGCTCGGCGCCGGCCCGGGCCTGCTGGCCGATGACCAGCAGCCCGGCCAGCATGCGGGCCGGGCTGGCCAGCTGCAGCAGGTAGGTGGCGAAGGCCAGGAAGGTCCCCACCGAGATGCGGTGGTGGAAGACCATCCAGCCGCCGAGGGCCAGCACCCCCACCTCCCCGAGGACCGGCAGGCCCTGCAGCACCGGCTGGAAGCGGGCCTGGTAGCGCACCGCCCGCATGCGCGAGGCGAACAACGACCGGGCCCGTTCGACCAGGCGGGCCAGCTCCCGGTCCTCCTGGCCGAAGCCTTTGACCACCCGGACGCCGGTGACCGCCTCCTCCACGACCACCGCGACCTCGCCTTCCTTCTGCTGGGAATCCCAGTTGGCCGGGAAGGTCCGCTCGCGCATCCGGTAGGCCGTGACGACCAGCGCCGGGACCACGGCCAGGGCGATCAGCGCCAGCAGGGGCGAGAACACGAACATGATGACCAGCGAGGCCACCAGCAGCAGGACGTTGCCGGTCATCATGGGCAGGAACGCCAGCAGGGCCTGGAGCAGGCCCACGTCGGAGTTGGCCCGCGACACCAGCTGGCCGGTCTGCATCTCGTCGTGGCGGGCCGAGTCGAGGCGCTGCAGCTGGTCGTATATGGCGTTGCGCAGGTCGTACTGCACGTCCAGGCTGACCCGGCCGCCGACGAAGCGGCGCACGTAGGAGAAACCGAAGGTGGCGAAGGCCAGGGCGGCCAGCACGCCGAGCCACAGGGCCAGCGACGCCTGGTGGGCGATGATCACCCGGTCGACGATCTGGCGCTCGACCGCCGGCACCGCGGCGGCGACGGCGCTGCCGGCCAGGGCGGAGCCGAAGGCCAGGACCACGTGGCGGCGGTGGGGGCGCAGCCAGGGCATCAGGCGGCGGATCCAGCCCGGCTGCCGCCCGGCTCCTCGTCGGGAAATCACTGAGCCATGCTAAGGGCCCGCCGCCGGATCGAGGGCGGGAATCCTGCCCGGGGCTAGAAGCCGTCCACGGGAAAAAGGGCGGCCGCTCCGCCTCCGGCCCCGTCGAGCGCCCAGGGCCGTGGCGCGCAGCGGGAACCGGGATTGCCCCACACCAGGTTCTCCATGAACACCCACGTCCGGCGGTGTATGGCCGAGGGCCCCAGGGCGTGCAGCGCCATCTTGTGACGGGGGCAGGGATAGCCCTTGTTGGCCTCGAACTCGTAGGCCGGGTACTGGTGGGCCTCCCGGCGCATGAGCCGGTCCCGGGTGACCTTGGCCAGGATGGAGGCGGCGGCGATGGACAGGCAGGTGGCGTCGCCCTTGATGATCCTGGTGGTGCAGCCCAGGCCCACGAAATCCCAGTTGCCGTCCACCAGCACCCGGTCCGGGGTCACCCCCAGTCCGGCTATGGCCCGGCGGGCGGCCCGCCGCTGGGCCTCGGCCATGCCGACCCGGTCGCATTCCTCCTGGCTGGCCGAGCCGACCGCCCACGCCGTGCACCACGACGCCACCCGGTCGAACAGCCGCTCCCGTTCGGGCTCGCTGAGCATCTTCGAGTCCCGGACCCCGTACACCCGCCGGTCGACCGGCAGGACCGCCGCCCCGACCATGATCGGCCCGGCCCACGCCCCCCGGCCCACCTCGTCGACACCCACGATCACCCGGTACCCCTGCTCGAGCAGGGCCCTCTCCACCGCCCGCGACGGCGGCCTGCGGGTCTTCACCGGTCGGACCCTACCCGGTAGCGGGCCAGCAGCAGGCTGTCGGACTCCAGCAGGCCGGTCAGCCGGAACCGGCCGGGCCGGGCCGGCCGGTCGGCGCCGATCAGCCGTTGGCCGGCGCCGGCCAGGGTGGGGGCGATGGTCAGGCACAGCTCGTCGATCAGCCCGGCTTCGAGCAGGGTCCGGGCCAGCCCCGGCCCACCCTCGCACAGGATGCGGCCCAGTCCCCGCCGGCGCAGCCCGGCCACCACCGAGGCCAGGTCCACCTCCGCCCGCCCGCAGGCGATGAGCTCGGCCACCCCGGCCAGGTCCGGCCGCCCGGCGGCGACCTCCTCGGTCGTGAAGATCATCACCGTCCCCGGTTGGCTGAACACCCGGGCGGCGGGATCCAGGTCGCCCCGCCCGGTGACGATGGCCAGGCGGGGCGTGGCCGCCTGGCCCCGCCGGGCCCGCCGGGCCTGCACCTCGTCGCCCAGGCGCACCGGGCCGTAGTCCTCCGCCCGGACGGTCCCGGCCCCCACCAGTACGGCGTCGGCACCGGCCCGCATGGCCATGAACGCCGACCGGTCGGCCTCCCCCCCGAGCGGTCCGCTGCGCCCGTCGATCTCGACCACACCGTCCAGGGAGGCCACGAAGTTGACCCTCAGGCAGGGGTCGTGGTGGAGGTAGAACTCCTCCAGCTCGGCGGCCCCGGCGATCGGGCGTCGTTCCGGCAGGATCTGGGTGATCACTCCAGCCCGGCTATGTTCGCCGCCTCCTGCGGGTCGGAGGTGCCCGACAGGAAAGCGTCGAGGATCTCCGCCGCCACCGTCTCGCTGGTGGACCGGATGCTGAGGGCCACGACGTTGGCGTCGTTCCACCTGCGGGCGCCGGCCGCCGTTTCGGCGTCCGGGCACAGGGCGGCCCGCACCCCTTTGACCTTGTTGGCGGCGATGGAGACCCCGGTGCCGGTCCAGCAGCACACCACCCCGAGGTCGGCCTGGCCGGCCGCCACCTGCCGGCCCACGGCCCGGCCCACCTCCGGCCACGGGGCGGCCATGGCCACCACCTCCACGTCGTGACCGCCGCCGCTCAGGTGGCGCACCACGGCGGCCGCCAGCGGCGCCTCCTCGTCGGATCCCACCGCTATGCGCACCGGGGTGAGGTTACCGCCGCCCGGCGCTCCGGTCGGGGCCCGTCACCCCTTCGACGGGACCGGACCACCACCACCGGGGCCCGATCCTGCCGGCCTGCGGCCATCGTCGATGCAGGCGATTCCCCGGCGACGCTTAGTATGGCGCCGTGGACCCGACCCCGTCGGCATGGACCGCCGGCCATGCCGTGCTCGTGCCGGTCAAGGCGTTCGGGCGGGCCAAACTGCGGCTGGCTCCGGCCCTGTCGCCGGATCAGCGCCGGCGCCTGGCCCGGACCATGGCCACCCGGGTGGTCCGCTCCGCCGCCGGGCTGCCGGTGGCGGTGGTCTGCGACGATCCCGAGGTGGCCGGGTGGGCCCGGACACTGGGAGCGCTGGTCATCTGGGAGCCGGGCCGGGGCCTCAACGGGGCGGTGCAGCAGGGGGTCGACCGGCTGGCGGAGCTGGGGGCGTCATCGGTGGTGGTCGCCGCCGGTGACCTGCCACTGGCCAGCGACCTGCACTGGGTGACCGAGTTCGCCGGTATCACGCTGATCCCGGACCGGCGCCACGACGGCACCAACGTGATCTCGGTGCCGGCCGGCTGCGGGTTCCGCTTCTCCTACGGGCCCGGCTCGTTCGCCCGCCACCTGGCCGAGGCCGGCCGGGTGGGCGGCCCGGTGCGGGTCGTGCACTCGTCCCCGCTGGCGTGGGACGTGGACCTGCCCGAGGATCTGGCCCAGGTGGTCAACCTGTGAGCGGACCGGCGTACCGACCGCCGGCAGGGCGCGCCCGTGAGTGATCCCAACGCCCACGGCGCTTTCCCGGCTGCGGTCACGTCCAACCTGGAGCTGCCCCGGGTGGCGCTGGCCATCGGGGCCCATCCCGACGACATAGAGTTCGGCTGCGGGGGGACCCTGGCCAAGTGGGCGGCGGCCGGGTGCCGGGTCCACCACCTGGTGTGCACCGACGGGTCCAAGGGCTCGTGGGACCCGGACCAGGACCGGGCCGAGCTGGTGGGTATCCGCCAGCAGGAGCAGCGGGAGGCATCGGCGGCCCTGGGCGGCGAGGGCCGGGTCACGTTCCTGGGATGGGTGGACGGCGAACTCGAATCCGGCATGACCCAGCGCAGCCAGGTCGCCTACGAGATCCGCCGGGTGAAGCCCGACGTGGTGCTCGGTCACGACCCGTGGAAGCGCTACCGGCTGCACCCCGATCACCGCCACGCCGGCTTCCTGGCCACCGACGGCGTGGTGGCCGCCCGCGATCCCCACTTCTTCCCCGACCACGACCAGCCGCCGCACCGACCGCGGCGGATACTCCTGTGGGAGGCCGACGCCCCCGACCACCTGGAGGACATCAGCGGCTTCGAGGACGCCAAGCTGGCCGCCCTATTGGCCCACCGCAGCCAGTTCGAGTCGACCATGCGCATCGACGACCGGGGCGACCGGGCCCAGGTCGACGCTTTCGCCGGGCGGTTGCGGGAACGCTACGCGGCGGCCGGCGCCCCGCTGGGACTGCACGCGGCGGAAGCCTTCAAGCTGATCCCCGACATCTGAGCGCCGCTCCGGGCGCGCCACCGGCACCGCCCGGTGGGCGGTGCCGGTGCTGCGGAGCTATAGGAGCTTCCCCCGCCGAGAACCGCAGGCGCGGGCGGCCGGGCTCAGCGCTTCTTGGTGGCGCGGGTGGCCTTGGTTGCAGTGGTCGCCTTGGCGGCGCCGGTCTTCTTGGCCGCCGTGGTCTTCTTGGCGGCGGTGGTCCTGGCCGCCGTGGTCTTGGTCGCGGCCGTCTTGGTCGCGGCGCTCTTGGTGGCGGCCGGGCGGGCGGCGGCGGTGCGGGCGGTGCTCTTGGGCGCCGCCTTGGCCGTCTTGGACGCCGCCGTCTTGGTGGCCTTGGACGCGGTGGCCTTGGAGGCGGTGGTCTTGGCGGCGGCAGCCTTCTTGGCCCGGCCCCTGGTGTTGAGGGTCTCCTTGAACGCAGCGGCCGGCTTGAAGGCCACCGTCTTGGACGCCGGGACCTTGACGGTCGCCTGGGTCTGGGGGTTCCGGGCGGTACGAGCGGCCCGGGCACGGGGCTCGAAGGACCCGAAGCCGAAGATGGAGACCCGGTTACCGGCCTTGATCTCGGACACGATCGAGCCGGTCACCGCTTCGACCGCGGCCTCCGACGCTTTGCGATCGAGACCGGTCTTCGATGCGACTGCCTGGGCCAACTCTGTTCTGTTCACCGCCACCTCCTGGCGTTGTCGGGGAAGTTCCCAGATATACAAGAGGTTTTTGGCTGGCAGGTCAAGTATTTCCCTTGCATCACAAGGGATTTCCGGTCAGAAAAGGCGCCCGGGGGGCCCGGCACGGGACCGACGGTACCCGCACCCGAGCCCGCCGGACCCGGAAAACCCGTTACGCAGCCTGGCTTTTGGCCCCCAGAGCGTGCAGGAGCACCTGATCGATCCCGGTGGCCAGATGGAAGGTCATCTGGTTGCGCACCGCCTCGGGGACGTCGTCGAGATCCGGCCCGTTGCGGGCCGGGAGGACGACCTCGGTCAGCCCGGCCCGGTGGGCCGCCAGCACCTTCTGCTTGACCCCACCGATCGGAAGGACCTTGCCCTGGAGGGTTATTTCACCCGTCATGCCCACTTCAGGCCGCACGGGCTGGCCGGTTAGCAGGCTGACGATGGCGGTGGTCATGGTCACCCCGGCGGACGGGCCGTCCTTGGGGATGGCCCCGGCCGGCACGTGGAGGTGCAATCGCCGGTGGTCGATGGCGTCCTGGGGGACCCCGAGCTCCTCGGCGTGGGCCCGCACGTAGGACAGGGCGATCTGGGCGGACTCCTGCATGACCTCACCGAGTTGGCCGGTGATGGTCAGGCCGCCATCACCGGCGGAGGCCGACGCCTCGACGAACAGCACGTCGCCCCCGACGCCGGTCACCGCCAGCCCGGTCGCCACGCCCGGAACCGAGGTCCGCTCGGCCACCTCCGGCTCGTGGCGGGGCCGGCCCAACCAGCCGGCCACGTCGGCGGAGTCGATGCGGATCGGCACCGGGCCGTCCCCGGCGGCGATGCGGGCGGCCGCCTTGCGCAGCAGGCGGCCCAGCTCCCGTTCCAGGCTCCGCACCCCGGCTTCCCGGGTGTAGCCGGAGACGATCCCGGCCAGGGCGGCGTCGGTGACATCCACCTCACCGTCGAGCAGGCCGGCCTGCTGCAGCTGCCGGCCCATCAGGTGGTCGCGGGCGATGGCAACCTTCTCGGCCTCGGTGTAGCCGTCCAGGCGCACGACCTCCATCCGGTCGTACAGGGGGCCGGGGATCTGCTCGGCCATGTTGGCCGTGGCCAGGAACAGCACCCCGGACAGGTCCAGGTCCAGGTCCAGGTAGTGGTCCCGGAAGGTGTGGTTCTGGGCCGGGTCCAGGACTTCTAGCAGTGCCGATGACGGATCACCGCGCCAGTCGCTGCCCAGCTTGTCGACCTCGTCGAGCAGGATCACCGGGTTCAGGGTCCCGGCGTCCTTGACGGCCCGCACGATGCGGCCCGGCATGGCGCCCACGTAGGTGCGGCGGTGACCTCTGATCTCGGCCTCGTCGCGCACGCCGCCCAGGGCCACCCGCACGAACTGGCGGCCCATGGCCCGGGCCACCGACTCACCCAGCGACGTCTTGCCGACGCCGGGCGGCCCCACCAGGGCCAGGATCATCCCGTCGCCGCGCCCCGACGCAGCCGCGCTGTGACCCCGCTCCAGGCGCAGCTTGCGCACGGCCAGGTGCTCGACGATCCGCTGCTTGACGTCGTCCAGGCCGGTGTGGTCGGAGTCGAGAACGGCTCGGGCCTCGGTGACGTCGATCCGGTCGTCGCTGCGCCGGCCCCAGGGGATCTCGAACACGGTGTCCAACCAGGTCCTGATCCAGCCGTGCTCGGGGCTCTGCTCGTTGGTCCGCTCCAGCTTGTCGATCTCCCTGCCGATGGCGGTGCGGGTCTGCTCCGCCACGTCGAGCGCCTCCAGCCGGGCCCGGTAGTCCCCTCCCCCGTCACCGTCGCCGTCGTCGCCCAGCTCCTTGCGGATGGCCGCCAGCTGCTGGCGCAGCAGGTACTCCCGCTGGGTCCGCTCCATGCCCTCCGCCACGTCCGTGCGGATGCGGTCCTTGAGCTCCAGCTCGGCCAGGGCCTCCCGGGCCCAGCGCATCACCAGATCCACCCGCCGGTCCGGGTCCACCGCCTCGAGCAGCTCGACCTTGCGCTCCAGGGACAGCTCCGGCCAGTACCCGGCGGTGTCGGCCAGCCGGCCCGGGTCGGTCACCCCCCGCAGCAGCTCGACCAGGCGGCCCATCCCCCGATGCTCGGCGATGGCCTCGAACACGGCGCGCAGCTCGCGCGCCTTCTCCACGGTGTCGGGCCCGGCCGGCGGCTCCTCGACGGGATCCACGTTGACCCACAGGGCCGCCCCGGCCACCGCGGTGGCCGCCCCGACAGTGGCCCGCTGGTGCCCGGTCACGACCACGGCCGGGGTGCCCCCGGGCAGGGCGCCGGTACGCTCGATGGAGGCGATGGTGCCGACCCGGGCGAAGCGGGTGCCCCCCGAGTCGGGTCCCGGCCGGCCCAGCCGGGGCACCAGGACCAGGCGGTCGCCGGCCCCGCCGGCGGCCGATACCGCCTCGCGCGCCTCGTCGGTCTCGAGCGCCATGGTGATGGTCATCCCGGGGAGGACCACGCCGGCTTCGAGCGGCAGCAGGGGCAGGGCGGATGTTGCGATGGGAGGCATTGGGCAGCTCCGTTCAGCTGTAATCGTGTAAGCAGAGTTCTCAACCGGTGCCCCCGGGGGCTTATTCCCCCTCCCGATCGGGCCGCCGCCCCGCCCTCCCCGGCCGGTCCGCTCACCCGCCCCGGTTTTGCGACAGGCTCTGAGGCCATGAACGCCGAGCAGGAACGGTTGCACCAGGCCGACAGTGGGGACCTGCCGTGGAGGCGGTGGGGGCCGTACCTCTCGGAGCGGGCGTGGGGCACGGTCCGCGAGGACTACTCGGCGGGCGGCGACGCCTGGTCGTACTTCCCGTTCGAGCACGCCCCATCGCGGACGTTCCGTTGGAGCGAGGACGGCATGGCCGGGATCTGCGACGACCAGCAGACCATCTGCCTGGCCCTGGCCCTGTGGAACGGCCGGGACCCGATCCTCAAGGAGCGGCCGTACGGCCTGACCGGCGAGCAGGGCAACCACGGCGAGGACGTCAAGGACTACTGGTGGTACCTGGACGCCACCCCCACGGCCTCCTGGCTGAGATGGCGCTACCACTACCCCCAGGCCCGTTTCCCCTACGAGGACCTGCTGCGCACCAACCAGGGTCGCAGCCGCCAGGAGCCCGAGTACGAGTTGCTCGACACCGGCGTCTTCGACGACGACCGCTACTGGGTGGTGGACTGCACCTGGGCCAAGGCCGCCCCCGAGGACATCCTGTGGCGGGTCGAGGTGCGCAACGTGGGGCCGGAGCCGGCCACCATCGACGTGCTGCCGACCGTCTGGTTCCGCAACCGCTGGTCGTGGGACGCCGGTGCCGACCGCCCGGCGCTGGCCCAGACCGGACCGGGTGTGATGGACGTCCACGACGGCGCCGGCGACTGGCGACTGGCCTGGGCCGGGGCGGCGGACGCCCTGTTCTGCGACAACGAGACCAACGACGCCCGGCTCTACGGGGTGGCCGGCCCCCGCTACCCGAAGGACGGCATAGCGGACCACGTCATCCACGGGGCCGCCACCGTCAACCCGGACCGGACCGGGACCAAGGCGGCGGTACACCACCGCGTGACCGTCCCCCCGGGCGGGAGCGCGGAGTTCCGCCTGCGGTTCTGGAAGCCGGGCGAGGGCGCCCGGCCGGTGCCCACCGCCGCGGAAGGGGACCTGGAACAGGGGTTCGACGGGGTCATGTCCGAGCGGTCCTCCGAGGCCGACGTCTTCTACCGCGGCCTCACCCCTCCCGGGGCGTCGGCCGACGAGGCCAGGGTGCTGCGCCAGGCGGCGGCCGGGATGATCTGGTCCAAGCAGTTCTTCCATCTCGACATCCCCCGCTGGCTGGCCGGTGACCCGACCCAGCCGGCGCCTCCTCCGGGGCGGGGGGCCATCCGCAACGGGGCCTGGACCCATCTCAACAACCGGGACGTCATATCCATGCCCGACGCCTGGGAGTACCCCTGGTACGCGTCGTGGGACCTGGCCTTCCACTGCGTGGCCCTGGCCCACCTCGATCCGGAGTTCGCCAAGCGGCAGCTGGTCCTTCTGTGCCGCGAGTGGTACATGCACCCCAACGGTCAGCTGCCGGCCTACGAGTGGAACTTCAGCGACGTCAACCCACCGGTCCACGCCTGGGCCGCGCTGCGGGTCAGTGAGATCGACGCCGCGGCGCGCCGCCTCAGAGGCGAGGATCCCACCCCGGATCACGCCTTCCTCGAGCGGGTCTTCCACAAGCTGATGCTGAACTTCACCTGGTGGGTGAACCGCAAGGACGCCGCCGGCAACAACGTGTTCGAGGGCGGGTTCCTGGGCCTGGACAACATCGGGCTGTTCGACCGGTCCAAGCCCCTGCCGGTGCCGGGCCGACTGGAACAGTCCGACGGGACGGCGTGGATGGCCATGTACAGCCTCAACCTGCTGGAGATGGCCCTGACCCTGGCCGCCCACGACCCCGTCTACGAGGACGTTGCCACCAAGTTCTTCGAGCACTTCACCTACATCGCCCACGCCATGGAGAGCCAGGGGTTGTGGGACGACACCGACGGTTACTACTACGACGTGCTGCAGCTCGACGGAGGCTCGGCGGTACCGGTCCGGGTCCGGTCCATGGTGGGGGTGGTGGCGCTGTTCGCAGTGACGGTGCTCGACCCGGCCGTGCTGCACCGCCTGCCGTCGTTCCGCCGCCGCTTGGAGTGGTTCGTCGAGAACAAGCCGGAGTACGCCGAGCACTGCTCCCACCTCACCATCCCCGGCCAGGAGGACCGCCTGCTGCTGTCGGTGGTGGACGCCACCCGCCTGCGGCGGGTGCTGTCGTACTGCCTCGACCAGGACGAGCTTCTGTCGCCGCACGGCCTGCGATCCGTGTCGCGCTACTACGCCTCCCACCCGTTCTCCATGACCCTGGACGGCATGCAGGCCACCATCGACTACGAGCCGGCGGAGTCCACCAACTACCTCTTCGGCGGCAACTCGAACTGGCGGGGTCCGGTGTGGTTCCCGCTCAACTATCTGCTGATCGAGGCCCTGGACCGGTTCCACGCCTACTTCGGGGACACGTTGCAGGTCGAGCACCCCACCGGTTCGGGCACCGCCATGCCTCTCTCGGCGGTCGCCGACGACCTGGCCCGCCGGCTCACCTCGCTGTTCCTGCAGGGCCCGGACGGGACCAGGCCGGTCTTCGGCGGCTACACCCGGATGCAGACCGATCCCCGGTGGAAGGACCAGCTGTTCTTCCACGAGTACTTCCACGGCGACACCGGGGCCGGCCTGGGCGCCTCCCACCAGACCGGCTGGACCGGCCTGGTGCTGGACCTGATCGCGGACCGCCGGCTGGGGGGCCGCATCTGATGGCCGCAGAGGCGGCCTTCCGGGCCCCCATGCTGGCGTCGCTGCTGCGGATGCCCGACGAGGCGGCCGTGCTGCGCCGGGGTGACTGGGTCTACGAACGCAAACTCGACGGGTTGCGCGGCATAGCGGTGCGCAACGGCGCCGAGGTGGAGCTCTGGTCACGCAACCACCTGTCGTTCAACACCCGGTTCCCGGATCTGGTGGGGGCGGTGGCGGGCATCGCCGTGCCGTCGTTCGTGCTCGACGGGGAGATCGTGGCCTTCTCCGGGGGCCGGACCAGCTTCCAGCTGCTGCAGAGCGGCCCCGCCGTGGCGGACGAACAACCGGTGTACGTGGCCTTCGACCTGATCTCGCTGCTGGGCCGGGACACGACGGTCCTCCCCCTCGAGGAGCGCCACGACCTGCTCCGCCGGGCGGTCGGCGCCGACCATCCCCGGGTGCTGGTCGCGGAGCAGCTCACCGGTGACCCCGTCGACCTGCTGGCCGCCGCCTGCAGGGCCGGGTGGGAGGGCCTGGTGGCCAAGCGCCGCGGCAGCCTGTACCGGGAGGGCCGGTCCGGGGACTGGCGGAAGCTGAAATGCTCGGCCCGCCAGGAGCTGGTCATCGGCGGGTGGAGCGACCCGTCCGGGTCCCGCACCGGCTTCGGAGCCATCCTGGTTGGGTACTACCAGGACGATCGGCTGGTCTACGCAGGAAAGGTGGGAACCGGATTCACCGAGCGGACGCTCCATTCTCTGCACGCCGCCATGCGGGCGCTGGGCACCGCCGAAGCGCCCTTCGCCGACCCGCCGCGCCTGCGTCACGCCCACTGGACCCGGCCCGAACTGGTCGCCGAGGTGGAGTTCACCGAATGGACCCGGGACGGCCGGCTGCGCCATCCCCGGTTCCTCGGGCTCCGACCCGACAAGCCGGCCCGGGAGGTGGTGCGGGAGAGCTGACCGGCCTCCCGGGTCCGGCCGCCCACCGAACGCGACCGCTAGCCTGAGTGGTCGTGCGCAGGCACCGGGCGCTCCCCCCGCCCACCGTCGGCCCGGCACCCGCCCGGGTCCTGATCATCTCGGCGAGCATGGGCGCCGGGCACGACGGCGCGGCCCGGACCCTGGCCGAGCAGCTGCGCGCCGCCGGCCACGTGGCCGAGGTCCGCGACTTCCTCACCAGCGGACCGCTGCGCATCGGGTCGGCGCTGCGAAGCGGCTACGAGTTCGAGCTGCGCCACGTCCCCTCGGCCTACGACGCCACCTACCGGTTCTGGTACCGGGTGCCGTGGTTGTGCCCGTTGATCGCCTGGCTGGTCACCCTCCTGACCCGGCGCAAGGTGATGCGCTGGCTGCGGGAGATGCGGCCCCACGTCGTGGTCTCCACCTATCCCCTGGCCACGCTGTGCCTGGGCCGGCTGCGCCGCACCGGACGGCTGGAGCTGCCGGCGGTCAACTTCATCACCGATTTCGGGGTGCACCCGCTGTGGGTCCACCGGGGGATCGACCTGAACCTCACCATCCACGACGGCCCGGCGGTGGTGGCCGCCGAGCGCACCGGCCGCCCCACCGTGTCCACCGGCCCGGCCGTCTCGGAACGCTTCGACCCCGACCGCCTGCCGCCGCGGCGCGACGCCCGCCGCCGGTTCGGGATAGCCGACGACCAGAGGGCGGTGCTGGTGGTGGCCGGCTCGTGGGGCATCGGCAACGTGGGCGCCACGTGGGAGGCCATCGCCGCCGACGGCCGGTTCCTGCCGGTGGTGGTGTGCGGCCGTGACGACCGGCTCCGCCGCCACGTGGCCCAGCTCTCCGAGCGCAGCGGCCGGCCGTCGCTGATCATCGGCTGGACCGACGACATGCCGGGGCTGATGGCGGCCTGCGACGCCCTGGTGGAGAACGCCGGCGGGCTGACCTCGCTGGAGGCCATGCGGGCCGGGCTGCCGGTCGTCAGCTTCGACCCCATAGCCGGCCACGGCCGGGAGAACACCTCCCGCATGGACGCCGCCGGCGTGGCCCGGCTGGCCGCCGACCACCACGACCTGGCCCGGATCCTGGCCGAGGTCACCGAAGCGGGCCCGCCCCGCGCCCAGCAGATCGCCCGGGCCGCAGCGGTGTTCCGCCAGCCGCCGGCGGAGTTGGTGCTGGCCGCCACGCCGGTCCCGGAGATGCCCGCCGCCGGGCCCCGCTCGGTGGTGTCGGCCCTGCGCCTGGCCGTCGGCGGGGTGGCCCTCACCGGTATCTGCTGGACCGGCCTCACCACCGGGGTGGCCATGGCCACCGAGGCGGGAGCCGGGGTGGCCGGGCCGCGCCCCGATTCGGGCGCCGTCGCCTACATGGGGGTACGCCTGACGGCGGCCGAGATGGCCGACCCCACGGTGGACATCCAGCTGCGGCAGCTGGGGGCCACGGCGGTGGTCGACGACCAGACCGCCCAGGCGGCGCCGGTCGCCCTGCGCCACCTGGTAGGTCAGGGCATCGGGGTGGCCAACGGCGGCTACGGCGACACCCCCAGCGTGCCGGGCCAGAGTGACCTGCCCTGGAACCGGGCCTGGCGCGACGCCCGGGCCGGTCAGGCGATAGCGGCCATCATCGGCCAGCCGGTGACGGTGACGGTGCCGGGCCGGCGGCTCAACGCCTGGGACCTGGTCGAGTGCCGCAACGCCCACACCGCCCTGGTGGTGCCCGACCACATCCTGCACGCCGCCGACCCCGACGCGGACCAGTCGTTGCGCCTCCAGCCCCGCCAGATCTACCTGGTCAACGGTCTCGACGCCACCCCGGCGCAGCTGGCCGCCTACCTCTCGCAGCTGGAAGTGGGCCTGGGGGCCGCCCAGTTGGCCCCGGCCCCCCTGGCCAACCTGGGGTGACCCGCTTCCCCGGCCCGCTCCGGCGGGCAGCGGTGGGCGCCGGAGCCCTCACCGGGGCGGGCGTGTTCGCCCACCTCCTCCCCGGGGTGGTGGCCTGGCGGCGGGCCCGCTGCCTGCTGCTGCCCGGCCTGTCGGGTGTGGGCCGGCCGGACCACGTGGCTCTCACCTTCGACGACGGGCCCGACCCGGTGTCCACCCCGCTGGTGCTCGACACCCTGGAGGCCCTGGGCTGGCGGGCCACGTTCTTCTGTCTCGGGTCGCAGGCCCGGCAGGCCCCCGAGACGGTGGCCGAACTGGTCCGGCGGGGCCACGAGATCGGGGTGCACGGCGACGTCCACAAGAGCCACCTGCGCCGCCCGGTGAGGTCGGTGGTCAGGGACGTCGCCGCCGCCCGGGCCACACTGGAGGACCTGACCGGCCGGCCGCTCGAGTGGTTCCGGCCGCCGTACGGCGGGGTGTCCTTGTCCAGCCTGGCGGCGGCCCGCAGCACCGGGCTGCGCATGGTGCTGTGGACCACCTGGGGGCTCGACTGGCGTGGCGACGCCACCGGCACGACAGTGGCCGCCAACGTGGCCCGCACCTTCGTCCCGGGGGCGACCGTCCTGCTCCACGACTCGGATGTGACCTCCACGCCCGACAGCTGGAAGGCGACCATCGACTCCCTCCCCCGCCTGGCCGCCGACTGGAAGCGCCGGGGGCTGGCCGTCGGCCCGCTCGGTGAGCATTTCTGATCGGCTGGTCCGCGCCGCCGGGGTGATACCGCTGGTCGCCGCCCTGGCCGGGCTGAGCGGCTGCAGCACCCCGCTCCCCCCGGGGGTGGCCACGGCGCCGGTGCTGCGGGTCGTCACCGGGCTGTACCCCCTGGCCCGGGCGGCCACCCTGATCGGCCAGGACAAGGTGTCGGTCACCGACGTGGTGCCGGCCGGCGCCAACCCGTTCGGGTACCGGCTCGGCCCCGCCCAGGTGGCTGCCGTCCACCGGGCCGGCCTGGCCGTCGAGATCGGCGGGGGGTTCCAGCCGTCGTTCGAGTCGGCCGCGGCCGGCGCCCGGGCGGTCGCCGTTCTCGGCCCGGCCGGCTCCGGCGCCACCGGCCGGCCCGGCGGCTACGTGTGGCTGGACCCGGCCTCGATGGGCCGGGCCGTGACCGCCCTGGCGGCGGCCATGGAGCACGCCGATCCGGGCGCCACGGCCCTGTACCGGCGCAACGCCGCCTCCCTCCAGGCCCAGATCTCCTCCCTGGGCATCGACTACTCCAGCACGCTGGCCACCTGCCCTGATCCCACCCTGATCGGGCCGGACGGCGCGTTCGGCGCCATGGCCGGCTCCTACGGCCTGAGGTTCATGGCCGTCGGGGCCCGGCCGTCGCCGGCCGCCACGGCGGCGGCCGTGGCCGCCCTGCGGGGACCCGGCCCGGCCGCCGTGGTGGCCGAACCGTGGGTGGACAATTCGGGGGTGGCGGCGGTGGCCGCCACCGCCTCGGCCCGGGTCCACCAGCTGGACACGCTGGCCGGCGCCCCGAGTGGCGGCTGGCCCCCCGGAGCTGATTACTTCTCGCTCATGGAACAGAACCTGGGCACGCTCAGCGGGGCGCTCGGCTGCGCCACCCAGAGCCGGTGACGGCCACGGACGCCGGGGCGGGACCGCTGGCCCCGGTGGCCGGCTGGGGCTTCCCGGCCAGCGCCGCCTGGTGCGCCGCCGCCGGCGGGGACGTGGTGGTGCGCCACCTGGTCGGCCCGGCGGACCGGGCCTACCCGTGGGCGTCGGTGACCAAGGTGCTGAGCGCGCTGGCCATGTGGGTGGCGGTCGAGGAGGGCACCGTGTCCTGGGACGACCCGGCCGGCCCGGAGGGGTCCACACTGCGCCACCTGCTGGCCCACGCCTCGGGTCTGGCCCCCGACGGCGACACCGTGCTGGCCCCTCCCGGGCGGCGCCGCATCTACTCCAACCGGGGCATCGAGGTGGCCGCCGACCATCTGGCCGGGGCCGCCGGGATGCCGTTCGGGGACTACCTCCGGGAGGCGGTGCTGGGCCCGCTGGGCATGGGCGGCACCGAACTGACCGGATCCCCGGCGGCCGGGGGCCGCGGGCCGCTGCGCGACCTGCTGGCCCTGGCCGGCGAGCTGCTGCGGCCCAGCCTGGTCGATCCGGCCACGGTGGCGGAGGCCACGACGGTGGCCTTCCCCGGCCTGGCCGGGGTGCTGCCCGGTTTCGGCCGCCAGCCGACCAACGACTGGGGGCTGGGCGTGGAGATCCGCGACCACAAGCAGCCGCACTGGACCGGTGCGGCCAACTCGCCCCGCACCTTCGGTCACTTCGGCCAGTCCGGATCCATGCTGTGGGTCGACCCCGACGCCGGGCGGGCCCTGGTGTCGCTGGCCGACCGGCCGTTCGGGCCGTGGGCGGCGGCCGCCTGGCCCCCGCTGTCCGACGCCGTCCTCGAGGCCTGAACCGGGCCGGTCAGGACTCCTCGGCCAGCACCATCTCCTTGAAGGCGGCCAGAGCCCGGGGTCCCCACACGGTCGCCGGGCCGCCGTTCAACAC
The DNA here is from genome assembly GCA_035702985.1 of Acidimicrobiales bacterium. Classification (GTDB taxonomy): domain Bacteria; phylum Actinomycetota; class Acidimicrobiia; order Acidimicrobiales; family Palsa-688; genus JAKAXG01. The sequence continues at coordinate 48,335 of DASSZD010000080.1, forward strand.
GATGGCCACCCCGACCGCCTCGGCCACCTCCTCCTCGGTGGCGTCGTGGCGGGCGGCGCCCCGGGCGTGGGCGGCGATGCAGCCGTCGCACTGGCGGGTCACGGCCACGGCCAGGGCGATCAACTCCTTGGTCTTGGCGGGCAGGGCGCCGTCGGCCAGAGCGGCCCTCTGCATGCTGGCGTACGCCCCGATGACGTCGGGGATCTGCTCCCGCAGGTCGCGCGCCGGCTGGCGCAGCTCGCCCAGCACCTCGTTGGGATGGATCATGGCTCGGCTCCTTTGCCTCGGTTCCGCTGTGCCGTGCACGGCCCACCGGGCATTGTCGTCGCTCGGCCGGACTGATACACGGATGCTAGGAATCGTCCCGATATGCGGCTTTCCGCTATCGTCCGCACATGGCCAACCGGCTGCGCACCGAAGAGAAGGTCGAGATCCTCGGCCGACTGCCCCTGTTCGAGAACTGCACGGGCCGGGAGCTGGGCGAGATCGCCGCGATCATGGTCGAGACGGCCAAGCCGGCCGGTTCGTTCCTCACCCGTGAGGGCCAGGACGGCGGCATCATGTTCGTGATCGTCGAGGGGGAGGCGGAGGTCCTGGCCGGCGAGGACCAGCCGGCCGCAGCCCGCACCATCGGGCACCTCCGCACCGGTGACGTGGTCGGCGAGCTGTCGCTGATCGACGGCAAGGCCCGCTCGGCCAGCGTGCGGGCCACCACCCCGGTCCGGCTGCTCGAGATCGTCTCCGACGACTTCTACCAGCTGGTCCAGCGGTCCCCCAGCTTCGTCATGAGCCTGCTCAAGGCGCTGTCCATCCGGGTCCGGGAGATGGACCTGCTGACCAGCTGATCGGACCGCCCGCAGGCCGCCGGCCGCCACCGGCTCCCGGCCGGGTGACCGGGCCGCGGCGGCCTACGAACCGTTGCGCTGGCGGAACAGGGCTTCTTCCCGCTCCAGCTCCCGCAGCTCGGCCTCGTCCAGGTGGTCCATCTCGCCGGTGTCGGCCGGCGGGGCCTGCTGGACCTTGGGGAGCCTGGCGGTGGTGTCGACCCCGTCCCGACGGCCCCGGTTGCGGCCCGCGTCGCCGTCGCCGTCGACCTCGGCGGCCGGCAGCCGCTCGGTGACCGGCTCCGCGCCCGGGGCCCGCCGGGGGCGGGCCGGGGCGGCGCCGGCCCCAGGGGCGGGCGGGGCGGGCGCCGCCATCGGGGCCCGGCCCTCGTCGGCCAGGAGGGCCTCCACGTCGGCCTCGCCGCGGGCGGCGTCGATCATCTCGTCCATGCCGATCGGCCCCACGCTGCTGCCGGCCAGGAACTGCTTGACCAGGGCCCGGTCGCTCACGAACATCTCCTCGGCCGGCCCGAAGCGCACCAGGCTGGACCGGTACAGCATGCCGATGTAGTCGGCGGTGCGCTTCACCGAGTCGATGTTGTGGGTGATGATGAAGAAGGTGCAGCCGGTCTCCCGCTGCACGGACTTCACCAGCTCGTCCAGGTAGGCCACCCGCACCGGGTCCAGGCCGGAGTCCGGCTCGTCGAAGAACACGATCTCCGGGTCGAGGATCAGGGCCCGGGCCAGGCCGGCCCGCTTGCGCATGCCCCCCGAGATCTCGCCCGGGAGCTTCTTGAGGTGGGCGACCATGCCGACCATCTCGGCCTTCTCCATCACCAGCGCCTTGATCTCCCGCTCGGAGCGGCTGGTGTGCTCGCGCAGGGGGAAGGCGATGTTGTCGAAGATGTCCATGGACCCGAACAGGGCGCCGTCCTGGAACAGGACCCCGAACTTGCGGCGGATCCTGAGCATCTCCTTGTGGCGGATCCCGACGATGGGTTCGCCGTCGATGTAGATCTGCCCCTCCTCGGGCCGCAGCAGCCCGATGATGTTCTTCAGCAGGACCGACTTGCCGGTACCCGACGGGCCGAGGACGGCAGAAATCCTGCCGCGCGGGACGTCGAACGAGAGGTTCTTGAGCACGGTATGGGTACCGAACCTCTTGGTGACACCCCTGAGCGCGATAACCGCGTCACCTCCGGCAGGAGGGGCCATCTCGGTTGCCGTATCGGTATACGTCGTGCTCACCCGGTTCCTCTTCTTCCCCCCGGCAGGGGCTTGCTATCCGGAATCTGCGCCGTTTCGCCGGGACCGTGCCCTGCCTAGGCAGGAACGAGCGGCGCTCATGGTCAAGATACTTCGTGTCCCCCCCATGTTCCTGCCCGTCCCTTCCATCCCGTTCGGCCCCGTCCCTCGAGGAGTTTGATGTGACCCCGGTCATGTGCTTGTCTTTCCACGGTGGGCCCAAATGGCGTGAGGCGCCCAGAACATACATTCCCGACATTTGTGCAGAGGCGGCCTGCAAGTGACAGCAGTTGACGAACAGGTCAACCCCTCTCCAACTCCTCCGATCGAACGGGTCAGGACCACCGAGCGGGCCGCCCAGGCGCTCCAGGACGGTGTAGGGACCCTCGGCGAGTCGGCCACCGGGGCGGTCCAGTCGTTCGGCGGCCTGGTGGCGCTGGTCCTCGACACGGTGATCGCCACCTTCGATGCCATCATCCACCGGAGGTTCTCCTACACCGAGTTCTTCGACCAGGCGTGGTTCCTGGTCTCGGTGTCGCTGCTGCCCACCCTGCTGATCGCCCTCCCCTTCGGCCTGGTGCTGGTCCTCGAGGTGGGCAGCCTGGCCAACCAGATCGGGGCCCCGTCGTTCGTGGGCGCGGTGGACGCCGTGGGCACGGTGCGGGAGGCGGCGCCGATCATCGTGGCCATCGTGCTGGCCGGGGCGGGCGGATCGGCGGTCTGCGCCGATCTCGGGGCCCGCACCATCCGCGACGAGATCGCCGCCATGCAGGTGATGGGCATGGACGAGGTGGAGCGCCTGGTCGCCCCCCGCATGTTCGCCATGGTGGTGGTGTCTGTGCTCCTCAACGGCATCGTCGCCATGGCCGGGATCATCTCCGGCTACGTGGCCGACGTCACCGTCCTGCACGGCGCGGCCGGGGGCTTCCTCAACTCGTTCACCACCTTCGCCCAGCCCCAGGACATCATCGAATCGGAGCTCAAGGCGGTCGTGTTCGGCGTGCTCGCCGCCATCGTGGCCTCGTACAAGGGCCTCAACGTCAAGAAGGGCCCGGCCGGCGTCGGCGAAGCGGTCAACCAGTCGGTGGTGGTGACAGGAGTGGCGCTGTTCGTGGTGAACCTGATTCTCACCGAGATCTTCCTCGTCCTCGTCCCGCCCCCCTTCGTATGACCGGAACGCGCTGATGACCGCCCCCGCCTCCCTGCTCAGAACCACCCGGGCCCGCACCTCCCGGGTCACCGCCGGCGCGCTCGCCCAGGTGGTGATGTTCGGGGACCTGCTGCTGTTCGTCGTACAGGCCGTCGGGAGCATCCCGCTGGTGATACGCCGCTACCGCCACGAGTACACCCGGCTCATCGGCGAGGTCACCTTCGGCAGCCGCATCCTGGCCATCGTGGCGTCGACGGTGGTCGTGGCCGGCCTGCTGTCGGCGGTGGTCGGCGTCCAGCTGGCGCTGGAGGGCTACCAGGCGCTCGACATCATCGGGCTGGGCCCGCTGGCCGGCTACCTCTCGGCCTTCGCCAACACGAGAGAGCTGACCCCGCTGCTGACCGCCTTCGGGCTGGCCGCCCAGATGGGGTGCCGCTTCACGTCGGAGCTCGGGGCCATGCGCGTCACCGACGAGATCGACGCTCTCGAGGTGATGAGCGTCCCGTCGCTGGCCTACCTGGTGACAACCCGCATCATGGCTGCGCTGACCGTCGCCGTCCCGCTCTACCTGGCCGCTCTGGCCGGCTCCTACCTGGCCACGCAGGTGACCGTGGTGGCCGTCGGCCACCAGGGGGCGGGCACCTACCAGCACTACTTCCACGAGTTCCTGACCGGCCGGGACATCCTGCTGTCGGTGGTCAAGGTGGTGGTGTTCGCCATCCTGATCACGTCCATCCACTGCTACTACGGCTACAACGCCGGGGGCGGACCGGAGGGGGTGGGCAAGGCGGCCGGCCGGGCCATCCGGGCCAGCGTGGTGTCCATCGCCTTCGCCGACATGTTGATGACGATCCTCTTCTGGGGGACCTCGAGCGGGATCAAGATCTCAGGTTGAGGAGCCGGGCATGACCACCATCACCGCCGAGCGACCCACCCCCTCGCCCGGGCCGCCGCCGGCCCGCAGCCGCTTCAGCCTGGAGGCGCTGCGGGAGTCCAAGCCGGCCCGGGCCGTTCTCGGAGTCATCCTGGCTGCGGTGGTCGCCGGGGTGATCTACGTGATCGTCCTCGCTTTCACCGGACACTTCACCAACGTGGTGAGGATCAACGCCCAGCTGCCGCAGGGCAGCAACGCCGTCCCCGTCGACGCCCCGGTCGAGTACCGCAACGTGACGGTCGGCAAGATCGGCTCGGAGACGCCCGGGCCCAACGGCCGGGTCCGGGTGCAGTTCCTCATCTATCCCAAGAACCTGCCCAGCATCCCCAAGGGGGTGCAGGCCCAGGTCTCGCCGCTGTCCATCTTCGGCAACCAGTACGTGGACCTGGTCCCTCCCGCCCGTTCGGCCGCCGGCCACCTGCAGCGCGGCGACTTCGTGGCCGCCTTCGGGGGCGCCCCCTCCACCTCGCTGCAAGGGACGGTCACCCAGCTGTACAACCTGCTGCACGCCGTCCACCCCGCCGACCTGGACACCGCCCTCACCGCCTTCGCCACCGCCCTCAACGGCGAGGGGCGGGCCCTGGGGCGGACCCTGGCCGGCACCTCCAACTATCTCGGCCAGGCGGTGGTACCCAACCTGCCGACCATCAAGTCCGACATCCAGCTCCTGGCCCCGGCCAGCGGGGACCTCAGCCAGGCGGCCCCGAACCTGCTCGGGACCCTGGCCAACTCCACCGTCACGGCCCGGACCCTCACCTCCCAGGAAGCGGCCCTCCACCAGTTCCTGACCGCCGGCACGGGCGCCGTCGGCCAGCTGGCCGGGGTGCTGGAGCAGGTCCAGACGTCTCTGCCGTCGCTCATCAACGAGTCGGCCCCGCTGCTGGCCGACGTCACGCAGAGCCCCACCGAGCTGTCGCAGACCCTCAGCGGCCTGACCCAGTTCGCCGCGGCGGTCGCCGCCAACGAATCGCACGGCCCGTTCCTGTCGGTCAACGCCAACCTGCCGGTGGCCGACATCAGCGCCGGCGTCAACGCCGCCCTCGGCTACAACAACCCGGCGTCGATCACCCAGGCGCTCGGATCGTTGGTGAACCCGCCCACCTACACCTCGGCCAACTGCCCCGAGTACCCCGGCGAGACCAACCCCTACTGCGGCGTGGGCGGCAGTCCCGACGCCCAGCCCATAGCCGGGGCCTCCGTCCCGGCCAGCGCCGTGACCCCGCCCCCGTCGCCGCCGGCCACCGGGTCGGGGGGCGGCTCCAGCCGGGCGGCGGCCTCCGCCGGGCCGGGCACCACGCCCACGGCGGACATGGCCTACACCGCCTCGAGCTCGCCCTACGCGGCCGAGTTGCAGGCCGCCCAGGCCATCGCCGCCGCCCTCAACGGCGGCCGGGCCCCCGCCTCGCCGGGCGTGGCGTCGGTGGTCCTGCTCCCCCTCCTGTCGTCCATCACGGCCCGGGCGTGACGTCATGAACAGCAAGGTTCGCTCCGATCTGATCAAGCTGACCATCTTCTTCGTGGTGGCGTCGCTGATCACCGTCAGCGTCATCGCCACCCTTCTGGACCTGAAGCTCGGTCAGCCCCAGACCTCGTACCACGCCGTCTTCACCAACGCCTCCGGGCTCCAGGCCGGCGACACGGTCCGAATCGCCGGTGTCGAGGTGGGCAAGGTCAACGGGGTGTCCCTCACCAGGGACAACCAGGTGCGGGTGGATTTCACGGTGGCCTCCTCGGACCACCTGACGACCCACGCCCTGGCCTCCATACAGTTCGAGAACCTGCTGGGACAGCGCTACCTGCAGGTCGCCCAGGGCCGTCCGGGAGGGGCGCCGCTGCACTCGGGGGCCACCCTCCCCGAGACCAACACCAAGCCCGGTCTGGACCTGACCACCGTGTTCACCGGGTTCCAGCCCCTGCTGGCCGCCCTCAACCCCACCCAGGTCAACCAGCTCACCGGATCCATCATCGCCGTCTTGCAGGGAGAGTCGGGCGCGGTGGGGAATCTCATAAACCAGACCGCATCACTTACATCGAACCTGGCTTCGCGCCAGGCCCTGATCACCCAGATCTTGGACAACCTCACCCCGCTCCTCACCAACGTCAATCACAACGACACCCAGCTGAGCTCGCTCATCGACGGCCTCAACACCCTCGTGACCGGGCTGGCCGGGCAGCGCCAGCAGATCGGCGCCGCGGTGAGCGGCCTGAGCACCCTGACGACCAACACGTCCAACCTGCTCAACAACGTGCAGCCCACCCTGGACCAGGATCTGGGCGGCCTGCGTGACGCCACCGGCGTGCTGCTGGCCAACCAGTCGCAGCTCGACTCGGTGATCAAGAACCTGCCCGGGCTGTTCAACGCCCTGGACAAGGCGTCCAGCTCCGGCAGCTACCTCTCGGTCTACATCTGCGACCTCACCATCCAGACCAGCGGGCCCATCAGCGTCAAGCTGTCGCCCGGGGTGCCGCAGAGCCCGGCCATCAGCGTGCCCACCGGGCTGGTCGGCAACCAGGCGGTCCACACCAGGGTGTGCCAGTCGTGAGCGGGCCGCGGCCGGCGGCCGCCACCCCCGGCAGGCGGTGGCGCCGGTGAGGAAGTTCCGGGAGCGGAGCCTCATGCTCATCGCGGGTATCTCCGCGGTGGTGCTGCTCGTCGCCGGGCTGATCGCCCTCAACATCGGCAACTTCTCGTCGAGCACCTACTCCGCCGACTTCCAGTCGGCGGTCGGGCTGAAGAACGGCGACGTGGTGACCATCGCCGGGGTCCGGGTGGGAGCGGTGAGCGGCATGAAGCTGGCCGGGAACGTGGCCCAGGTGACCTTCACCGTGAGCGGCAGCCACCGGCTCGGCACCGACACGTCGGTCAACGTGAAGGTCCTCAACCCGGTCGGCGTCGAGTACCTGGAGCTGGTCCCGGCCGGACCGGGCCGTCTGCACGCCACCATCCCGGTGCAGCGCACCACCATCCCGGGAACCCTGGTCGGCGACCTCAACCAGTTCACCAACCAGACCCAGCAGACGAACATCCCGCAGCTGGTCAAGGCCCTGCAGGTGGTGACCCAGACGGTGGCGGCCAACAGCCCGGCCCAGACCAAGGCCGCCCTGGACGGCGTGGCCCAGCTCTCGGCCGTCCTGGCCAGCCGCCAGCAGGAGCTCACCAACCTGGTCTCCCAGGCCGATCAGCTCACCTCGCTGCTCAACAACCACAGCGGCCAGCTGGTCAACCTGCTGGGCCAGTCGGCGCTGCTGCTGCAGGTGCTGCAGCAGCGCAAGGGGGCCATAGACAACCTGCTGTCCACCACATCCCATCTCACCGACCAGCTCGACCACATCATCGTCGGTGACCGCTCGGTCCTGGACCCGATGCTCGGCAACCTGCAGGCCCTGTCGCAGTTCCTGGCCAAGGACAGCAGCAACATCGCCCAGGCCATCCCGCTGGTGGCGGCGTTCAGCCGCTACAGCGCCAACGTCACCGGCTCGGGACCCTACGCCGACTTCGTCGCCCCCACCCTGGTGGTGCCCGACAACCTCATCGCCCAGTGCGCCGCCATCGGCAAGCTCGACCCGCAGAGGGGGTGCCGGCCGTGAGCCGCCGGCGGTTGTGGATCGCCGTCGGGGTGGCCGCCGCGGTCGTCGCCGCCCTGGTCGGTGTCGTGGTGTTCGGGGGAGGCGGGTCCACCCGCACCATCTACGCCGAGTTCACCGAGGCCCCCGGCCTCTACAGCGGCAACCACGTCGACGTGCTGGGCATCCCGGTCGGCACCATCACCCGCATCAAGCCCGAGGGCCGCTACGTGATGGTCACCATGCAGGTCTCGTCGGGGGTGAAGCTGCCGGCCGGCGCCGACGCCGTGATCATGGCCCCCGAAGTGGTGGCCGACCGGTTCATCCAGCTGGGACCGGCGTACACCTCGGGCCCCACGCTGGCGCCCGGATCGGTGATCCCGCTGCAGCGGACCGCCATCCCCCAGTCGGTGGACGCGGTCATCGCCACCCTCGACAACCTGGCCCAGCAGCTCGGCCCGAACGGGGCCAACAAGCACGGCGCCCTCACCGACCTGGTCCACCAGCTGGCCACCCAGCTCGGCCACTCCGGCCCGGACCTGCACAGCAGCATCGTCAACTTCAGCCAGGCGCTCAACGGGCTGGCCGCCGACTCGCCGGGTTTCGCCGGCACCATCAACAACCTCGGCAGCCTGAGCCAGGCCCTCGCCGACAACTCCGGCGCCTACCGGTCGTTCGCCTCCGACCTGGCCCAGGTCAGCCAGATCCTGGCCAACGACCGCCAGGACATCTCGGCCGTGCTGGCGTCGCTGCAGCACCTCTTCGCCAACCTGACCGACTTCATCCAGCACGACGGCAGCGCCCTCGGTTCGAGCATGCGCAACCTGGACACGTTCGTGGCCGCCCTCAACTCCCAGCAGAAGGCCCTGGCCCAGGCGTACAGCATCACCCCCCTGGCCCTGCAGAACCTCACCAACGCGGTGGACAAGTCGGCGCCCGGCGGGGCGGCCATCAGGGGCCGCTACGACCCGGTGGCCGCCACCCAGACCCTGTTCAACCAGGTGTGCGGGAGCGCCGGGCTGCGGTTCCTGGTGATCCTGGCCACCGGCACCCAGACCAACCCGTTGACCACCGCCAACACCACCGACACCCTCTGCGGCATCGGCAACGCCCTCAACGCGCTGACCCCGCCGCCCGGAGCCGCCCCCGGCCCCGACCTGAGCCTGAAGGCGCTGACCGGATGAGGGCGCTGCGAACCGGCCGCCTGGCCGCCCTGCTCGCCGGGGCGGCGCTGACCCTCTCGTCGTGCGGGCTCAGCCTGCAGTCCCTGCCCAAGATCGGCGGGGTGTCGGGCCCCACCTACACCGTCACCGCCACGTTCGCCAACGTGGTCAACCTGCCGGCCAACGCCCAGGTCCGGGTGGGGGCCTTCTCGGTCGGCTACGTCTCGTCCATCGGGGTCCGGGACTTCCAGGCGGTGGTGAAGATGAGGATCAAGGACAGGACCAGGCTCCCCGTGGGCACCACCGCCGAGATCCGCTTCGACACGCCGCTCGGCGAGGACTTCGTGCAGCTCCAGCCCCCGTCCGGGTCGCACACCGCCCGGCTGCTGTCGGACGGGTCGTCCATCCCCGAGTCGGCCACCACCACCGCCCCCAGCGTGGAGGACGCCTTCGGGGCGCTGGGTGCACTGCTCAACGGCGGCGGCATCAACCAGCTGCAGACCATCGTGGAGCAGACGAACCTGGCCCTCAACGGCAACCAGGGCAAGATCCGCTCCCTGATCAACTACCTGAGCTCGACGCTCACCACCTTCGCCCAGGACACCCCCTCCATCGACACCGCCCTGCAGGCCATGGCCACCCTGTCGAAGACCCTCAACGACGGCAGCGCCACCATCACCCAGGGCATCGCCGCGCTGGGCCCGGCGGCCCACGTGCTGGCCGGGGAGACCAGCGACCTGAACGGGTTGCTCACCAACCTGGGCCGGCTCAGCTCCGCCGCCAACAGCATCATCGACGCCAGCGCCACCGGGACGGTCCGGACGGTGCAGGCCCTGCGCCCGCTGCTCAGCCAGCTGGTCGGGGTCCAGCAGCAGCTGGGGCCGGCGCTCACCGCCATCAACTCGCTGGAGACCAACACCCCCCGGGTGGTCCCCGGCAACTACGTGCAGCTCTCCATCAACGCCAACATCCAGGTCCCGCCCGTACCGGCGGACGCCCTGCCCCTGCACAAGGTCACCGTCGACCCGCCCGACCCCAACCAGTCCTACACCCGCTCCGGGATCGCCACCCTGATCGAGGGGGGCCTGCCGTGAGCCGCTCCATCCTGGCCCGTCTCATAGCCCTGTTCGTGGTCACGGTCGTCGGGGCCTACTACATCGCCTTCGACGCCGTGGGGGTCAAGCTGACCAACCAGCCCTTCACCGTCCGGGTGATGATGCCGGCCGCCGGCGGGGTGTACTCGGGGGCGTACGTGACCTACCGGGGGGTCGAGGTGGGGAGGGTGTCCGCCCTGCACCTCCAGCAGGACGGCGTGGTCGCCGACCTGTCGATCAACCAGGGGGCCCGGATCCCGGTCGGCGTCACCGCCAGCGTCCGGGAGCTGACCGCCGCCGCCGAGCAGTACATGGACCTGGTGCCGCCGGCGCACACGCTCACCGCCGCCGCGCCGGCCGGCCGGTACCTGCACCAGGGCTCGGTGATCCCCAGGAACCGGGTGACCATCCCGGTGTCGGTGGGGACCCTGCTGAACACCTTGAACACGTTGGTCGACAGCCTGCACGCCTCGGACCTGAACACCCTCAGCTCCGCCCTGGCCACCGGGCTGCAGAACGCCGGGGCCGATCTGCACTCGATCATCGTCAACGGGGACACCCTGGTCAGCGCCCTCCAGTCGGCCATCCCCGGCACCACCAAGCTGATCGACTCCGGCAACACCGTGCTGTCCACCTTCAACGGGACCAACAGCGACTTCCAGTCCTTCGCCGCCAACCTCAACGAGCTGAGCGCACAGGTGGCCCGGTCGAACCCGGACCTGATCGCCCTGCTCAAGAACGGGGCGGTCGCCAGCCAGTCCCTCTCCCAGTTCCTGTCCCAGAACGGCGGCCCGACCGTGTCGCTGATCAACGACCTGGCCTCGGCCACCGGTGTCGCCTACGCCCGGCGGGCGGCCGTCCAGGCCCTGTTCCAGGTCCTGCCGCTGTTCTCCTCAGACGTGGCCATGGTGACCACAGGAGGCCAGATCCGTTTCGAACTGACCTTCAACTACAAGAACACCGTCTGTCCGTACACCTCGACGATGGCTGAGCCCACATCCCTCATCGCCGTCGCCGACCTCACCCGCAGTTGCGCGACCGAAGCTCCCGATCTACTCCAGCGCGGTGCCGACAAGGCTCCGCCTCCGCAGGGTTAGGAATGACGAACACAATGAACTACGAAGACATCCCGCACGACTCCGACATCCGCGACGGCGGCGCCGTCGACGTCGACACCATGGACGACGAGGTCGACACCATGGACGACGAAGAGGTGATCCCCGAGCCGGTCGCCGACCAGCCCACCCGGTCCCGGCGCCGGCCCCCGCTGCGCACGCTCATAGGCGGGGCGCTGATCGTGCTGCTGGCCGCCGCGCTGGTGGTGTCGCTGATCGGATGGTCCGGTTCACGCAGCCAGCAGGGGCTGCGCCACAGCGCCCTCGAGGCGGCCGGTACCTACGGGGTCTACCTGTCGAGCTACGACTACAAGAACCTGGACGGACCGACCGCCTCGTGGACCGAGGTGGACCACCACTCCACCCCGTCGTTCCGCAAGGATTTCGACTCCACCCGGTCCAGCCTCAAGAAGCTGGTGACCGACTACAAGGCCACCGCCAAGGGCAAGGTGATCTCGGCCGGGCTCAGCTCGGTGACCTCCAGCCGGGCGGTGGCCCTGCTGTTCATCGACCAGACCGTCACCAACACCGCCCAGAAGCCCGGCACCACGACCCAGCCGCTGCGGGTGGAACTGGTGATGACCCACCAGCACGGCCAGTGGCTCATCGACAAGCTCGAGGTTCCCAAGTGATCCTCCGCCGGTTGGCCCGCAGCACGGGCGGCCGGCTGGCGGGCACGGCGGCACTGTTCACGGCCACGTTCGCCTTCGGGCTGCACGACGCCCCGAGAGCCTTCGCCGACGCGTCCGCCCCGCCGCCGTTCAGCTCGCTGCCGGCCCCCTGCCCGGCCGCCACCTACCCGCCCGCCGGGGCCCCGCCGAACGCCCCGTTCACCCCCTACGGCGTACCGTTCCGGGCCATCATCTACGACGGCCAGATCACCCTCCCCCCCGACGTGGTGATACCCCACCTGTACGCGGTGGCCTGCGGGCTGGTGCAGCTCCCGCAGCTCACCGGGACCATCCAGGAGTCCAACATCGTGCTGGCCACCCCCAACATCTACGTGGCCGGGCTGGAGGCCCTGCCCGCCTCGGTCAGCTTCGGCAAGCTCACCGCCGACGTGTCGATGACCCCGGCCGCCAACGGCGGTCTCGACATCACCGTCACCGGATCCACCCAGGCCTCGGTGTCCACCCTCGGCTTCACCTGCGGCATAACCCTCAACGCCTCCTTCACCACCCTCACCGACGGGAAGCTGTCCGGCCAGCCGGTCACCGGCCCCACCCAGGACGGCCAGGCCGTGGCCGTCGGCAACTCCTTCCCGGTGCCCGCCGTGGTCGGCTCCGACACCGGCAGCTGCCCGCCGTCGGTGGCCCAGACCTTCAACCAGGTCCTCGGGTTGCCGGCCGCCCCCGGCCGGGCCACGTTCACCGCCCCGTTCTGCTTCGACTTCGAACTGGAGCACACCAACATCCCGGCCCCCACCCCGACCTGCCCGTGGCCCCGCTCGTGACCCGCTGGTTCCACCGCCACCGCCGGCTGGTCGCGCTGACCCTGGCCGCCCCGCTGGCCTCCTGCCTGGGAACCCTGGCCGTCCCGGCGTCGACCGCGGTGGCCGACACCTCCCCGGGCCCGAACGTGGCCGGCCTGAACTGCGCCCCGGAGCAGTACCCCCACGGCGGCGCCCCCCGCAACTCCCCGTCGGTCCCCTACGAGATCCCCTTCACCGGCACCCTGGGACAGACCACGCCGCAGGGCGTCAAGGAGGGCGGCTACCTGCAGATCTCCAACAGCCTGGTCACCGCCACGCTGGGGGCGCCGCTGCAGCCCGACCCGACCACCGGCGCCATGTACGGGACCGTCTTCGCCAAGCTGTGCGGGGTGATGGGTCTGCCGAGCGAGCAGGGCGCCATATCCGGCAACCCCTACGGGCTGGGCAACGACCCGAACTACAACAACAACTTCGTGTTCAGCCCCGACCAGATCAACGTGTCGCTCAGCATCACCGGCGTCCCCGGCCTGCCCGTCCTCAGCGCCTACGGCGCCGCCGACGGCAACCTGGCCGCGGCCATAGAGAAGAAGCCGGCGGCCAACGGCGGCCTGATGCTCGACTTCTACGGGGGGGCCAAGTCGACCTCGGACTTCGGTCCGGCCCTGACCAGCCTGCTCACCGCCCTGGCCCCGGGATCGGCCGTCACCCTGCCCCCGGCGATCCAGTCCCTGCTCGGCGGGGTGACCCAGCCGGGCGGCAACGTGTCCGGCGCGTCGTGCACCATCGCCATCGGCAACCTGGTGGCGGCCGGGGTGAAGAACCTGGCGGCCACCGGTCTGACCTACGCCCAGGCCACCGCCCCGGTGTTCCTCACCACCGGCACCAGCGGGAAGCTGACCGGCCGGCCGGCCACCGGCCCGGTCACCGGCACCGACGCCACCCTGGTGGCCAACGACTTCCCGGTGGGTGCCATCGTCCCCGACACCACCCCGGCCCCCGGGTACTCCAGCGCGGTGTGCACCCAGTCGAACGCCAACCTCTTGAACTCCCTCCTGGGGCTGCCGTCGATCCCGGACCCGGCGACCGGCCACTACCCCAACTCCTTCTACGCCCCCAGCACCTTCGGTGTCTTCACGTCGTCCTAGTCGCCTGACCGCCGTGGCCGCCCTGACCTGCGGGCTGGTGCTGGCCGGATGCGGCGGCGGCCACAGCCGGGCCGCCGATCCCCGCCCGGCGGCCGCCGCCACCACCACCACGACCCTGCTGCAGGTCGACAACTGGACCGCCCCGGCGGTGAGCGGGCCGGCCAGCCAGACCAACTTCTGCACCGTGCTGACCGCCATGTACCGCCACGAGAGCGAACTGCCCGACGCCTCCCCGGCGGTCAGGAAGGACATCCTGCGTGACTACGTCAACACCGTGCCCGAGGCTCTGGCCGCCGCCCCGCCCGACATCGCCGGGGCGGCCGGGACCTACCTGCACAGCGTGGCGTCGATCCTGTCGTCGCTCGTGTCCGCCGGCCTGGACTACAGGAAGGTCAAGCCGGGTAGCCTCACGCCATTGCTACTGGACCCGCAGATCAAGGCGGCCGGCAACCAGGTTCTGGCCTACTCGCAGTCGAAATGCCACTACGCCATCGGCGGCGCCTGACCCGGCCCCGTTGAAGCCCCGACCCCTAGCGCAGAGGAGCACCGAGTGGCGGACCGCCTGACCGACCTGACGACCGTCACCCGGAAGCTCATGCGCCTGCCCACCGAGGCGCAGGCGCTCATGACCATCATCAGCTCCGGCATGATCGGGCCGGAGCGGGCCGACCGGCTGTACGCGATGTACCGGGCGCTGGAGCGGTACGGCCCCATGGGGGCGGCGGCGTCGGTAGCGGCCATCCGTCACGGTGACCGCACCGCCATCATCGACGAGATCGGCTCGGTGAGCTTCGAGGCCCTCGACCGCCGTTCCAACGCCCTGGGCAACGCCTTCCGGGCCCGGGGGGTGCGGCCCGGCACCGGGGTGGGGATCCTGTGCCGCAACCACCGGGGCATGTTCGACGCCAGCTTCGGGGTGCTCAAAGCCGGCGGGCGGGCCCTGTACCTGAACACCGACTTCGCCGCCCCGCAGGCGAAGGAGGTCTGCGCCCGGGAGGGGGTGCAGATGCTGGTCTACGACGAGGAGTTCGCCGATGTGGTGGCGTCGGTCGACGCGCCCCGGGGCCGGTTCTTGGCCTGGACCGACGACCGGGACGGTCCGGCGGGCGGCGAGCCGACCATCGAATCGCTGATCGCCGCCGGCAACCCGGCCCCGCCCCCGCCGCCGGACTCCCCCGGCAACGTCATCATCCTGACCAGCGGCACCACCGGCACCCCCAAGGGCGCCAACCGGGGCCAGCCCCGGTCGCTGGCCCCGGTCGCCGCCATCCTGTCCCGCATCCCGTTCAAGTCGCGCCAGGTCACCTACATGGCCCCGCCCGCCTACCACGCCTGGGGCCTGGGGGTCTCGGTGCTGACGCTGGGCCTGGGCTCGACGCTGGTGATGCGCCGGCGTTTCGATCCGGAAGCGACCCTCGTCGCCCTGGCCGAGCACCGCTGCACCGCCCTGACCGTGGTACCGGTGCTGCTCAACCGGCTGGTGGCGCTGGGCCCCGACCGCATCTCCGAGTTCGACCTGTCGGCGCTGCGCATCATCGCCTCCAGCGGATCGCAGCTCGACGCCGCGCTGGCCGCCCGGGCCATGGACCTGTTCGGGGACGTGGTCTACAACCTCTACGGGTCCACCGAGGTGGCCTGGGCCACCATCGCCACCCCCGAGGATCTGCGCGCCGCGCCGGGCTGCGCCGGCAAACCGCCTCTCGGCACCACGGTCCGCATCTACGACGAGCAGGACCGGGTCCTGCCGGCCGGCCAGACCGGCCGCATCTTCGTGGGCAGCGGCATGGAGTTCGGCGGTTACACCGGTGGGGGCACCAAGCAGATGATCGACGGGCTGATGTCCACCGGCGACGTCGGCCATTTCGATCCCGACGGCCGCCTGTTCGTCGACGGGCGCGACGACGAGATGATCGTGTCGGGCGGGGAGAACGTGTTCCCCCGGGAGGTGGAGGAGCTTCTGGCCGCCCACGGATCGGTGCTGGAGGCGGCCGCCGTCGGCGTGGCCGACGACGCCTTCGGGCAGCGGCTGCGGGTCTTCGTGGTGGTCCGGGACGGCCACCGCCTCGACGAGGAGGACGTGCGCTCCTACGTGAAGGCCAACCTGGCCCGCTACAAGGTGCCCCGGGACGTGGTGTTCGTGGACGAGCTGCCCCGCAACCCGTCAGGAAAGGTACTGAAGCGACAACTGGCGCAGACCGACAGCGAGCGGTGAACATCTAGGGCATGACCTTCGCCGACCCGGCCCCCCGCCGGCCGGGAGGGGACTTCGGCACGACCGGGGTCCGCAGCCGGTTCCGGGGGCCCTACGCCGACGGCCCGCCGGCCCGGGACCTGGAGGTCCACATGCCGCCGCTCGACTCGTTCGGACCGGCCGAGCTGGTCCGGATGGTGGTGGTGTACGTCACCCTCAGCCTGTCGGTGGCCGCCTCGCTGGCCCGCTGGGCGCTGCGCCGCCGCCGGCGCCGGGCCTTCGCCGCCGCCTCGGAGGGGGCGGTGGACGGTCTTCTCCGGCTGGGCCCCACCTACGTCAAGCTGGGACAGATCATCGCCTCGTCGCCTGGCCTGTTCCCGGCCCCCCTGGCCCGCAGCGCCCAGCGCTGCCTGGACGAGGTCCCTCCCTTCGACGGGCGCACCGCCCGGGAGATGATCCGCCGGGACCTCGGCTACCAGCCGGCCAGCATCTTCCGCCGCTTCGACGAGACCCCCCTCTCGGCCGCCTCCATCGGCCAGGTCCACGCCTGCGTGCTGCCCGACGGGCGGGAGGCGGTGATCAAGCTGCAGCGCCCCAACATCCGCCGGCGCATGACCACCGATCTGAGGATCATGCACCGCCTGGCCCGGACGCTGGAACGGCACTTCGAGTGGGCCCGCAACGCCGGCGCCGTGGCCCTGGTGGAGGACCTGCACGCCGTCACCTACCAGGAGCTCAACCCCGCCCTGGAGGCGTGGCGCCAGCACCGGTTCCGGGACAAGCTGTGGGCGTTCGGCGACAACGGGTGGATCACCGCCCCGGAGATCTACTGGGACTACTGCGGCCCGCACATGATCTGCATGGAGCGCATGACGGGCATCCCCATGGACGAGTTCGACGCCATACGGGACCAGGGCCTCGACGGCGAGCTGATCATCCGGCGGGGAGCCAAGACCTGGCTGGAGGCGGTGGTCATCCACGGCCCGTTCCACGGGGACATGCACGCCGGCAACCTGTGGGTCCTGGACGACGGCCGGGCCAGCTACCTCGACTTCGGCATCATGGGAGAGGTGCCCGACGAGTACAAGGCGCTGATCAAGGACCTGTTCTACACCTTCATCTTCGACCAGAACTTCGCCCGCATCGCCCGGGCGTACAAGAACCTGGGGATCATGAACGACGAGATGGGCACCGACGAGGAGGTCGGCCTGCGCATCCAGATGGTCGTGGCGCCGATGCTGGGCAACTCGGCCAGCATGAGCCTGGGTGACTTCATCATGTCGTCACTGGAGATGATGAAGCAGTACGGGCTGACCGCGCCCAGGGAGATGGTGCTGTTCTCGAAGCAGATGCTCTACATGGAGCGCTACATCAAGGGCCTGGCCCCGAACTGGGCCTTCGCCTCGGATCCGTTCCTGGTGAAGAACATCTTCCCCGACGACGCCGCCAGGCGGGCCGCCGAGCTGGGCATGGTGTTCCCGGACTGACCGGCGTAGCCCGCTTCGGGGTCACCCTCGTCATGGGCGCCGGGCCGGCGGTGTAGTTTCAGGAAGCCACGCCCGGCTCCCCGCCGGACCGGGTGCGGCCCCGGCGAGACCGACCGGGCCGGATACCAGGGAGGGGCCAGATCGTTGTCTATCCGCAAAGCGCTCGTGCCGGCACTTATCGCCATCACGGCCCCGGCGCTGCTGGCCGCCTGCGGATCGTCCACCCCGAAAGTCAGCGCCCCGACCCTCGTGCAGAAGGCCAAGGCCACACTCGACGCCACCTCCACCGCGCATTTCAAGCTGACCAGCAAGAACGTGGCCCTGTCGGGCACCAACCTGATCGGCGGTGAGGGGGACCTGGCCCGCCCGGCCTCGCTGCAGGGCACCTTCAGCGTCGCCATCAGCGGTTTCAGCGCCAAGGTGGCGGTGGTGTCGGTCAACGGCGTGTTCGAGGCCCAGCTCCCGTTCCACACCGGCTACCAGAAGGCCAACCCGTCGGACTTCGGCCTGACCGACCCGGCCCAGCTGTTGAACCCGGACACCGGCCTCACCAAGCTGCTGTCGGTCGCCCAGAACCCCCGCAGCGGCCCGACCGTCCGCTCCAACGGGGAGCTGCTCGACACCGTGACCTACACCGTCCCCGGCTCCAGCATCCCCGTGCTCCCCGACACCAACCGGGCCCAGCCGGTGACGGTCACCCTGGCCATCAACCCGTCCAACTACCAGCTGCGCACCGTCACCCTGGTCGGCCCGTTCACCACCCAGAAGTACGACAGCACCTACCAGCTGACCCTCACCGGCTACAACGAGCACGTGAACATCACGCTGCCGCCGGTGTCCTGAGCCGCCGGGTGGGAATGGCACCCGGACGCCAGGCCGCCCCGACCGGCGCGCCGCACCGGGCCCCGGCCGTGGGCCGGCCCGACCGGTGGCGGCTGGCGCTGGCCGCCGTCGCCGTCCTGCTGGCCACCGCCGACACCTACGTGGTGGTGGTGGCCCTGCCCAACATCATGAACGGGGTGGGTCTCGGCCTGGACCGCCTCCAGCGGGCCACGCCCATCATCTCGGGCTTCCTGCTGGGCTACACCGCGGTGCTGCCGCTGATCGGGCGGATCGCCGACGTGGCCGGTACCGGCCCGGTGTTCGCCGGCTGCCTGGCCGCGTTCGGGTTCGGCTCGGTGCTGACCGCCACCGCCCACTCCCTGCCGGTCCTGGTCCTGGGCCGGGCCGTGCAGGGGGTCGGCGGCGGGGGCCTGGTCCCGGTGGCCATGGCCATGGTGGCCAGCCGCTGGCCCCCCGACGAGCGGGGCCGGCCGCTCGGCGTGGTCGGCGCCCTCCAGGAGCTGGGCAGCGTGATCGGCCCGCTGTACGGGGCGGCGGTGGTGGCCCTCTCCTCGTGGCGGGCCATCTTCTGGATCAACGTGCCGGTCGTGCTGGCTCTCGGCGCCGGGTTCTGGATGTGCGGCGCCTCCGAGCGGCGGGCCGGGCGGCCGGCCCGGCCGGCCCTCTCCCGGCGCCGCGACTGGATGGGCCCGCTGCTGGCGGTGGTGGGCACCGCCGGCCTGGCGGTGGGGCTGGCCGCCCCGGCCGGCCTGGCCACCGACGCCACCCTCGGCCAGCTGTACTCCCCCCAGGCGGCCGGGTCGTGGGCCCCCCTCACCACCCCCATCGTGCTGATCTCCCTGGCCGTTCTGGGCGCCTTCCTGATCTGGGAGGCGGCCGCCCCGGCCCGGATCCGCCCGCTGGTCCCGCTCCGGCGCCTGCCCGGGGTGCTCCGCCGCTCGGACCTGCCCGGCGCCGCCCTCCTGGCGGGGGTGCTGGCCTGCGTGGTGGTGGCTTTCTCCACCGCCGACCCGAGCAAGCAGGTCATCGCCTCCAGCGCCCCGATCGTGGTGCCGCTGGGGGTGGTCCTGGCCGCCGGGTTCTGGTGGCGCCAGCGGCGCACCCCGGACCCGCTCATCCAGGCCGGCACGCTGGCCGCCCGGCCGGCCTGGGGGGCCCTGCTGGTGAACCTGGCCCTGGGCGGCGCCCTGATGGCCGCCCTGATCGACGTGCCGCTCTTCGCCCGCTCGACCGTCGACCCCAACTCCGAGGTGGACGCCGCGCTGGTGCTGCTCCGGTTCCTGGTGGCGGTGCCGGTCGGCGCCGTGGTGGGCGGGGTCCTGTGCCGCAACCGGCGGGTCGCTCCCTACCTCACCGCGGCGGGGATGGTGCTGTCCACCCTGGCGTTCGTGGCCATGGCGACGTGGTCCGAGACGGCCATGGGCGGGGGACCCCGCCCCAGCGACGCCGAGCTGGTGATCTGCGGGCTGGGCTTCGGCCTGGCCATCGCCCCGGTCAACGTGGCCATCCTGGGGGCGGTCGCCGAGCGGTCCCACGCCCTGGCCAGCGCCCTGGCGGTGGTCGCCCGCACCATCGGGATGCTGGCCGGGCTCTCGGCCCTCACCGCGGTGGCCCTGCACCGCTTCTACGCCGCCCAGGCCCGCATCGGCTCGCCCCTCACCCTCTGCCCCAACAACCCCAACTCGTGCCCGGCCTACGATCACGCCACCACCCGGGCGCTGCTGAGTGAGCTCCACACCATCTTCGCCGGGGCCGCGGTGTGCGCCGCGCTGGCCGCGGTGCTGGCGGTGGTCCTGCTGCGCCCGGCCGCCGCCGACGCCGGGAGGGTCGACGCCGCCGGCCCGTCCCGTTTCAGCTCGGTGTAGAGGCCCCGGTGCGGGCCGGGGGCGGGCCGGGGGCGGCCCGGCGCTGGTGCCGGTGCCGGTGCCGGAGGCGGCCCAGCGCCCGAGGCGGCCTAGCGCTGGTGCCGGGGGCACCACCACGTCGTGCGGCCCCCCACCGTGGCTCGCACCAGCGGCGTGCCGTCCCTCGGGCACATCCCGCCGGGGCGCCGCTCGGGCATGAGATCTCCGGTGTGGGAGCCGCCCCGGCCGATCAGGTCGGCCAGGCCCGACCCCAGGTGACCGTGCAGCCGCTTCACCGCCGCGGCAGGCAGCTCCCCCGCCGGCCGGAGGGGTGACAGGCCGGCCCGCCACAGCACCTCGTCGGCGATCAGGTTGCCCACCCCGGCCAGCTTCGACTGGTCCAGCAGGCGGGCCTTGAGCGCCACCGCGGCGCCGCTCAGCGCCCGTCTCAGCTCCGGCAGGGTGGCGGTCAGGGCGTCGGGCCCCAGCCGGGACTCGTCGGGCTCCAGCTCCACCCCACCCAGGCGGCGGGGGTCCCGCACCGTCAGGACCCCGCCGTCGGCGAAGGCCACCGTGAAGCGGTCGTAGCGGATCTGGTCACCGGCCGGGCTGTACAGCAGCTGGTCCACCCCGGCCCGACCGTCGACCAGGAGCCGGCCGCTCATCCCGAAGTGCAGGCCCATCACCACCCCGTTGGAGACGTCGAGCATGAGCAGCTTCCCCCGGCGGCGGGCCGCCACGAACCGCTCCCCGACCAGCACGTCGCGCACCAGATCGGCCTGCGCCCCCCGCTTGAGGTACCAGGCGTCGGGGGCGGCCACCCCCTCGATGGTCCGGTCCAGGGCCCGGCCGGCAGCCAGGGTGCGGTACCGCTCGACCTCCACCAGCTCCGGCACCGCTTCAGGCCCCGATACCGGCCAGCTCGGCCGCCCGGATGAACACCGAGTCGAGCATGGGCTCGGTCAGCCTGCCGGTGAAGGTGTTCTGCTGGCTGGGATGGTAGGAGCACACCACGGTGCGCCCGCCGGGAGCGGCCACCTCCACACCGTGGCCGAACCGGGGCCGGGGCCGGATCCCGAGGAACCGGCTGACCACCTCGTAGGCGAACTGGCCCAGCACCACCACCACCGGGACCGGCCCCAGGGCGTCCAGCTCGGCCTCGAGCCACGGCTGGCACCGGTCACGCTCCTCCGGGGTGGGCTTGTTGGCCGGCGGGGCGCAGCGCACCGCGGCCATCACCCACACCCGGTGCAGGGCCAGGCCGTCGTCCCGGCTGACGCTGGTCGGCTGGTTGGCCAGGCCCACCCGGTGCATGGACGCGAACAGCCAGTCCCCGGAGCGGTCCCCGGTGAAGATGCGGCCGGTCCGGTTGGCCCCGTGGGCGGCCGGGGCCAACCCGACCACGGCGATGGCCGCCTCGGGGTCCCCGAAGCCGGGCACCGGCCGGCCCCAGTAGGTCTGGTCCCGGAACGCCGCCCGCCGCTCGGCTGCCACCTTCTCCCGCCAGGCGACCAGGCGGGGGCACGCCCGGCACTGCTCGATCTCGCGAGCCAACTGCTCCAGGTCCGGTCCGCTCACCACCGGGAAGACACTAGGTTGACCGGCAGAAATGCCGACAACCACCCCCGCCCAGGGCACCGGAGCGCGACCCCAGAGCCGCCCCGGGAAGGCCCCCTCCCCCTCCACGCTCGTGCTCCTGGTCCGCCACGGCGCCACCCCCACCACCGGCCAGGTGCTTCCCGGCCGGGCCCCGGGCCTGCACCTGGCCGACCGGGGCCGGGCCCAGGCGGCCACCGTCGCCGACCGCCTGGCCGCCTGGTCGGCCTCCGCCCGGCCCGCCACCAACGGCAAGGCCGGCCCGGCCACTGGCGGCCGGCGTATCAGCGCCGTGTACGCCTCGCCGCTGGAGCGCACCCGCGAGACCGCCGCCCCCATCGCCCGGGCCCTCGGGCTCAAGGTCCAGACCCACCGGGGCCTGCTCGAATGCGACTTCGGCGAGTGGACCGGAGCCGAGCTCAAGAAGCTCATGAAGCTCCCCGAGTGGTCCACCGTGCAGCGCTACCCGAGCGGGTTCCGCTTCCCGGGCGGCGAGTCCTTCACCGCCATGCAGGCCCGCATCGTCACCGCCATCGCCGACCTGTGCCGGCGCCACCCCGGCGAGACGGTGGTGGCGGTGTCCCACGCCGACCCCATCAAGGCGGCGGTCAACGACGCCGCCGGCTCCCACCTGGACCTGTTCCAGCGGGTGGTGATCTCCCCGTGCTCCGTGACCGCCATCTCCTACGGGCCGGTCGGACCCACCGTCCTGGCCGTCAACTCCACCGCCACGCTGGAGGAGCTGGTGCCGTCGTGAGCCGCTCGTTCGAGCTGCCCGAAGCGGAATGGGCCACCGTGGGGGCGGTGGGCGAGCCGGGGCAGCGGACCTTCTACATCCAGGCCCGCCAGGGCGAGCAGCTGCTGACCCTGAAGCTGGAGAAGCAGCAGGTGGCCGCCCTGGCGCAGTTCCTGGGCGAGATCCTCGCCGACCTGCCCGTCCCCGAAGACCCGGACGGAGCCGGATCGGCGGCCCTGGAGGAGCCGGTGCTGGCCGAGTGGGCCGTGGGCAGCATCCAGCTGTCCTACGACGGGCCGGCCGACCGGGTGGTGGTCCTGGCCGAGGAGATCGGCGACGAGGAGGACGAGGAACCCGACGTCTCCGCCGACCCGCTGGGCGGGCGGGGGGCGGCCCGCATCGGCCTGTCCCGGGCGTCGGCGGCCCTCATCATCAGGGTCGGCGCCGACCTGGTCAGCGCCGGCCGGCCGACCTGCCCGCTGTGCGGGCGGCCCATGGATCCCGAAGGCCACTCGTGTCCCCGGACGAACGGCCACCGGCCCCATTGAACGACCCGGCCTCCGAGTCGGTGACATCCCTGCTGTCGACCGGCCGGGTGGAGATCGAAGGCCGGATGCCCTGGAGCAGCAACGGCACCTACCTGGTCACCGTCACCGAGGCTGACAGCGGCAATGACAGCGCGGTGCCGGCCATATACAAGCCGGGCCGGGCGGAGCGCCCGCTGTGGGACTTCCCCGACGGCCTGTACCGCCGGGAGGTGGCCGCCTACGAACTGGCCCGCGCCCTGGGCTGGGACCTGGTCCCCCCCACCGTGGAGGTGGAGGACGCCCCCCTCGGCCCCGGTTCCCTGCAGCTGTTCGTGGACGCCGACTTCGAGCAGCACTACTTCACGCTGCTCGAGGACCGCCGCCACCACGCCGCGCTCAAGCGCATGGCCGTGTTCGACGTGCTGGCCAACAACGCCGACCGCAAGGGCGGCCACTGCCTGCTCGACGGGACGGGGCGGATCTGGGGTATAGACCACGGTCTGTGCTTCCACGTCCAGCACAAGCTGCGCACGGTCATATGGGACTTCGCCGGGGAGCCGGTCGGCGGCGACGACCTGGAGGCGGTCGGCCGGCTGGCGGAGGCCGGCCTACCGGACCCGCTGCGCCACCTGCTCCATGACGAGGAGGGCCGGGCCCTGCTCAGCAGGGCCCGGCACCTCCTGGAAGTCCGGCGGCTTCCCCAGCCACGCACGGATCACCCGTATCCGTGGCCGCTGGTATGACAGGAGCTGTGTCAGCTCCTGTTCTTGAGCGCCTCGATCAGCTGCGGTAGCACCTTCTTCACGTCGCCGACCACGCCCAGGTCGGCGATGGTGAAGATCGGCGCCTCCTGGTCCTTGTTGACGGCGATGATGTTCTTGGAGCTCTTCATGCCGACCATGTGCTGGGTGGCACCGGAGATACCGCAGGCGATGTAGACGGTGGGCTTCACCGTCTTGCCGGTCTGGCCGACCTGGTGGGAGTAGGGGACCCAGCCGGCGTCGACGATGGCCCGCGATGCGCCCGGGGCACCCTTGAGCAGCTTGGCCAGGTCCTCGATCAGCTTGTAGCTGTCGGCGTCGCCCAGGCCCCGGCCGCCGGAGACGACGACCGCCGCCTCGTCCAGCTTGGGACCCTCGGTCTCCTCCACGTGGGACGACACGATCCGGGCCGCCCCGACCGCGCCCAGCTCGGGGACGTCCCAGGTGTCGACCTGGGCGGCCCCGCCGCCGGACTGCTCCGGGGCGAAGGACTTGGCCCGGATGACGTAGATGCCGGGGGCGGAGGCGGTGAAGCGGGCGTTCAGGATCTCCGTGCCGCCGAAGATGGCGTGCTCGGTGACCAGACCCCCGTCGCCTTCGGCCAGGTTGACCACATTGGTGAGCACCGGGCGGTCGATGCGGGCGGAGAGCCGGCCGGCGATGTCGCGGCCGTTGTAGCTCTGGGCCACGAAGATCGCCTCGGGGGGGCTGCCCGCCGAGATCCGCTCGGCGATGGCCGCAGCCACGGCCGGACCGGGCAGGCCGCCGCCGAGGTCGCCCACGGTGTGCACGGCGGTGGCCCCGTAGGAGCCGACCTGGTCGGCGATCGCCGAGGCGTCGCCCCAGGTGATCGCCTCCACCGTGCCGGCCAGCTGGCGGGCCTTGGTGAGCAGTTCGAGGGCCACGGACGCGACCTTGTCGCCGGTACGGTCGACGACGACCCAGATGGTGTTGAGTGCCATATCCTCTTCCCTCGTTCCTAGATGACCTTGATCTTTTCCAGATAGGCCACGATCTGCTGGAAGGCGTCGCCCTCGTCCACGACGACCTCGCCGGCCTTGCGGGCCTCGGCCGGGGCCACGGAGACGACCTCCTGGCCGGCGCCGGCCGCGCCCACGGCCGAGGCGTCGAGCCCCAGGTCGGACACGCTGAGCTCCTCCACCGGCTTGCCCTTGGCGGCCATGATGCCCTTGAAGGACGGGTAGCGGGGCTCGACCACGCCGGCGGTGACGGTGACCACAGCCGGCAGCGGCACCTCGACCTGGTCGTAGCCCTCCTCGGTCTGGCGCTCGACGACCACCTTGTCACCCGACACGGTCACCTTCTTGGAAAAAGTGACAGCCGGCAGGCCGAGCAGCTCGGCGACCTGGACCGGGGTGGTGCCGGTGTAGCCGTCGGTCGACTCGGTGGCGGCGATGATCAGGTCCGGTTCGGCCCGCTTGATGGCGGCCGCCAGGACCTTGGCCGTGCTCAGGGCGTCGCTGCCGGCCAGCGCCGGGTCGCTGACCAGGATGGCCCTGGCCGCCCCCATGGCCAGCGCCGTGCGCAGGCCGCTCGTCTCGGAGTTGGGGGCCATCGACACCAGGGTCACCTCGCCGCCACCCGCCTGCTCGGCGAGCTGCAGGCCCATCTCGACGCCGTAGGAGTCGGAGTCGTCGAGTATCAGCTTCCCATCGCGGACCAGGTTGTGATTGCTCGGATCCAGCGTGTACGTTCCCGCCGGGTCGGGGATCTGCTTGACGCAGACGACAACATTCATGGTTCTCATTGTTCTAGAAGCCCGGCGCAAAGCGCCATTCGGGCGCGCTTTCCGCGCCCGCCCGGGCCCGTCGGTGGTACGGTCCGCTGATCGTGACCTCTGCCGACGAAGTGCGACTCGTTGTCCCGGCCCGCCCGGAGTTCCTCCGCCTGGCGCGCGTCACCGCGGCCGGGCTCGCCGGCCGGCTGGGGTTCAGCTACGACGAGATCGAGGATCTGAGGCTGGCCATCGACGAGCTGTGCTTCGGCCTGACCGGCCCGACCGGCCGCCACGGCACCGTCGAGCTGGTCTATTCCATCGCACCGGCCTCGCTGATGGTGGAAGGCCAGGGACGATTCCTGGAGGACATCATCCCGGTCGGCCTGACCGACCTGTCAAGGGTGATACTGAGCGCGCTGGTGGACGAGCACGATCTCACCTCCGGGCCGGACGGCCCGCAGTTCCGGTTGGTCAAGCGGCGCCATCCAGAAGCCGCCGCTTCGAGTGACTGAGCCGTCCCGTGCCTGACCGTCAGAACATGAAGGCGTCGTTCGCCGAATACGCCAGGACCCGCGACGTGGCCCTGCGCGACGAGCTGGTGGGCGCCCACATGGGCCTGGCCGCCTACCTCGCCCGCCGCTTCGCCAACCGGGGCCAGCCGCTGGAGGACCTGACCCAGGTCGCCGCCCTGGGCCTCCTCAAGGCGGTGGAGCGGTTCGATCCCACCTTGAACATCGAGTTCTCCACCTACGCCACCACCACCATCGTGGGAGAGCTCAAGCGCTACCTGCGGGACAAGGGGTGGGCGGTGCGGGCCCCCCGCCGCATGCAGGAGCTGTACCTGAGCCTGAGCCGGGTGGTCGACCCGCTGGGCCAGGAGCTGGGCCGCTCCCCCACCATCGCCGAGCTGGCCGCCGAGGTGGAGGCGTCCGAGGAAGAGGTGCTGGAGGCCCTGGAGGCCGGGCAGGCCTACCGTTTCGCCTCGCTGGACGCCCCCCGCTCCGACGGGGAGGGCGACTCGGCCGGCGAGAGCCTGGGCGGCGAGGACGAGGAGCTGGCCCGGGCCGAGCACCGGGCCGTCCTGGCCCCCATGCTGGAGCAGCTGCCGATGCGCCAGCGCCAGATCGTCCACCTGCGGTTCTTCGAGGGCCTGACCCAGTCTGAGATCGCCCGCCGGCTGGGCATCTCGCAGATGCAGGTGTCCCGCCTGCTGACCCGCAGCGTGGCCCAGATGCGCGCCGTGGCCCGCCAGCCGTCGGGGCCGGACGAGGCCTGAGCACCGCCGGGCCTTGAAGCTGCTGCTCATCGTCAACGCGTCGGCGTCGTCGGTGACGGCCCGGGCCCGGGTGGTGATCCAGAAGTCCCTCGCCGCCGACCACGAGGTCACCGTGGCCGAGACCGGCCGCCAGGGTCACGCCACCCGCCTGGCCCGGGGGGCGGCGGCCCGGGGCACCGACGTGGTCATCGTGCTCGGGGGGGATGGCACGTTCAACGAGGCGGCCAACGGGCTGGCCGGCACCACCACCGCCCTCGGCGTCCTCCCGGGCGGCTCGACCAACGTGTTCGCCCGCACCATCGGCATGACCAACGACCCGATCGAGGCCACCGGCGAGCTGCTGGCCGCCCTCGGACCGGGCCTGGGGGGCATCCGGCCGGTCGGGCTGGGCAACGTCAACGGCCGGCGCTACCTGTTCCACGTCGGGGCCGGCTTCGACGCCGCGGTGGTGTCGCAGGTGGAGAGGCGCTCGTCGCTGAAGCGGTACCTGGGCCACGCCTTCTTCGCCTACACCGCCCTGGCCACCTGGGCCCGCTTCGACCGCCGCCACCCCCACTTCGCCATGACCGTGTGCGACCGCGACGGGACGGAGGTGACCGTCGACGACGGCTACTTCGCCATCGTCATGAACACCAACCCGTACACCTTCCTGGGGGAGCGCCCGTTCAACCTGGCCCCCGGCACCGACCTGACCACACCTCTGACGGTGGTGGTGCTGCGCTCGCTGGGCGCCCTGACCATCGCCGGCCTGGCCGCCGCCGCCCTGCGCTACACCGGCGACGGGGAGCCGCCGGAGTTCCACCACCGCAAGGCCACCATGGTGCGCAACGTGGTGAGCGCCGACCTGCACGCCTACGCCACCGTGCCCTACCAGATGGACGGCGAGCCGCTCGGTGACGCCGAGCACCTGCACTTCTCCTGGGAGCCCGACAGCCTGCGCCTGGTGATGCCGGCCCCCCGCCGTCGCTAGCCGGCCCGCCCGTTTGGGCGGCCGGAGGGCGGGTAGACCGGCGCAGCATCCCCTTCGGGATCAGGCCGGCATGAAATAAGTGTTAAGCGAAGTTGAAAATTGGGGTTTACAAAGGCTTGATTTCGGGAAGGTGCGCATTTACGCTGGCCCCGTTGCGGTGAACGCACGACCAGGCGTTACCCCGTACGTGATGAATTTCACAAACACCCCCGAAAGGTAGTACGCGTGGCCCTCACCTGGAGCCGCAGTATCGAGTGGGACGTCGACGACTGGCGTGACCAGGCGGCGTGCCGGAACACAGACCCCGACCTCTTCTTCCCCATCGGCAGCACCGGCCCTGCCATCGAGCAGATCGAGTCGGCCAAGGCGGTGTGCATGCAGTGCGAGGCCCAGCGATCGTGCCTGGAGTTCGCGCTGGTGACCAACCAGGAATCGGGTATCTGGGGAGGCACGTCCGAGGAGGAGCGCCGCAAGCTGCGCAAGGCCTGGCTGGCCCAGCAGCGCAAGGCTTCCTGACCCGGTACCTCCCCCCGCCGTCAACCGAAACGCCCGGCGCCCCCGCCGGGCGTCTTCGCGCCCGGACAATGGAAGTGACAAAAGCCACACCCGGGCGGGGCGGCCGGCGCCTCAGATGCTCTCGAGGTCGTCGGAGGAGTTGGTAACCGGGATCACCAGGTCGATGACCGTACCCCCGTCGCTGCGCATGGTGATGGTGCCGCCCAGCTGGGTGCCCACCAGGCCCCGGACGATGGACAGGCCCAGCGACGGGGTGTCGGCGATGGAGAACCCGGCGGGCAGGCCCACACCGTCGTCCCGGACGGTGACGTGCAGGTCGGTGCCCACCCGCTTCAGCTCCACGTCGACGTGCAGCGGCCCGGTCCCGGCCGGGGCGCCGGACCCGTCGACCGAGGCCCCCCAGGCGTGCTCGGCGGCGTTCTGCAGCAGCTCGTTGAGCACCACCGCCAGCGGCGTGGCCACCCCCGCCTGCATCGGCCCGGCCTCCCCCCGGTAGCTGATCCGCACCGGCCGGTCGGATGTGCCCATGTCCTCGGCCATGCGGGCCAGGGACGGCAGGATGTCGTTGAAGTCGACCTCGTCGGCGGTGTCGCGCGACAGGATCTCGTGCACCACGGCGATGGACCGCACCCGTCGCTCGGACTCCTCCAGGGCGTGGCGGGCCTGGCCGGGGGCCATCCGCCGGGACTGGATGCGCAGCAGGGAGGAGATGGTCTGCAGGTTGTTCTTGACCCGGTGGTGCACCTCCCGGATGGCGGCGTCCTTGGACATGAGCATGCGGTCCCGCCGGCGCAGGTCGCTGACGTCGCGCAGCAGCACCAGCGCCCCGGTGACCGCCCCCTGGTCCAGCAGCGGCACGCAGCGGATGATCACCGACGTCTCCCCGTCGCCCACCTCCTCCACCGCCGGCAGGTGGGTCTGGTACGCCAGCGAGACCGCCGTCTGCTGTAGCCCGGCCTCGTCCAGGCGCAGGCCGTCGATCCCGGAGTACAGCCCCAGGCGGTGCAGGGCGTTGACCGCGTTGGGCGAGGCGTAGTCGACCCGGGCCGACGCGTCCAGCACCAGCACCCCGTCGCCGACCCGGGGGGTCTCGGCCACGTGGGTCTCGTCCACCGGGAACGGGTACTCGCCCCGGGCGATCATCCGGGCCAGCCGGTCGAACACCTCCACGTACACCCGCTCCAGCAGCCCCGGCCGCCGTCCCACCGACAGCGCCGACTCCCGGGTCATGATGGCCACCAGCTGGTCCTGCCAGCGGACCGGGATGCACACCAGCCGGGCCGGTTCGGTCCGGCCCGGGATGCGCACCTCGTCCTCGACCACCGTTCCCAGCTTCCACGCCCGCGACACGATCCGCCGCTCGTCGGTGTCGATCACGTGGCCGACCTGGTCGTCGAGATGGAGCGTCTGGCTGGTGGTGGGGCGCACCTGGCCCACCACCACGAACGACTCCGACGAGCCCATCACCGGCACGAACAGCAGCAGGTCGGCGAAGCACAGGTCCGACAGCACCCCCCAGCCGGCCACCAGCCGCTGCAGGTGGGTGATCACCGGCTCCTCCAGCACGGTGTGCTCGGCTACCAGGTCGGCGAGGGTGGCCACCGCCGTCCCCTACGACCAGATCCGCTCGCCCAGGCGCAGCAGCCCGGACACGTCGTGGATGTCGCCCTCGAACTCCGGCACGGTGGCCACCACGTCGGGGCGCATCTGCAGCTCCCGCCGCAGGCTGGCCTCCCGCCGGGCCACCATGGCGAAGTTCCGGAAGTTGGACGCCACCTCGTACATCACCCGGGCCAGCTGCTCCTCGTCGGTCTCCAGGGCCGGGGCCAGGCCGCCCAGCCGGGCCAGCTCGGGGGCCTCCTCGCACAGCCGGGCCGCCCGCTCCTCGGCCTGCTCGTCGAGCAGGTACGACGGCAGGACCTTGTTCAGCACCAGCGCTCCCAGATGGAACCGCTTGGCCGTGAGCACCCGGATGAAGAACTCCGCCTCGTGGACGGGAGCGGCCTCGAGGGTGCTCACCACCACGAAGGTCGTCCTTTTGTCCCGGAGAAGCCGCTCCACCGCCGTGGCCCGCTCCACGAAGCCCTTGTACATGGTCTGGAACAGGATGAAGAACTCGGCGATGTCCTCCAGGAACTGCGAGCCGAGCACCCGGTCGGCCACCTGGTAGAACGGCCGGGACGCCATGTTCACCAGTCGGCTCTGGTACGGGGCGATGAGCAGCCGCAGCAGCTTGGACGAGAAGAAGTCGGCCATCCGCCGGGGCGCCTCGATGAAGTCCATGGCGTTGCGGGTCGGCGGCGTGTCCACCACGATCAGGTCGTAGTTGCCGCTCGAGTGGATCTCGTACAGCCGCTCCATGGCGATGTAGTCGTGGCTCTGGACGAACTTGCCGGAGATGTTCTGGTACAGCGGGTTGGTGAGGATCCGCTGCTCGGTGTCGCGGTCGGGGGCGTGGCGGTGCACCAGGGCGTCCCAGCTCTGTTTGGTGTCCAGCATGGCGGCCCACAGCTCCCCCCGGGGCTTGACGCCGGCCACCTTGAACGCCTCCGGGGCGACCCGCTTCTCCTCGTTGCCGAACCCGTCGAGGCCGAGGGCGTTGGCCAGGCGCCGGGCCGGGTCGACGGTCACCACCAGCACCTTGCCCCGGTGGCGCACCGCCGCCATGGCCGCCATGGCCGCCGCGGTGGTGGTCTTGCCCACCCCGCCCGAGCCGCAGGCTATGACGATCTCCTTGGACGCCAGCAGCCCCTCCAGGCTGTCCACCCGGTCCCCCTCCCCGTTCGGGCCGGCCATCAGTACCCCAGCTCCGCCGACAGGGCGTCGGCTATCTGGTGGGTGGCCCGCAGCCCATGGGCCCGGAAGAACAGGTACGGCATGTACAGCATCGGTATGGCCGGGTCCACGGCGTTGCGCAGGCGCTCCAGGTGCTCGGTGCGGGACCGCCGCATGGTCACCGTCAGGCGGGCGGCGTCGAGCAGCGGGGTCAACGGGCCGCCCAGGCGCTCCTCCAGGCGGGCCCGGCTGTCCACCGACTCGCCCAGACGGTCGAACACCTCCTCCTCGCCCCGGCCGAACAGCTCCGGCAGTACCCGGTTGACCACCACCGCGGCCAGATCGACGTTGGTCTCGCTGCGCACCCGCTCGGTCAGCTCCAGCGTCTCGCTCACCGGCATCTCGGCCGGGGTGGCCACCACCACCAGCCCGGTGGTGGCCGGGTCGCCCAGGATGTCGAGCATCCAGCCCGTCTGCTGGCGTACCAGGCCCACCTGGATCAGCTGGTTGATGGCCTGCGGGGCGGCCAGCTGGCCCACGATGTGGCCGCTGGCCGAGGCGTCCACCACGATGAAGTCGTAGTGGCGCTCCCGCACCTCCCAGCACAGCTTGCCGACGGTGACGATCTCCCGGACGCCGGGGGCGGCCGACGCCACGAAGTCGAACATCTTGGCCAGGGGGCCGACCTTGGCCACCAGCGGCAGCTTCAGCTGCAGCGACAGGTACTGCTTCAGCGACGCCTCGGTGTCCATGGACATGGCCCACAGCCGGGGCGCCACCTCCCGCTCCTCGAAGCGGGTGGGGCCGGTCTCGTACAGGTCGGCCAGGTCGCCCTTGGCGTCCACCTCGCACACCAGGGTCTTCTTGCCCCGCTGCGCGGCCAGCCAGGCCAGCGCGGCGGCGATGGTCGTCTTGCCGGTCCCGCCCTTGCCGGTTACGAAGACCAGCTTGCGATCGAGGAGGTCAGCCACGTGGAGGCGACGGCTGTGCTCAGCGCACCGCCGCGCCGAACCCGACCCGCCGCTCCTCTCCGGAGGGGTTGAGCTCCACGTAGGCGATCCGGGACGCCGGCACCCCGATCCGGCGGCCCCGCCGGTCGGTGAGCCACAGCACGCCGGCCTCGGCGCCGACGGCCTCCTCGACCTGGGCGGTGAGCTTCTTCGCGTCGGTACCGTCGGGCAACTCGACCTCGATCTCTCTGGGCGACTGCACGACACCGATCCGAACGTCCACGACGGCTTCTCCCTTGATAGCGCTCCATGCGACCAGGACCGGTCCATCGTAGGGGGAAAAAGAGCGCACCGGTTCCGGGCGCGCCTCCCCGTCCCCGATACCGTCACGCCCCGGCGATACCTTGAACCCGTGGCTGGGACCGGCGCTCAACTCCCCTCGGGGCCGGACGTCTGCCCGGGGTCCGGTGCCGGCCACCGGGGGGCCGGGGAGCGGGCTCGGCGGTGGGCCGGGACCATGACCGGTCAGCAGCTGGCGGCCGGGGTGCGCCAGGCCCACGCCGGCGACGACCAGGTGGCCGTCGGCCCGGTCGAGCCTTTCGACCGGGAGGCCCGGGAGCAGGCCGAGGAGCTGAGCCTGGCCCCGGGGGCCACCCGCTCGGCGTGGTCCCCCGCCCGGCGGGCCCGCCCGGAGCAGCCCGACGAGCTGCGCACCTGCTTCGAGCAGGACCGGGACCGCATCCTGCACTCGGCGGCGTTCCGGCGCCTGGCCGGCAAGACCCAGGTGTTCGTGTTCCCCGCCGACCACCAGCGGACCCGGCTCACCCACGCCCTGGAGGTGGCCCAGGTCGCCACCGCCATCTCCCGGGCCTGCCGGCTCAACCTGGCCCTCACCGAGGCCATCGCCCTGGGCCACGACTGCGGCCACGGCCCCGGCGGCCACGCCTCGGAGGACGCCTTCGGGGTGTTCGTGCCCGGCTTCGACCACGCCGTATGGGGAGCGGACGTGACCGCCGGCCCCATGAACCTGTGCGTCGAGACCCTCGACGGCATCCGCAACCACTCCTGGTCCCGTCCCTCCCCCGCCACCCCCGAGGGGCAGGTGGTGGGCCTGGCCGACCGGGTGGCCTACTGCGCCCACGACCTGGAGGACGCCGCCGTCGCCGGCCTGGTCGACCCGGCCGACCTGCCGGCCGAGGTGGCCGAGCGGTGCGGGGTGACCCGCTCGGCCCAGCTGCACGCCTTCGTCACCGACATCGTGGCGACCGTCACCCGCACCGGCCTGGTCGGCATGTCGGAGCCGATGGGCGAGGCCCTGGCCCGGCTACGGGCGTTCAACCATGAGCGCATCTACCTGCGGGCCGAGTCGGTGGCCCAGGGTCGTAGCGTGATCGACATGCTCCAGGCCCTGGTCGAGCACCTGATCCGTCACCCGGCGGACCTGCCGGCCGAGTACCGCCGGGACGACGACCCGCGGCTGGCGGCGGTGGCCTACGTGGACGGCATGACCGACCGCTACGCCTGTGCCACCGCGGTCAGCCTGCTGGGCTGGCCGGCCGAGCGGCTGCCGAGGGGACAGGACGTCGGGTGAGCGACGACCTGCTGGCCCGCCACCGGCGTGTGATGCCCGCGTGGCTCAGCCTGTTCTACGACGAGCCCATCGAGATCGTCTCCGGGGAGGGCCGGACCGTCACCGACAGCCTGGGCCGTTCCTACCTGGACTTCTTCGGGGGGATCCTGACCACCATGACCGGCCACTCGGTGCCCGAGGTGGTGGACGCCGTGCGGTCCCAGGCCGGGCGGGTGCTGCACACCTCCACGCTGTACCTGATCCGGCCCATGGTCGAGCTGGCGGAGCGGATCGCCGGCCTGTCGGGGATGGACGACGCCAAGGTCTTCTTCACCAACTCCGGCAGCGAGGCCAACGACACCGCCCTGATGCTGTGCTGCGGGGCCCGCCGGTCCAGCCAGGTGCTGGCTCTGCGGCACAGCTACCACGGCCGCTCGTTCGCCACCATGGCCGCCACCGGTATCCGGTCGTGGTCGACGTCCAGCCTCACCCCGGTGCAGGTGTCGTACGTGCACGGCGGCTACCGGTTCCGCAGCCCGTTCCGGGACCTGCCCGACGACCGCTACGTGGACGCCTGCGTGGCCGACCTCCGCGACGTCATCGAGACCACCACCGCCGGTGACGTGGCCTGCATGATCGCCGAGCCCATCCAGGGGGTGGCCGGCTTCGCCGTCCCTCCCGACGGGCTGCTCGGGGCGTTCCGCCAGGTTCTCGACGAGTACGGCATCCTGTTCGTCTCCGACGAGGTGCAGACCGGCTGGGGCCGCACCGGCCGCCACTTCTGGGGCTACCAGGCCCACGGGATGGTGCCCGACGTGCTGACCTTCGCCAAGGGCCTGGGCAACGGCCTGGCCATCGGCGGCCTGGTCGGCCGGGCGGAGCTGGTGGACTCGGTGACGGCCAACTCCATATCGACCTTCGGGGGCAACCCGCTGGCCACCGCCGGCGCCCTGGCCAACCTGGAGTACCTGTTGTCCCACGACCTGCAGGCCAACGCCCTGGAGCGCGGCGGCCAGCTCCTCGACCGGCTGGCCCCGTTGTCCGACCGTCTGGGCGTGGTGGGCGAGGTCCGGGGCCGGGGACTGATGGTGGCGGTGGAGCTGACCGCGCCCGGCACCCGCGACCCGCTGCCCCAGGCCGCCGGGGCGGCACTGGAGGAGACCCGCCGGCGGGGCCTGCTGATCGGCAAGGGCGGCCTGGCCGGCAACGTGCTGCGTATCGCCCCGCCCCTGACGGTCACCGCCGACGAGGTGGACCGGGCGGCCGGGGTGCTGCAGGAAGCGCTGGAGGCGGTGGACTCCGCCTTCTAGGGGCTCCCGGCCGGCCCCCGGCCAGGGGTGGTCGGCGCGGGGAGCGTGCCGGGCGGTAGGCACGGCGCGGGGCGGGGCGGCCGGGGAGCGTGCCGGGCGGTGGTCGGCGCCGGGCGGGGTCTCAGGGGGCGTCGGGGGCCGGGCCGTCGCGCCCGTCCAGCCAGGCCGGGGCGTGGCGTTCGGCCCAGCGCCGGCTGACCCGCCCGGTCAGCATGGAGCCGAGGGCGTCGGGGTCCCGCAGGGCCATGCCGATGTGGCCGATGACCACCAGCCCGGCGCCCAGGGCCAGCCAGTCGTGGACGAAGGTGGCGCCGGTGCGCCAGCTCAGAGGCCACGGGTGGTACCAGCGCATGATCACCCCGGTGCCCAGCATGACCAGCCCGGTCCCGGCCGTGAACGCCGCGTTGAGCTTCTGGCCGGCGTTGAACTTGCCGACCGGGACCTCCCGCCAGGCGGCGGCCCGGGCCGCCCGGCCCCGGGTGACCGCCCCCAGCCACACCCGGTCGTGGCGGGACCACCGGTTGAACCGGCGCAGGTCCGCCCGCAGGGCCCGCCCCCACCGTCCGGTCAGCCCCACCAGCAGGGGGACGGGCAGGGCCAGCCCGCAGTACACGTGGACGTCCTCGACCAGGGCCCGCCGGCCGATCAACCCTCCCAGCGGGGCCAGGTAGAGCAGGGCCCCGGTGATCACCAGGATCAGGAACAGGCCGGCGTTGGCCCAGTGGACCACCCGCTCCACCCGGTCGAAGCGTTGCAGGACGCCGGCCGGGGCCGCCGGCTCAGGTGGCCGGGTCGTTGCGGCCATTGCTGTGGCCCACCCAGGCTTCCACGTCGTAGTTGCCGACCGTCTCCCAGTAGCCCGGTTCGACCCGGTCCACCACCTCGATGCGCGACAACCACTTGATGGACTTGTAGCCGTACATGGGCGCCACGTACAGCCGGACCGGGCCGCCGTGCTCCCGGGACAGGGGGGAGCCCGACATCGAGTAGGCGACGATCACGTCGGGACGGCGGGCCTCGGCCAGGGTCAGGCTCTCGGTGTAGGCCCCGTCGAACGACTCGAACCGCAACGCCCGGGCCCCGCCGCGCACCCCTGCCTCGTCGAGCAGGTCGGCCAGGCGCACCCCCTGCCAGTGGACCCTGGGCACCCGCCAGCCGGTGACGCACTGGAAGTCCCGGACCAGCGACGTCGCCGGCCGGGCCTGCAGGTCGGACAGGCCCAGCTGGAGCGGCCGGTCCACCAGCC
This sequence comes from Acidimicrobiales bacterium, assembly GCA_035702985.1. GTDB lineage: Bacteria > Actinomycetota > Acidimicrobiia > Acidimicrobiales > Palsa-688 > JAKAXG01. The sequence goes on from DASSZD010000080.1 coordinate 84,337, forward strand.
CGTCCACCTTCAACCGGTACCGGGCCGGGCTCTCGTAGGGATAGCCGGAGGTGACGGTGTAGACCCGGAAGTAGTCGCCGGGCAGCAGGCCGCTCAGCCCGGTGGGGTCCAGCTTCTGCACCGGCGCCACCGCGGCGTTGAGGCCGTCCTGCACCGACTTGCCGGCCACCACCCCGACCGCCCCCAGCCCGAGCATGCCCAGCACCACCCGCCGGCCGATCGGTTTGGCTTCGTCGCGGTCGGCCACGCCACCATTACATGCGCTCCTGGGCGGTTATGTGACCGCGGCGG
>DASSZD010000083.1:0-15417 GCA_035702985.1 Acidimicrobiales bacterium
CGGAACCGGGCCCAGGCCAGCTGCCAGGTGCCGCGACCCTTGATCTCCTGGTCGGGAGCACCTCCCGTGCCGACCTCTACGGCGTCGGCTTCGACTGCAGCGGAGGAGAGGCTCACACCGTTCCCCTTTCTGACGTGGCGGAGGCATCAGCCCCATTGACAGCGGTCGTGCTGGCGGCGGCGGCGCCGTCCCCCTCGATCACCCGTTCCTCCGCCGCAATGGTCGGGCGGGCCTGCGTCAGGTCCTCCCCGGGGCTGACCGGGTGGTGGCAGGCGGCCAGGTGGCCGGGCCCGTCACCCAGCCGGGACACCAGCTCCGGCACGTCGGTGACGCAGTCGGGCTGGGCCTTGGGGCAGCGGGGGTGGAACCGGCACCCCGAAGGCGGGTTGATGGGCGAGGGGACATCGCCGGCCAGCACGATCTTCTTCCGCTGGGCCGCCCCGGCCGGGTCCGGGACCGGCACCGCGGACAGCAGGGCGTTGGCGTAGGGGTGGCGGGGCGTCTGGTAGATCTCCTCCACCGGGGCCAGCTCGGCCACCTTGCCCAGGTACATCAGCGCCACCCGGTCACTGACGTGGCGCACGACCGACAGGTCGTGGGCGATGAAGATGTAGGTGAGGTTGAGCTGCTTCTGCAGGTCCGAGAGCAGGTTGACGATCTGGGCCTGGATGGACACGTCCAGGGCCGACACCGGCTCGTCACAGATGATCAGCTTCGGCTTGAGGGCGAGAGCCCGGGCCACGCCGATGCGCTGGCGCTGGCCGCCGGAGAACTCGGCCGGGAACCGGTTGTAGTGCTCCGGGTTGAGCCCGACCATCTCCATGAGCTCCTGTACCTGGCGCTTGCGCTCGGCTCCGCTGGCCACCCCGTGGATTGCGAACGGGTCGCCGATGATGGCCCCCACCCGGCGCTTGGGGTTGAGCGATCCGTACGGATCCTGGAAGATCATCTGGATCTCCCGCCGCAGGGGGCGCATCTGGCGGGCGTTGAGCCGGCTTATGTCCTGGCCGTCGAAGATGATCTGGCCGGACGTGAGGTCGAACAGCCGGGCGACGCAGCGGGCCAGGGTGGACTTGCCGCACCCGGTCTCGCCGACCAGGCCCAGCGTCTCGCCCTGCTGCACCTCCAGGCTCACCCCGTCCACGGCATGCACCACGTCGGTGCTGCGGCGGAGGCTCCCGGTCTTGACCGGGAAATGCTTCACCACGTCGGTGAGGGTTACCAGCGGTGCCATTACAGACTCGCCCTCTCTCCCAACTCGGTCCTGGCCTGCTGCCGGGCGCTCTTGTCGTGCGGCAGCCAGCAAGCCGAGTTGTGCCGCAGATCTCCCGACACCGGCGCCAGGTCGGGAACCTCGGTCCGGCACTTGTCCATCACGTACGGGCAGCGGGGGTGAAAGGGACAGCCCGGCGGTATCCGGATCAGGCTCGGCGGTTGCCCCTCGATGGGCTGCAGGCGGCGCCGGTTCGAGTCATAGCCGGGCAGCGACCGCAGGAGGCCCTCGGTGTAGGGATGGTGGGGCGAGTAGAAGATGTCGTCGCGGCGGGCGACCTCCATCTGGGCGCCGGCGTACATGACGGTGACGTCGTCGGCCACCTCGGCGATCACCCCGAGGTCGTGGGTGATGAGGATGACCGCCGTGTCGAACTCCTGCTGCAGCCGCTGGATCACCCTCAGCACCTGGGCCTGGACCGTCACGTCGAGCGCGGTGGTCGGCTCGTCGGCGATCAGCAGGGCCGGGTTGAGGGCCATGGCCATGGCGATCATGGCCCGCTGGCGCATACCGCCGGAGAACTGGTGGGGGTAGTCGTCGACCCGCTGGTCCGGCTGCGGGATGCCGACCAGGCGCAGCAGGTCGATCGCCCGGGCCCGGGCCTGGGCCTTGGATGTGCGCGGCTCGTGGGTGCGGATCATCTCCACGATCTGCCACCCCACCTTGTAGTAGGGGTGCAGGCTGGACAGGGGGTCCTGGAAGATCATGGCGATCTTCGCCCCCCGCACGGCGCGCAGCTCGTCGGGCGTCATGACCAGCAGGTCCTTGCCCTCGAAGGTCGCCGTGCCGCTGATGTGGGCCCCTCTGGTGAGGCCCATGATGGTCTGAGTGGAGACGCTCTTTCCCGAACCGGACTCCCCGACTATCCCGAGTGTCTGGCCCTTCTCCACGGAGAAGGACACCCCCCTGACGGCCTGTACCAGCCCGTCGATGGTGGGGAAAGAAACGTGAAGGTCGTTGACCTCCAGAAGCGCCACGTAACTGCTCCTCTCTTCCCGATCACTGAACCACAGATCGACGCTCGCATGTGGTTCGGACGGTGAGCGGCCCGGCGGAATCCGCCGGGCCGCTCAATGTACCAATTGTTGCTCGGTAGGTGTTCTAGCCCCGGCCTAGCTCAGCCAGACGTTGGTGGGGTCGATCTGCTCGATCTCGGGGACGTAGATGGCGTTGTGCACCTGCGAACCCCGCATCAGGCCCAGGTTGCCGTCCGTGATCGGGAAGATGGCGGCGTCCTTCATGGTCTGCACGTCGGCCTGGTGCCACAGCGGAGCGGCGGCCGAGCTGGACTTGGCGGCCAGCGCCTTGTCGATCTCGCTGTTGACCGTCGGGTCGTTGAACAGACCGAAGTTGCTGGACGTCGGGGGCAGGATCCGCCCGTCGAACAGCGGCTCGAAGAACGACTTGGCCGCATCGCCGTACCAGTCAGGCGACCAACCGGCGAGGGACAGGTCCCACACGCCGCTCTTGGCCTTGGACGGCACCTCCAGGTACTTGGTGTAGAAGTCGGCGTTGGGCACGCCCACACCGACGACCTTGATCCCGACCTGCTGGAGATCGGCCTGCACCGTCTGGAACATCTTGGCGCTCTCGCTCGACGCCGGGCGGTACAGGAACTTCAGGGTCAGGTTGGGGACCCCGGCCTGCTGCAGCATCTGCTTGGCCTTGGTCGGGTTGTTCGGGTACAGGTCGTACGAGGGCGACGAGCCGCCGATACCCGGGGGCAGGATCTGGGTCAGCGGCGGCGACACCTGCGGGCCGTTGGCGTCCTGGATCAGGTGGTCCCGGTTGATGGCGTACTCCAGGGCCTGCCGCACGGCCGTCTTCTGCAGAGCGCCGCCGTTGTTGGGCGACTGGGTGTTGAAGATGATGTACGGGTTGCTGGAGTACTCGGACTGCAGGTTGAAGTTGGGGTTCTTGCCGGAGATCAGCCCGGGGATGTCGTTGGTCGGAACGAACGAGTCCCACTCCATGTCCGCCTGCGGCGTGTTGGTGGAGATCTGCTGCTGGATGGCCTGCTGGTTGCCGGTCTCCGAGACGTCGATCTCGTTCACGTAGGCCTTGCGGATGGGGTCCGTGCTGGCCTTCCACGCCGGGTTCCGCTTGAAGACGATGGACTTCCCGGGGTTGTAGGAAGCCACGTAGTACGGACCGTCGGAGATGGTGTGCTGGGCCAGGTCGTTGCTGGCCGGCAGGTACTGCAGGTACTCCTGCGGAGCCGGGTTGAACGGCGGCAGGCCCAGGATGGCGGTGAAGTACGACGCCGGCTTGGTCAGCGTGAAGTCCACCGTCAGCGGGTTGCTCGGATCCACGCTCACGCCGGAGATGTTGTGCGAGTTGATGAAGTCGGCCTCGGCCGACGCACTCGTCGCGGACACCTTGGCGAAGGCGTTGCAGAAGTCGTTGTAGCCGGCCAGGATGTCGCTGAAGTCCGGCGAGCCGCCGAAGGGCTGGGCCGGGTTGCAGCTGCGCTTCACGCCCCGGACCACGTCAGCGGCGGTCACCTGGCGGGGCGGGGTGGTGTTCCACATGGCGCCCTTGCGGATGGTGACGGCGTACTTGAGCCCGTTGTCGGTGATGGTCGGCATGCCCGTGGCCAGGTCCGGCGCCAGCGACGTGGTCTTGCCCGGGGTGGCCGGGTAGGTGTACAGGTCCCGGCTCCACATCCGCAGGCCCAGGTAGCCGATGGAGTAGTAGCTGACGTTCGGGTCCATGTAGTCCACGTCCCCGGTGCCCAGCATGGTCAGGGTGCCACCCGTCTTCGGGGTGCCGCCGCTGTTGGGGCTGAAGATCTGGTTCGGTATGCCGTCGACGGTCGTCAGCTGGCCCGGGCTGCCGGAGCTGCCGCTGCCACTGCTGCCGCCGCCGTTGGCGGACGTCGTCCCATGGGAGCTGCTGCCGCACCCGACGGCCAGGAGCGCGAGGGTCGCGACCCCCGCCCCCAGCTGCACGGCCTTGTGCTTATGCCACTGCACTTGGTTGAGACCCTCCTCGTCTCACGGGCGGGCGCAGCTGCGCCGGCCCTCTTTCCTTGGTGTTCCGCCCCTCAGCCCCCCACCCGCATCCGGTCATCACTACTGCAGCCGGATCGCCAGGATGATGGTCGTGAAGAAGAAGCAGACGGCACAGGCGACAGTGGCCCGGTCCAGGTTCCGCTCGGCCACAGTCGAACCGGCTGCAGCCTGACCCAGTCCACCGCCGAACATCTCCGACAGTCCGCCGCCCTTGCCGCTGTGCAGCAGGACCATGCCTATCAGCAGCAGCGAGACAATGACTTGGATGACGACTACGGCGATCGTGAACAATTGGGTCTTCTCTTTTCGGCTTACCTGAGTACTTCAGGCGGGCGGCAGGCAAGATAGCAGTAAGGCCCGCCCCCATGCGTGACGCCTGTGTTTTTTCACAGGGAATCTGAAGCGTTTGTAACAGAACTGCAACTATTCAGATTCGGGTGAAACCGACAATCTGGGCGAACTCCGCAGGATCGAGGCTGGCCCCGCCCACCAGGGCGCCGTCGATGTCGGGCTGGCCCATGAGCGCCTCGGCGTTGCCCGCCTTGACCGATCCGCCGTACTGCACGCGCAGGGTGGCCCCGGCGCTCTCTCCGTGGTCGGCGACCACGGCGGCCCGGATGGCCCGGCACACGGCCTGGGCGTCCTCCGGGGTGGCGGTGCGCCCGGTGCCGATGGCCCAGATGGGCTCGTAGGCCACCACCATGCGCCCCACCTGCTCGGGGTCGAGGCCGGATAGGCCGGCTCCCAGCTGGCCCAGCACCCGCTCCTCGGTGCCGCCGGCCTCCCGTTCCTCGATGGTCTCCCCCACGCACATGATCGGCGTCATCCCGGCGGCGAACACCGCCTTCACCTTCCTGGCCACCATCTCGTCGGTCTCGCCGAAGATCTGCCGGCGCTCGGAGTGGCCGACGATCACGTAGGAGACGTTCAGCTTGGCCAGCATCTGGGGGCTGACCTCGCCGGTGAACGCCCCGCTGGTCTCCCAGTGGACGTTCTGGGCGCCGAGCGACATGGGCAGGTCGTCGGCCTCGATGACCGTCTGCACCGACCGCAGCGCGGTGAACGGCGGATGGATGGATATGTCCACCCTGGCCGGGTCGTCGGGCGCCAGGCTGTAGGAGAACTTCTGCACCACGTTGATGGCTTCCAGGTGGGTCAGGTGCATCTTCCAGTTCCCGGATATGAGCGGCTTGCGGGCCGGGGCGCCGGCCACTACCCGGTCCTCCCTTCCCGCAGCGCGGCCAGGCCGGGGAGGTCCCCTTTTTCTATGAACTCCAGGGACGCCCCGCCGCCGGTGGACACGTGGTCGATGCTGTCGGCCAGGCCGAACTCGGCCAGGGCGGCCGCGCTGTCACCCCCGCCGACCACCGTGAAGGCGCTGGTGGCGGCCATGGCTTCGGCCACGGCCCGGGTCCCGGCCGCGAAGCGGGGGTCCTCGAACACCCCCATGGGCCCGTTCCAGAGCACGGTGCGGGCCTCGGTGATGGCGTCCGAGAACTCCGCCGCGGTGCCGGGGCCGATGTCCAGGCCCATCCAACCGTCGGGGATGTCCACCCCTGTCTGGCGGGTCTCGCCGGAGCGGTCCGCCCCGGCCCCGAACGACCCGCCGGGGCTGAGCACGGTCAGGTCCGACGGGATGCGGATGTCCCGGCCGGACCCGAGCAGACGGCGGCAGCCGTCCACCTGGTCGGGCTCGAACAGCGACGCCCCCACCGGGTGGCCCTGGGCGGCGAGGAAGGTGAAGCACATTCCGCCCCCCACGATCAGGGTGTCCACCCGGTCCAGGAGGGCCTCGATCACCCCCAGCTTGTCGCTGACCTTGGAGCCGCCCAGGACGGCCACGAACGGGCGGGCCGCCCCGTGCAGCAGCCCGTCGAGCACCTCCACCTCCCGGGCCATGACCCGCCCGGCGGCGCTGGGCAGCAGGCGGGGCGGTCCCACCACCGAGGCGTGGGCCCGGTGGGCGGCGCCGAAGGCGTCGTTGACGAACAGGTCGTGCCCGGCGCACAGCTCCTCGGCGTAGGACAGGTCGCCGGCCTCCTCCCGGGGGTCGAAGCGCAGGTTCTCGCGCACCTCCACCCGCTCGGCGTCGGCCCCGGCGGCGGCCAGCAGCTCCCGGAGGCGGGCCCGCACCGGGTCCATCGAGTACCTGGGGTCGGGCCGGCCCTTGGGCCGGCCCAGGTGCGAGGCGGTGGTCACCCGGGCCGCGCCGCGGTCCAGCAACCAGGTGATGGTCTGCAGCGGCAGCCGTATGCGCAGGTCGTCGGTGATGCGGCCGTCGGCCATCGGGACGTTGAAGTCGGTGCGGACCAGGACGCTCCTGCCCTCCGGGGAGGGCAGGTCTTCGAGGACGGGGACCTTGTTCAACGTCAGCTGCGGCCGGCCGAGCCCACCAGGCGGGTCAGGTCGACCAGCCGGTTCGAGTAACCCCATTCATTGTCATACCATCCGAATACCTTGACCATCGATCCCAGGGTCATGGTCAGGAGGGAGTCGAAGGTGCACGAGGCCGGGCTGCCGACGATGTCGGACGAGACGATGGGCGCGTCGGTGTACACCAGCACGCCGCCCGACAGCGGACCGGAGGAGGCGGCGGCCCGGAACGCCTCGTTGACCTCATCCTTGGTCACCTCCCGGCCGAGCACGCCGGTGAAGTCGGTGATGGACCCGTCCACCACCGGCACCCGCAGGGAGCTGCCGTCCAGCCTCCCCTTCATGGAGGCCATCACCAGGCTGGTGGCCCGGGCCGCCCCGGTCGACGACGGCACGATGTTGACGGCCGCCGAGCGGGCCCGGCGCAGGTCCTTGTGGGCCAGGTCCAGGAGGTTCTGGTCGTTGGTGAAGGCGTGGACCGTGGTCATGAGCCCCTTCTCCACCCCGAAGGCGTCGTCGAGGACCTTGATCATGGGCACGAAGCAGTTGGTGGTGCACGAGGCGTTGGAGACGATGACGTGCTGGTCTGGATCGAAGGTGTCGTCGTTGACCCCCACCACGAACGTGGCGTCCACGTCGGTACCGGGCGCCGAGATCACCACCCGGGGGGCGCCGGCGTCGACGTGGGCGGCGGCCTTGTCCTTGGAGGTGAAGATGCCGGTGGACTCCACCACCACGTCCACCCCCAGGTCACCCCAGGGCAGGGCCTTGGGGTCCCGTTCGGCGAACACCGCGAACTTCTGGCCGCCCACGGTGATGGACTTGTCGTCGTGGGAGACCTGCTCGTCCAGCACCCCCTGGGTGGAGTCGTACTTGAGCAGGTGGGCGTTGGTGGCGGTGGGGACCAGGTCGTTGACCCCCACGATGACCAGCTCTTCCCGGCCCGGGTCGAGCTGTGCCTGGCGTAGGACCGACCGCACGAAGTTGCGGCCGATGCGCCCGAAACCGTTGATACCTACCCGGACTGTCATGACGTGCTCCTTGCTCGCCGAGGCACACACGTGCGTCTATGCGTACGGTAATGGTCCAGTCACTATGTCAGCCTGGACAGCACCGCGGCCAGTGCTCCAGGCTCGTGGCCACTGCCGTCGTCGAGCCCCAGACGGGCGCGCACCACCCGCACCCCGTGGATCGCTTCCGCCGGTCCGTCACCCGGCCCCGGCGCCACCATGACATCCACCGGTATCCCGTGATCGAGCACCGCCCGCAGGTGGTCGGCGTCGCTGTAGCCGGCCGTCTCGGGGGGCTGGGGACGCAGGTTGCACACGTACACCCGGCCCGACCGCCGGCCCTCCAGAGCCCGGCGGATGCCCGGCACGGCGGCCACCGCCAGCACGCTGGTGAACAGCGATCCCGGGCCCAGGACCACCTGGTCGGCGCCGCAGATCGACTCCACCACCTCGTCGGGTACGGGGGCGTCGGCGGGGCTGATGGCCAGCCTGGTGATGGGCCCGTCGGTCTCCGACACGTTGACCTGGCCGACGACCTGCTGGCCGGCCACCTGGGCGGTGAGCACGGCCGGCACCGTGGTGGCGGGCAGCACCCGCCCCACCGTGCGCAGCAGCTCGGCGGCCCGGTCCAGGGCCTCGGTGAAGTCGCCGGTGACATTGGCCAGGCCGGCGATGATCAGGTTGCCCAGGGCGTGGCCCTCGAGATCCCCCGACCCGGCCGGGAACCGGTACTCGAACGCCGGCGCCCACGGGGAGCCGGCGGCGGCCATGGCCACCAGGCAGCGGCGCAGGTCCCCGGGGGCGGGGATACCGGCGATCTCCCGCAGCCGGCCGCTCGAGCCGCCGTCGTCGGCCACCGACACCACGGCGGTCAGCCGGCCGGCGTAGCGGCGGGCGGCGGTGAGGGTGGACGCCAGCCCGTGACCCCCGCCGAGGGCCACCACGTGGGGCCGGCCGGCCGAGGCTGCGCTCACCGGTGTATGTCGCGGTGGAAGACGCTGGCCGCGAAGCCCTGCCCCCGGATCCGCCGGGCGATCTCCTCGGCCAGCGCCACCGACCGGTGCTGGCCGCCGGTGCAGCCGACAGCCACGCTCATGTAGGCCTTGCCCTCCTTGGTGTAACACGGCAGGAGGAAGGCCAGGAGGCCGTCGATGCGGTCCAGGAACTCGCCCGCTTCCGGCTGGCCCAGCACGTAGTCCCGCACCCGGTCGTCCAGGCCGGTCAGCTCCTTGAGCTCGGGCACCCAGTGGGGGTTGGGCAGGAAGCGGACGTCGAACACGTTGTCCACGTCGAGGGGCAGGCCGTACTTGAACCCGAAGGACACCACCGAGATCTGCATGGCCTCCACCCGGTCGTCGGTGAAGAGGTCGATGAGCCGCTCGCGCAGCTGGTGGACGTTGAGATCGCTGGTGTCGATGACCACGTCGGCCACCAGCCGGATGGGCGCCAGCTTCTCCCGCTCGACGGCCACCGCCTCGAGGATCTTCTCCCGGCCCAGCGGGTGGCGCCGGCGGGTGCCCTCGAACCGGCGGACCAGGACCTCGTCGGAGGCGTCGAGGAACACGGTGCGGACCTGCACCCCCCGGCCCCGCAGCTCGGCGACGGCCAAATTGAGCTCGTCCAGCTGCTCGATGTCCCGGCCCACCACCAGCACCACCCGGTCCCGGGTGGACCCGGGGGCCATGGCCAGCTCGGCGACCTGCACGATGAGGGCGGTGGGCAGGTTGTCCACCACGAACCAACCCAGGTCCTCGAGCGTGGCCCCGGCCTGCGACCGGCCGGCGCCGGACAGGCCCGTGATGATGACGAACTCGGCCACGTCAGCGGGTACCGGCCGGCTGGACCAGCTTCTCGGCCCTCATGGCCAGCAGCCTGGGGATGGTGGCGGCGTCGCGGTACTCGGAGGCCCGGGCCAGGAACCCCGGCGGGGGCGCCGGCTCGGCCATGAACGTGACGTAGAGCCCGGCGGAGGCCATGGCGTTGACGTAGCGCGACAGCGGCCGGTGGATGAACGGGATCCACACCCCCTTCTCGACCTCCTCCAGCGAGTTGTCCTCGACCAGGTACGGGCCGATCCGCCAGTACTGCTCCTCCAGGATGGTGTCGTCGATCCAGCCGGAGCCGGGGGTCTGCAGGAGCGGGTGGTTGAGCAGGAACAAGAACCGGCCTCCCGGGCGCAGCACCCGGCCCAGCTCGGAGATGGCGGCGTCGACGGCCTCGATGTGCTCGAACACCAGGCAGGCCACCACCGCGTCGAACGACTTCCCGGAAAAAGGCAGGGCCGACGCGTCGCAGCGCCCCACCAGCACTCCCCCGCCTCGGGCCCGGGCCTCGGCCACCTGGGCGGCGGTCGGGTCGACACCGACCACCAGCTCCACCCCCGGCAGCCGGGCCGCCAGCCGGCCGACCTGACCCTCTCCGCAGCCCACGTCGAGCACCCGGGACGCCCCCTGCAGCTCGGCGGCCAGCAGCGGGAGGATCTGCTCCTCGTACTCCGGGTCGGCCCCTTCGGTGAAGCCGGACTGCCACCAGCGGGCGACGGCCTCGTCCTCTGGCCACAGGTTCGGCATTGTCCTCCCTGACTCGGTGGCGTGCGTGACCCTCCATACTGGCCCACGCGCCTTCTCGACCTGCCCGCGAACCGCTTCCCGGGCAGGATTCACCTGGGTACGCACAGCTGCGGTCCGGGGCGCGGCGGCGGTGCGGCGGCCGCCCGTCCTATGCCCTGGAGCCGGCCAGGCAGTGGGCTGCGATCCGGCCGGCCATCTCCTCGAACAGGACCTGGGGGATGTCATGGCCCATGCCCGGGACCATCCACAGCTCGGCGCCGGGCACGGCCTCCGCCGTGGCCCGCCCGCCGGACGGATCGACCAGCGGGTCGGAGTCGCCGTGGATGACCAGGGTGGGCGCGGCCAGCCGGCCGAGAGCCTCGGTCCGGTCGGGCTGGGTGATGATGGCCAGGGTCTGGCGCAGCACCCCGTCCGGGTGCCAGGCCCGGTCGTAGGCGGCCGCCGCCCGCTCCCGCAGCCGGTCCTCGTCGGGCGGGTAGCCCGGGCTGCCGATCAGCTTGGACCCGGTGACCGTGGCCTCTATGGCCTCCTCCCGGGTGGCCGGGGGGCTGGCCATGAACAGGGCCTCGGCCAGGCCCGGGCGGGGCTGGCCCACGGCCGGGTTCCCGGTGGTCGAGAAGATCGAGGTCAGGGTGACGGTCCGCTCCGGGTGGTCGAGGGCGAACGTCTGGGCGATCATGCCGCCCATGGACGCGCCGACGATGTGGGCCCGGTCGATGTCGAGGGCGTCGAGCAGCCCGGCACCGTCGGCGGCCATGTCGGCCAGCGAGTAGGCCGGCTCCGGCAGCCGCCCGGCGGCCAGGGCTCCGACCAGGTCCGGGGAGCCGGCGTCGTCGAACCAGGTGGACAGGCCGATGTCCCGGTTGTCGAAGCGGATGACCCGCAGCCCGTGCCCGGCCAGCAGGGACACGAACTCGTCGTCCCATGCCACCATCTGGGCGCTGAGACCCATGATCAGCAGGACGGCCGGGTCGGCCGGGTCACCGTGCTCGTCGTACTCGATCTCGATACCGTTGGCCTTGGTCCGGGGCATGGACCAAGAAGCTAGCTCCGCAGCCGCTGGTACACCGCCTCGGCGACCGGGTCGGGCAGCCAGGACAGGCCCTCGAGCGTCTCCAGCGACGCCGCCTTGACGGCCCGGGTGCCACCCAGCTCCTTGACCAGGCGCTTCTTGCGGGTCGGGCCGAGCCCGGGGATGCCGTCGAGGATGGAGGCGGTCATCCTTTTTCCCCGGAGGTTGCGGTGGTAGGTGATGGCGAAGCGGTGGGCCTCGTCGCGGATCTGCTGCAGCAGGTACAGGCCCTCCGAGGTGCGGGGGATGCGGACCGGGTCCGGCCGGCCCGGGAGGTACACCTCCTCGAACTGCTTGGCCAGCGAGGCGACCGGGATCTCCTTGTCCAGGCCCAGTTCCTCCAGAACCTTGACCGCCACCCCCAGCTGGCCCTTGCCGCCGTCCACCAGCAGCAGCTGCGGCGGGTAGGCGAAGCGCCGCCGCCGCTCGTCGAGGGGCTTGCTGCGCTCCGCCAGATAGGCCTTGAGCCGGCGGGTCAGGACCTCCTCCATGGCGGCGAAGTCGTCGTTCTGGTCGACGGTCTTGATCTTGAACCGGCGGTACTCCTGGGGGCGGGGCATGCCGTCCTCCATGACCACCATGGAGCCCACGTAATCGGTGCCCTGCAGGTGGCTCATGTCGTAGCACTCGATGCGCAGCGGGGACTCGGGCAGCTGCAGGGCCTCCTGCAGCGAGTTGAGGGCCTTGGCCCGGGCGTTGTGGTCGGCGGCCCGCTTCAGCCGGTGCCGGGTGAACTCCTCCCCGGCGTTCTTGGTGACCATCTCCAGCAGGGCCTTCTTGTCGCCCCTGTGGGGCACCCGCACCTGCACCCGGGAACCGTGGCGGGCCTCGGGGTTGACGCTGCGCTCCACCCGGTAGCGGCTGTCGGCCGCCCACCACTCCACGTCGGTGGCCACCGCCTCGGCCCGGGTGCGCTCGGCGTTGGCGCCCCGCAGGAGCCCCAGCCACTGCTGGATGGTGTCGAGCTCGTCGGGCAGCTCCGGTACCAGGACCACCGGCGGCACCCCCAGCGGCGGGTCGTCGTAGTGCTGCTCCAGCACCTGGAACACCAGCTCGCCCCGCGACAGGTCCTCGACCTTGTCCACGATGAACCCCTTGCGGCCCACCACCCGGCCCCGCCGCACGTAGAACACCTGGATGGCCGCCTCCAGCTCGTCCTCCACCAGCCCGAAGCAGTCCAGGTCCTCGGCCTTCTCGGTGACCATCTGCTGCTTCTCGATGGCCTTGCGTACCGCCGCCAGGCGGTCGCGGAGGCGGCCGGCCTTCTCGAACTCCAGGTTCCCGGCGGCCCGGCGCATCTCGTCCTCCAGCCGCCTCATGACCGGCTGGGTGTCCCCGTCGAGGAACTCGATCAGCTCCTCGACCAGCCTCTGGTACTCGCCGGCCCCGACGGCGCCGATGCACGGGCCGGAGCACTTCTCGATGTGATACAGCAGGCAGGGCCGCCCAGAGCGCTCGTGGCGGGTGAACTTGGTGTCGCTGCACGTGCGGATCGGGAAGGTGCGCAGCAGCGAGTCCAGGGTCTCGCGGATGGCGTAGGCGTGGGCGTAGGGGCCGAAGTAGCGGCTGCCCTTGTCCTTGGCCCCCCGCCTCACCATGGCCCGGGGCCACTCGTCGCCGGTGGTGACGGCCAGGAAGGGGTAGCTCTTGTCGTCGCGTAGCCGCACGTTGAACCGGGGCTTGTGCTGCTTGATGAGGCTGTACTCGAGCATGAGGGCCTCGACGTCGTTGCGGACCTGGATCCACTCGACGGTCTCGGCGCTGGCCACCATCTGGGCCGTGCGGGGCAGCAGGTTGGCCGGGTTCTGGAAGTAGTTGTTGAGGCGGCTGCGCAGCGACTTGGCCTTGCCCACGTAGATGACCCGGCCGTCGCGGTCCCGGAACTGGTAGGAGCCGGGCGCGTCGGGGATCGTCCCTGCGGGCGGTCGCTGCACCATGCCTTCGAGTCTGCCGTACCACCGGCCGGTTGCGGCCGGCGGATGGGGCCGTCGGGCCCGGCCGGCGGGCACGTCCGGGCATGCCGAGGGCCCGAGGGGGTGTGTTTCTGCCCTGAGGGGGCAACAACCCACCCCTGGAGGTGCGCCAGCCTGGGCCCACCCCGGTCGGGCGGCGCAGGCCGGCGGTAGGGACCCGGGGGCGGCCCTCGGAGCCGGTGGGCCGGCCGGCAAGTGGCACCGGTCGACGCAGCGGGCGGCGCGACGGCGTATGATCCTCCTCGCCGGCCCGGAATCCGGCCACATATCCACCTCGAGGTCGACATCCCCGCGGATGGGCGCCCGGGCTGTCCCCGCCGACCGCAGATCGAGGTGCTCCGCTTGGAGGTTACCCATTGCTTCGGCTTCAGAGCCCCCTCCCCGAGGGGTACGTGACATCCACATCTGCCGACCTGGCCCGTCGGATCGGCGCGGCCAAGGAGCAGCTGGGCGACCGGCTGATGATCCTCGGCCACCACTACCAGCGTGAGGAGGTCATGCGCTGGGCGGACGCCCGAGGTGACTCGTTCGGTCTGTCCCGGCTGGCCGCCCGCTCCCAGGCGTCGTACGTGGTGTTCTGCGGGGTGCATTTCATGGCCGAGTCGGCCGACGTCCTGACCGGCCCGGACCAGGCGGTGATCCTGCCTGACCTCAACGCCGGCTGCTCCATGGCCGACATGGCCGATCCGGACGCCGTCGAGGAGGCGTGGGAGTCGCTGGGCGAGGTCACCGACGCGGCCACCCTCGTGCCGATCACCTACATGAACTCGGCGGCCGCCCTCAAGGCGTTCGTGGGCCGCCACGGGGGCGCGGTGTGCACCTCGTCCAACGCCCGCCAGATCCTGACCTGGGCCCTGGCCCAGAAGGGCCCCGACACCAAGGTGCTGTTCTTCCCCGACCAGCACCTGGGCCGCAACACGGCGTTTCAGCTCGGCTACCCGGCGTCGGACATGGCCGTGTGGGATCCCCGCCGGGATCTCGGTGGCCTGGACGAGGCGGCGGTCAAGTCGGCCCGCTTCCTGCTGTGGAAGGGGCACTGCTCGGTCCACCAGCGGTTCCGGCCCGAGCACGTGACCGCCTTCCGCCAGTCGCATCCGGGCGGGATGGTGATCGCCCACCCCGAATGCAGCCACGAAGTGGTCGAGCTGGCCGACGAGGTGGGCAGCACCGACCACATCATCGCCGCCGTGGAGCGGGCGCCGGCCGGCACCACCCTGGCCGTCGCCACCGAGATCCACCTGGTCCAGCGCCTGGCCGCTGAGCACCCGGAGCTCGACGTGGTGTCGCTGGATCCGTTGATCTGCCCGTGCTCCACCATGTTCCGTATCGACGCCGCCCACCTGTGCTGGGTCCTCGAGGAGCTGGTCGCCGGCCGGGTGGTCAACCGGATCACCGTCGACCCCGACACCGCCGAGTGGGCCCGGGTGGCTCTCCAGCGGATGCTCGACATCAGCTGACGCCCGCAGGGCGGGGTGGGCCGGCGCTGCGGCTGGCGGCCGTCGCCTCCGGCGACGACAACGTCCAGCCTCCGCGCCACCCCACCCCGTCCACCACACATCCACCACGAGGCTCAACGTCCGCAAGCCATTGCGGACGTTGACAGGCCCCGATGGCGGCACCAGGGCGCGTCGTCCGCCGTGGCGACCGGCACACCGCGGGGTTCCGGGAGGAGGGGCGGGCTCCGGCGGAGCGGGCCGACCGTTTTCCCCCGCCGAAGGCGGGGGGACGTCGGGCCCGTACGCCGGACCCGGCCCGACCCGAAGGCGGGGGGACGTCGACCGCTGCGCCGGACCCGGCCCGGGCCGCTAGAGCAGCGGGGCCAGGAAGCGCCCGGTGTGGCTGTCGGAGGTCTTGGCCACGGTCTCGGGCGTGCCCTCGACCACCACCCGGCCTCCACCGCTGCCCCCTTCGGGGCCCAGGTCGATGATCCAGTCCGAGGTCTTGATGACGTCCAGGTTGTGCTCGATGACCAGCACGGTATTGCCCTGGTCCACCAGGCGGGACAGGACGCCCAGCAGCTTGCGGATGTCCTCGAAGTGCAGGCCGGTGGTCGGCTCGTCGAGCACGTAGATGGTGTGGCCGGTGGACCGCTTGGACAGCTCGCTGGCCAGCTTGATCCGCTGGGCCTCGCC
>DASSZD010000093.1:0-3572 GCA_035702985.1 Acidimicrobiales bacterium
ATGAAGCGCCACAACTTCAGCGGCCAGGGCGCCAGCCACGGCAACCACAAGCACCACCGGGCCCCCGGCTCGATCGGGGCCTGCGCCACCCCGGCCCGGGTGTTCAAGGGCACCCGCATGGCCGGCCAGTACGGCTCGGCCAAGGTCACCACCTTGAACCTGGAGGTCGTCAAGTCCGACCCGGAGCGCAACCTGCTGCTCCTCAAGGGCGCCGTGCCGGGCCCCCGCGGTGGCATGGTCGTCATCCGCGACGCCGTCAAGGGAGGTAAGTGATGGCTCTGACCCTTGAGCGGCGGTCCGTGACCGGTGAGACCACCGGTTCGGTCTCGCTCGACGAGAGCGTCTTCGGCATCCAGCCGAACGTCCCGGTGCTGCACCAGGTGGTGACCGCCCAGCTGGCCGCCGCCCGGGCCGGCACCCAGAACACCAAGACCCGCGCCGAGGTGTCGGGCGGCGGCAAGAAGCCGTTCAAGCAGAAGGGCACCGGCCGGGCCCGGCAGGGCTCGGAGCGGGCCCCGCACTTCACCGGCGGCGGTATCGCCCTCGGCCCCAAGCCCCGTAGCTACCGGCAGAAGACCCCCCGCAAGATGATCCAGCTGGCGCTGCGCTCGGCCCTGTCCGACCGGGCCGCCGAGGGCCGGGTGGCGGTGGTCGACTCCTGGACCTGGACCACGCCCAGCACCCGGGCCGCCCGGACCGCCCTGCAGACCCTGGGCTTCGACGGCCGGGTCCTGGTGGTGCTCAGCCGCAACGACGAGGAGGCCTACAAGTCGTTCCGCAACCTGCCCGAGGTGCAGGTCCTCCTGGCCCCCGAGCTCAACGCCTACGACATCCTCTGCAACGACTGGATCGTCTTCACCAGCGAGACCCTGCCGGGCGGCACCGCCACCACCCCGGCGGTGGACGCCACGGTCGCCACCGCCGGCCAGGAAGCCATAGCCGCCCCAGACGCTGAGGAGAGCGCCCAATGAGTGATCCCCGGAGCGTCATCATCCGGCCGGTCGTGTCCGAGAAGTCGTACTCCCTGCTGGACCAGGGGGTCTACACCTTCATCGTGTCCCCCGACGCCAACAAGGTCGAGATCCGCCACGCCGTGGAGTCGATCTTCGGGGTGGACGTGGTCAAGGTCAACACCCTCAACCGGCCCGGCAAGCGCAAGCGGAACCGGGGCAAGGCCACCTTCGGCAAGCGGTCCGACACCAAGCGGGCCGTCGTCACCCTGGCCACCGGCCAGTCCATCCCGATCTTCGAGGGGAGCTGAGAATGCCGCTCCGCAAGCGCAAGCCCACCAGTGCCGGCCGGCGGTTCCAGACGGTCTCGGACTTCTCCGAGATCACCAAGACCCGGCCCGAGAAGAGCCTGCTGGCGCCCAAGCCCGGCACCGGCGGCCGTAACGCCTACGGGCGCAAGACGGCCCGCCACAAGGGCGGCGGCCACAAGCAGCAGTACCGCATCATCGACTTCAAGCGGAACAAGGACGGCGTGCCGGCCACCGTGGCCGCCATCGAGTACGACCCGAACCGCAACGCCCGCATCGCCCTGCTGCACTACCACGACGGCGAGAAGCGCTACATCCTGGCCCCCAGCCGGGTCAAGATCGGCGACGTCGTCCGCAGCGGCCAGGGCTCCGACATCCGCCCCGGCAACGCCCTGCCCATGCGCTTCATCCCGGTCGGCTCGGTCGTCCACAACGTGGAGCTGAAGCCGGGCGGCGGGGGCAAGATCGCCCGGGGCGCCGGCATGAGCGTCCAGCTGGTGGCCAAGGAGGGCGACTACGCCACCCTGCGCCTGCCGTCCACCGAGATGCGCCGGGTGCCCATCGACTGCCGGGCCACCCTGGGCGAGGTCGGCAACGCCGAAGCCGAGCTGGTCAGCCTGGGCAAGGCCGGCCGTAACCGCTGGAAGGGTGTCCGTCCCCAGACCCGGGGCGTGGCCATGAACCCTGTCGACCATCCCCTGGGCGGCGGCGAGGGCAAGACCTCCGGCGGCCGCCACCCGGTCTCCCCGTGGGGCAAGCCCGAGGGCCGCACCCGCGATCGCACCAAGCCGTCCGAGAAGCTCATCGTCCGCCGCCGGCGCACCCGCGGCGCCCGGAGGTAACCAGTTATGCCCCGCAGCCTTAAAAAGGGCCCCTTCGTCGACGACCACCTGCTCAAGAAGGTGGACGACCTGAACTCCCGCAACGAGAAGCGGGTGATCAAGACCTGGTCGCGCCGCTCGACCATCATCCCCGACATGGTCGGCCACACCATCGCCGTCCACGACGGTCGCAAGCACGTGCCCGTGTACATCACCGAGTCGATGGTCGGTCACAAGTTGGGCGAGTTCGCCCCCACCCGGACCTTCCGCTACCACGCCGGTCAGGAAAGGCAGGGTCGCCGCTGATGCCCGGTCCCAAGACCAACGAGCGCGAAGGCACCCGGGCCGTTCTGCGCCACGCCCGGGTCTCGCCGTACAAGGTCCGCGAGGTGCTCGACCTGGTGCGCGGCCGGCCGGTGCACGAGGCCGAGGACATCCTGCGCTTCTCCGAGCGCGACGCCGCGTTCACCGTGGGCAAGGTGTTGCACTCGGCGGTGGCCAACGCCCAGAACAACGACGAGCTCGACCCCGAGGAGCTCTACGTTTCGGCCTGCTTCGCCGACGAGGGCACCACCATCAAGAGGTGGCGTCCCCGGGCCCGGGGCCGGGCCACCCGCATCCGCAAGCGGACCAGCCACATCACCGTCATCGTGAGCCGCATGTCCCATGAGGACCTGGCCCGCCTGCAGGCCCACCGCCGGGCCGAGCAGCTGGCCCAGCGGGCCCGCCGGGTGGCCGGCGCCCGCCGCAGCGAGGGCGACACCCGCACCCGGGCCGAGCGCCGCCGGGGCGTCCCCGTCGAGCAGCCCGAGGCCCACGATCACGAGCACGATCACGAGCACGACCACGAGGCCGAGGCCGCCGCCCCGACCGAGGCCGAGGTCACCACCGCCGCCGAGGCGGCGCCGACCGACGCAGAGGTGGCGGAAGCCGCCGCCCAGGCGGCCCAGGCCGAGGCGGAAGCCGCCCAGGCCCAGGCCGAGGTGGCCGAGGCGGAGGCCGAGCTGGCCGAGGCCGAGGCGGAGGTGGCCCGGCTGGAGGCCGAGGAGGCCAAGGTCGAGGAGGAAGCCGCCGGGACCGAAGCCGAGGGAACCGAAGAGGGAGAGAAGTAGATGGGCCAGAAGGTCAACCCGTACGGGTTCCGCCTCGGCGTCACCACCGACTGGAAGTCGCGCTGGTTCAACGACCGGGACTATCAGGACTACCTGGTCGAGGACTGGAAGATCCGCGACTACCTGATGGGCCAGCTGGAGCGGGCCGCCGTCAGCCGGATCGAGATCGAGCGGACCCGGGACCGGCTGCGCATCGACCTGCACACCGCCCGGCCGGGCATCGTCATCGGCCGGCGGGGCGCCGAGGCCGACCGGCTGCGCACCAAGCTGGCCGAGATCACCAAGAACCCCAAGGTCCAGCTCAACATCCAGGAGATCAAGCAGCCCGAGCTGGACGCCGCGCTGATGGCCCAGGGCATCGCCGACCAGCTGACCGGCCGG
>DASSZD010000034.1:0-30446 GCA_035702985.1 Acidimicrobiales bacterium
CGCCCGGGGCACCGGACAGCAGCTCGAGGGCCCGGGCCGGCTCCAGCGGCGAGGCGAACGTGACGTTGAGGGTCAGCGAGTGCCCCGTGTAGACCGGCACCCGGACGCAGGTCACGCCGACGGCCAGCTCCGGAATCCCCAGAATCTTGCGGCTCTCGTTGCGGAACTTGAGCTCCTCGGTGGTCTCGTCCCCGTCGAAGCTGCCGGCGTGGGGCAGGACATTGAAGGCGATGGGCCCCGGGAACGCCTTGGCCGCCGGGTACTCGAGGGCCCGGCCGTCGAAGGCCAACTCGGTCGCCTTTTCACCCACGGCCTTGATCTGCTCGTCCAGCTCGGCGGTGCCGGCCAGCCCGGCACCCGACACGGCCTGGTAGGTGGAGGCGATGATGCGCTCCAGGCCGGCCTCCGCGTGCAGCGGGGCGAGCACCGGCATGCAGACCATGGTGGTGCAGTTGGGGTTGGCCACGATGCCTTTGGGGATCGAGTCCAGGGCCGCCGCGTTGACCTCCGGGACCACCAGCGGGCAGTCCGGGTCCATGCGCCAGGCGCTGGAGTTGTCGACCACGACGGCGCCGGCGGCCGCCACGCGGGGCGCCCACTCCTTGGATGCGCCGGCGCCCATGGAGAACAGGGCGATGTCCACGCCGGAGTGGTCGGCGGTGGCCACGTCCTCGACGGTCACGCCGTCGACCACCCGACCCGCGGAGCGGGCACTGGCGAAGAGGCGCAGCCCGTCGTGGGGCAGCCGGCGGGACCGCACGACCTCCCGCATGACCGCCCCGACCTGGCCGGTCGCGCCGTAGATACCGATGGTCACCATCGCTATTCGCCCTCCAGCTTGAACGCCCGGTGCAGCGCCACCACGGCCTTGTCCACCACATCGGCCCGCACGACGCAGGTGAGGCGGATGGACGAGGTGGAGATCATCTCGATGTTGATGCCCTCGCCGGCCAGCGTCTCGAACATGGTGGCCGAGATGCCGGGGTGGGTCTTCATGCCGGCCCCGACGATGGACACCGTGGCGATCTCCGGGTCGGCCAGCACCTCGGTGGCGCCGATCTCGGCCTGCAGGCCCTCGGCGGTGGCGACCGCGGTGGCCAGGTCCTCCCGGGGCACGGTGAAGGAGATGTCGGTGGTGCCGGCCAGCGACACGTTCTGCTCGATCATGTCGACGTTGATCGACCGGTCGGCCAGGGCCCGGAACAGCCGGGCCGCAACGCCCGGGTGGTCGGGGACGCCGGCGACGGTGACCTTGGCCTCCGAGTCGTCGGACGTGACGGCCGAGATGATGGCCTGCTCCACTTCGGGGTCTTCCTCCTCGATCCAGGTGCCCGGCTCCCAGGTGAAGGCCGAGCGGACGTGGAGCCGCACCTTGTGGTTGCGGGCGAACTCCACCGAGCGCATGGCCGGCTTGGGGCAGCCGGCGGCGCACATCTCCAGCATTTCGTCGAAGCTCAGCCGCTTGAGCCGGCGGGCCTCGGGCACCACCCGGGGATCGGAGGTGAAGACCCCCGACACGTCGGTGTAGATCTCGCAGGCGTCGGCGTCGAGCGCCCGGGCCAGGGCCACCGCCGTGGTGTCGGTGCCGCCCCGGCCGAGGAAGGTGACCTCCCGGTCGGTGGACACCCCCTGGGCGCCGCCCACCACCGCCACCTTGCCCTCCGCCAGGGCGGAGCGGATGCGGTCGGCCCGGATGTCGACGATCTTGGCCCGGGTGTGGTCGGTGTCGGTGATGATCCCGGCCTGGCTGCCGGTGAAGCTGGCGCTCGCCACCCCGATGTCGTGCAGGGCCATGCACAGCAGGGCCATGGCCTTGCGCTCCCCGGCGGTTATGAGCATGTCCATCTCCCGGCCCGGGTGGGTGTTGGACACCTGGGCGGCCAGGTGGAGCAGTTCGTCGGTCTCCTTGCCCATGGCGCTCACCGCCACGACCACCTGGTTCCCCCGGCGGACGGTGCGGGCGATGTAGTCGGCGACCGTCCGCATGCGTTCGGCGTCACCGACGGAAGTGCCGCCGAACTTCATCACGACGAGGGCCACGGCTTTCCAGGGTACCAACCGGGTGGGGACGGCCCTGGATGGTTTGGCTCGGACCGGGCCGGGCCGAACGGTTAGCTTCGGGTCCATGCCTGACGAGGCCGACCGGCCGGAAAACGAGGGTTTCGGATCGTTCCGGCACCTGGCGGAGCGTTTCGTCGGGGCCCTGGACCCCCGGGGACCGGCCCCCGACGAGGAGGCGTGGGCGCTCGGCTGGCTGCTCCCGGGCGAGCAGCAGCTGTGGCACCGCATGTCGGGCCCGGACCGTCGCCACGCGGCCGGGGTGGCCCGCCAGACGATCCGGCTGCTCTCCACCGGCGGCGCCCCCCCGCCCGGCCGGCAGGTGGTGGCGGCAGCCCTGCTCCACGACGTGGGCAAGGTGGAGTCGGGGCTGGGCACCTTCGCCCGGGTGGCGGTCACCGTGGCGGCCATAGCCGGGGGCCGGGAGCGGCTGGTGGCGGAACCCCCGCCGCCCGGCCCCGGGCAGGGGACGGGCCGGGGGGTGGGGCTGGCGGTGCGCAGGAGGGTGCGGCAGTACCTGACGCACGACCGGATCGGGGCCGAGCTGCTCCGGGCGGCCGGGAGCGACCCCATGACGGTCGCGTGGGCCGGGGAGCACCACCTGCCGGCGGGGCGCTGGAGCGTGGACCGGCGCCTGGCCAACGCGCTCAAGGCGGCCGACGGGGACTAGCCGGGGCGGAAGCCCGGGGTCAGTCCCCTTCGCCCTCGAGGGCCGGCTCGATTCCGGGCACCTGCGGGGGGACGACGGGCCGCCGTCCCGGGCCGGGGGACGGCGGGACGGCATCCTGGCGGGTGTGCGCCGGCTGGTAGCGGCGGCCCGGCGCCGGGGCGGACCGGGCGGTGGAGCGGGACGGAGCGGCTGACCGGCTCGGGCCGGTCGCGGCCCGGTAGGCCCGCAGGCGGTGCCAGATCACGAAGGCCACGGCCGCCACCGCCGCCGCCGCCAGCAGGTATCCGGCGTAGCTGAACCCGTGCATGATGGTGGTGTAGGAGTTGCCGAGGCCGTAGCCGATGCCGGCCATGGCGCTCAGCCAGATCAACGATCCCAGGGCCGTGAGCACCCCGAACCGCAGCAGGGGCACCTCGGCCACACCCGCCAGCAGGGCGACGAAGTTGCGGATGACCGGCAGCAGCCGGCTGCCGAGCACGCCCCACTTCTCGTGGCGGCTGAACCAGCCCTCGGCCCGATCGAGGTCGTGGTGGCTGAGCAGGACGTACCGCCCGTAGCGGTCCACCAGGGTCCGGCCGCCGTAGCGGCCCAGGAACCAGGCGATGTACGCCCCGACCAGCTCGCCGGCCACCCCGGCGACGATGACCCCGGCCAGGTTCAGCTTCCCCTCCGCCGCCAGCACCCCGGCGAACCCGAGCGTCAGTTCCGAAGACGTCGGCACGCAGCACGACTGGAGGAGGGACAGGACGAAGATGGCGGCGTAGCCGGCCGAGGCTACGTATGACGTGAAGTTCAGCAGGCCTAGCATGCGGACCCGCTACCGGCTGCCGGCCCTCGCCACCCCCGGCCCGACAGGGCGGGACGTCCAGCGGCTCCGACGCGGCTCCGCCCCTCCCCTACGAGGTGGGGAAGGGGCGGCGCTGGGGGGGATGACTCAAGCACTTCCCCATTGAAGTCGCCGTCAATCGGCCCCGGGGTAAAAATTAGGTGAACTTACGGCGAACGCCACCACCGGACATCCGGATGGGCATATCAGCTGGACCGGCTCGGCTGGAAGGTGCCGGTGGCCGGCACGTTGAGACAGCCCGAGGCCGAACCCAGCCGCTTCAGGCCGGCCAGGTCCCCCGACCCGAGAGACCTGGTCGAGGTGGCCAGTACCTGCTCGTTCATGACCTGACCTGCGTCGGGCACGTTCCCGAGCCCCATGAGGTGGCCCAGCTCGTGGAGGAACAGCATTCCCCGGCCGCCCGGTCCGAAGCCCGACGGCAACCGGCCGGCGGCCGAGCTGATCAGGACGGTGCCGGTCACGTAGACGCCGTGACCGCCGTTCTGGTCGGTCTCGGCGATGGGCTCGGCCCGGGCCAGGGCGTCCGCTCCGGTGGACCCGGCGGGGAAGTCGATCCTCGATGTCTGGGCCGGGTCGGCCCAGGCGATGACCACCGGACCGGCCGGGCCGCTGGGATCGATGACCGAACCGCCGCCCGGGAACGTGGTGGTCGAACCCCGGTCGACGAACATGATCCCGGTGGCCTTGCTGATCTGGCTGACCGCCTGCTGCAGATCGGCGGCGGCGGTCGGGGGCGCCGCCGCCAGGTTGGTCACGTAGTAGATGGGCTGGCACGGATTCCACCTCACCGGGGTGCCGCTGCGGTTGCGCTGAAGGAAGCTGTAGCCGGCCGCCGCCGGCGCCGCGCTGGCCCGATCCGCCCCGGCCGAGGTCGTCGTGCCACCGGATGGGTGGACCGGCCAGAGGCTGGGCAGCACCAGGAGGGCGGCGAGGACGCCGACCACCAGCAGGACCCGCAGCACCGTCCAGCGCGGCGGGTCGACAGACGTCCCGGGGGCGCCGTACATACCGGCCGGGGGGTCCCACCTCCCTGCCGGGCCGGACCGCCGCTCGGCCGGGTACCGGCGCTGGAGTGACCCCCGGCCGGAAGCGGCGGCGCCACCCCGGCCCGGCCGGCCCAGGCCGAACCACGAGCTGGGGCCGGAGGCCCCACCGCCTACCAGCCCGGGCCGGCGTCGGGCGCCGCCCCCGGAGCCGAACGGCCCGGGGCCCGGACGGGGAGGCCGCCCCAGAGGCAGGCCACGCCGGAACGGGTTGAGCCGGCCGAAGCGGAGCCCCCCGCCGCTGAGCCGCCGGTCGTAGTCGATGGGCCCGTCGAACGGGTCGGCCGGCCCCTCGGGCGGCATCGAGACCACCGAGCGGGGTTCGGGCGCGGGGGGAGGGCCCTCCCCGGTGCGGAGGAAGGCCTCTATCTCGGCCATCATCCGCTCCGAATCAGACCCTCTCATCGGACCATCCGCCTCGCTCGACCTCTCGTGTGCTACGGCGCAATTACGTTCCTTCGACGTTACCCTCAGGCGGGCGCCTAAACCGAGCCCGTCCGGCCCCTCCGGGCCGGCCCGCCGGGGTCCGCCTACCTGCCGGGTGGGGGCCGCGGCTAGCTTGTGCCCCCGTGCCTTCAGAGAAAAGAGCCCGCCAGCGCGCCGGCCGGGCGGCCCGCATGGCCGAACTCCAAAAGGCGCAGAAACGCCGCCGGCGCAACACCCGGGTCATCCCAGCCGTCGTCATCGTCATCATCCTGGCCCTGATCGGCGTGTTCCTCACCAGCCGCGGCGGCAGCTCGCCCAAGAAGGTGGCCACCTCGGGCAGCACCACGACCACCACGGCCAAGGGGTCGACGTCCACGACGGTCGCCGCCGCGCCCACGGCCGCCCCGGTCACGGGCGGCACCAAGATCACCGGCGCCACCCCCTGCCCCAGCTTCACCGGGTCCAACCCCCACGTGACCAGCTTCGCCCAGGCCCCGCCCAACTGCCTGACGGCGGGCAAGACCTACAGCGCGACCCTCCACACCACGATGGGTGACGTCACCGTCAAGTTCGACACGGCCAAGACGCCGAACACGGCCAACAACTTCATCGTCCTCTCCCTCTACCACTACTACGAGAGCACCGCCCTGTTCCGCACCGACACCTCGATCGGGATCATCCAGGGCGGCTCCCCCCACACCCAGAGCGCCGGCGACCCGGGGCCGGGATACACCATCAAAGACGAGGGCAGCGGCTTCAAGTACGCCCCCGGGGACCTGGTCATGGCCCGCACCAGCAGCCCCAACTCGGCCGGCGCCCAGTTCTTCTTCTGCGTGACCGGCGCCTGTTCCAACCTCGACAGCCAGGGTACGTATGTGGTGTTCGCCCACACCACCAGCGGGCTGAACGTCCTGCAGAACATCCTGGCGCTCAACGAGCCCCAGCCCGGCGGCCTCGGCGGGGCCCCCTCCAAGCTGGTGCTCATCAAGTCCATCAGCGTCACCCAGAGCTGAGATCGGAGACCTTCACGTGCCCTCCCCCTGCCCCAACCCGGACGGTTCCAGCCCGAAGCAGCAGCGCTTCGACGGTCCCCCGCCCACCTGCATCGACCCGGCCAAGCGGTACAGCGCCGAGATGGTGACCTCCAAGGGGACCATGCGCATCGCCCTCGACGCAGCGGCCGCCCCCAAGACGGTCAACAACTTCGTCTTCCTGGCCCGCTACCACTACTACGAGGGCATCGTGTTCCACCGGGTGATCCCCGGCTTCGTGCTGCAGGGCGGGGACCCGACCGGCACCGGCACGGGCGGCCCCGGCTACCGCTTCGAGGACGAGCTGCCCCAGCCGGGCCGCTACGAGCTCGGCTCGCTGGCCATGGCCAACGCCGGGCCGAACACCAACGGCTCGCAGTTCTTCGTCATCAGCGGCCCGGACGGCATGCGCCTTCCCCCGCAGTACTCGCTGTTCGGCAAGGTGGTGTCGGGCCTGGATGTGGTGTCGACCATCGACCAGCTGGGCAGCCGCTCGGGCAAGCCGTCGGAGCTGGTGACCATCGAGTCGGTCACCATCACCGAGTCCGCCGACTAACTGCAGCGACCGGCGGCGCCGGGGCGGTCAGGCCCCGGCCGCCGTTGGGGCCAGCCGCTCGGCCAGGTAGGCCAGCGCCATGGGGTAGCGCCAGTCGATCTGGCTGTGGGTGCCGTCGAACAGCTCGAAGTGCACGTCGGTCACCCCGATCCCGGCCAGGGCGTCGCGGAACGCCTCGGCGCCGATGTCCAGGAACCACTGGTCGCTGCGGCCGCCGTCCACCCAGATCGCCTTCAACCCCCGCAGGGCGTCGGCGTGGCGGGGCACCATGCGGACCGGGTCCCAGTCCAGCCAGCGCTGCCACACCTCCTCCCTCAGCCGCCCGTTGCCCGGGTCGAACGGCAGCACCGGCGTGCCGTCGTCGTCGGCCGAGAAGCACGCGGCCACGCCGAGGACCATGAGCAGGGTCATGTCGTCGGGATCGGTGAACGCCACCCTGGAGCGGAAGTCGTCCCACCACTTGTCGATGGAACCGTCGTACCTGCGCAGCGCCCGGACCACCTTGGCGAACTCCGGGATGTACAGCAGCTCGTAGAGGGCGTCGCCGGCGTGGGTGGCCAGCCCGCCGAACAGGTCGGGGCGCAGCATCGGGGTGATCATGGCCCCGAACCCGCCGCTGGACTTGCCCTGGATGCCCCGGTGGGCGGGGGCGTCCAGGGTGCGGTAGCGGTCGTCGACGTAGGGCACCACCTCGTCGCAGAGGTAGGTGTGGTACCGGCCGGTGCCGGGCGAATCCACGAACTGCGAGCCGCCGTAGGCCGTCCATGCGTCCACGTACACGACGATGCACGGCGGCACGTTCCCGGCGGAGAAGAGTTCGTCGGCCGCCTCGGGGTACGGCGGGCGGTAGGCGCTGCGGTTGGCCCAGCCCGACACGAACCCGCCGTAGCCCTGGATGACGTAGACCGAGGGATAGCGCCGGTCCGGTTGGTCGTCGTAGCCGGGCGGGACGTACACCCATAGAGGGCGGTCGGCCGGATCCCCGAGGGGGTTCCCGGCCAGCACAGCGGAACGGACGGTGAGGCGGTCCAGGCGACCGGCCCACTCTTTTTCCCAGGGAGGAACCATCGCCGCCAGTGTCACAGCCCGGTCCCGGTGCCGCAATCGGGCCGGCCGTGACCGGATCGTCACCTGGCGGCAACCTCAGCGTGTCCTGCCCCGCCTAGACAAGCTGCGTGTGATCGCCGCCCCGCCGCTGCCCGGATCCGCTCCACCCCCCGTCCTCAGCGAGGGGGTCCCGGTATGCCAGCATGGGTCGATGGCGAGCCGGATCCTCCTCATCGAGGACGATGACCGCATCCGGGAGACGACCCGTCTCGTGCTGGAGGACGAGGGCTACGAGGTTGACGAGGCCGACTCCGCCGAGACCGGCCTGGTCATCTTCGGTCAAAGGTCCCCGTCGTGCGTGATCGTGGACCTGATGCTGCCGGGCATCGACGGGTTCGAGTGCTGCCGGGCCCTGCGCCGGTCCAGCGGCGTACCGATCGTGGTCCTGTCGGCCAGGACCGACACCACCGACGTGGTGGCCGGGCTGGAGGCCGGCGCCGACGACTACGTCACCAAGCCGTTCCACGCCGACGAGCTGGCGGCCCGGGTCAAGGCCCTGCTCCGGCGGGCCAGCTCCCCCGGCAGCCAGGACGGCGCCACCCCGGTGCTCTCCGTCGGCGACCTGGAGGTGATCCCCGACGAGGGCACGGTCCGCAAGGCGGGCCGGGAGGTGACCCTGACCAAGACGGAGTTCCGCCTGCTGTGCGAGCTGGCCGCCCATCCCAACCGGGTGTTCACCCGGGAGATCCTGCTCGAGAACGTCTGGGGGTACCCCCACGTCGGGGACGGCAAGCTGGTGGACACCCACGTGCACCGGCTGCGCACCAAGCTGGAGGACGACCCGTCCGCCCCCCGCCACGTGGTCACCGTCCGGGGCCTCGGCTACAAGGTCGTCCCCTAGCCTCTTTCCGTGGCCACCCTCCGACGGCGAAGGCTGCGCTTCCGCCTGACGGCCGCCTTCGCCCTGGCCGGCCTGGTGATCCCGGCCACCCTGTCGGCGTTCACGTACTTCTGGGCCCGCACCTACCTGGTGGATCAGCGGGAGAGCTCGGCGGTGCACCAGACGGAGGCCAACGCCGTCCTGGTCGGTACCCTGCTGCGCTCCCCGCGCCCCGACCTGACCCGGCTGGTGTCGTCGCTGCAGACCCCCTCCAACGCCCAGGCCGCGGTGTACTACGCCGGGTCCTGGTTCGGCACCTCCCCCACGGCCGGCCCCGACTCGCTGCCCGCCCCGCTGGTGCAGACCGTCGTCAACGAGGGGAAGGGCGCCCACCAGCGCTTCCAGCCGGGCCGGCGCCAGGAGGTGGCCGTCGGCATCCCGCTGGGCTCGTCCAACGCCTACTTCGAGATCTTCTCCATGGCCGACCTGACCAGCACCCTGGCCACCCTGCGGTACTCGCTGGCCGCCGGCAGCCTGCTCGGGTTCCTGGTCAGCCTGGCCATCGGGGCGTGGGGTACCCGCCGGGCCCTGAGACCGCTCCGCGACATCAGCTCGGCCGCCGCGTCCATCGCCTCGGGCCGGCTGGACGCCCGGCTGGACGCCGGCGGTGACCAGGAGCTGTTCGCCCTGGCCACCGGGTTCAACGCCATGGTCGACACCCTCCAGAAGCGGATCGAGCGCGACGCCCGGTTCGCGTCGGACGTGAGCCACGAGCTGCGGTCGCCGTTGACCACGCTGCATTCCGCGGTGGAGGTGATGCGCCGGCGCCGGGCCCAGCTCGACGCCCGCTCGGGCCGGGCTCTGGATCTGCTGGGCGACGAGGTGGGCCGCTTCGAGCAACTGGTCGAGGACCTGCTCGAGATATCCCGCTACGACGCCGGGGTGGCGGCGCTGGACCTGGAGCCGGTCGACGTGGCCAGCCTGACCAGCGGGCTCCTCGCCGAGGCCCGCCAGAAGGTGGACGTGTCGGTGACACCCGGGTCCGGACCGGCCGACGCCGGGCCGGCCGCCATGGCGGACGGCCGGGTCATCATGGCCGACCGGCGCCGCCTGGAGCAGGCCCTGCGCAACCTGATCCGCAACGCCGTCATCCACGCCGGCGGGGTGGCCGCGGCGTCGGTGCACGTGGGGACCGGCCGCACCACCATCGCCATCGAGGACCGGGGGCCCGGCATCCCGGCCTGCGACCGCGACACGGTGTTCGAGCGGTTCGCCCGGGGCCGGGCCGCCGGCCGGAGATCGTCGGGGCAGGGCGTGGGGCTGGGCCTGGCCCTGGTGGCGGAGCACGTCGGGCTCCAGGACGGGGAGGTCCGGCTGGAGGACGTGGCGCCGACGGGCTGCCGGTTCGTCATCGACCTGCCCACGAGGCGGCCTTGACGCCGGCCCGGCATCGCCTGCTCCTGGCCGGGCTGGGCGTCGGGTTGAGCCTGGCCGCGACGGCGTGCGCCGTCCCCGACCAGCGGTCACCGGTGGTGATCCAGGGGGCCGGGCTGCCGTCCACCCCCTCCACCGTCGCCGGGTACGTGACCGTCCCCGGCTACCGGATCGCGGTGTACTTCGTGGGCAGCAACAACACCCTGGTCGGCGTGCCCCGCTCCGATCCGACCGGCCTGGTGACGGTGGCCATGACCGACCTCCTGGCCGGCCCGTCCCGCCAGGAGGCGGCGGGCGGCACCAGCAGCGCCGTGCCCAGCGGGACCAAGCTGCTGTCGGCCAAGACCTCGGCCGGGACCGCCTACCTCAACTTCAGCTCCCCGCTGACCGGGGTCACCGGCCACGAGGAACTGCTGGCCTTCGCCCAGATCGTGGTGACCGCCGGCTCCACCCCGGGCGTGGACAGCGTCCAGATCGCGGTGGAGGGCAAGCCGGTCAACGCCCCCATGCCGGACGGCACCCTGGCCCAGCGCCCGGTGACCAAGGCGGACTACTCGAGCCTGCTGTCCCGTTCCGGACCCGGGTTGGCGGCCGGGTAGGACTGTCACCAAACGTCCATCCGACGGCAGCCGAACCGCCAGGCCACCGGATCAGGATGGAATCATGCAATCCATCCTCTCCACCTACCACCGGCCGCGGACCGCGGGTCCCCGGCGCCGGGTGGCGGCGACGGTGAGATGCGGGGGCAGCCTGGACCGCGGGAACCGGAACCTCTTCCTCGATGACGTGGCGGCCATGGCCGGCCGGGGCGCGGTGGTGGTCGATCTGCGGGCGGTCCGTTTCTTCGATTCGGCCGGGCTGCGGGCCCTGGTGGCGGCCATCCACCGGGTGCACGACCGGGGCGGCCGTATCTGGCTGCGCTGCCTGCCCGGACCGGTGGCCAGCCGCCTGACCGAGGCCGGCGTCCAGCACCTGGCACCCATCGACCTGGCCTGCCGGCGCCTGGCCCGTCCCGCCGGGGAGCGCCTCCGCCAAGCGGCGCCGGCCACACCGTCGGCCTGAGCCCCGCCGGCCCGGCCGACGGTGCTCCGTCCGGAGTCCTAGCGGGTCGGCACCGGCGGCGAGTTGGGTACCGCCGCGCCGGGCCGCGCCGGGTTGACCGGGGGCCGGGCGGTGGCCGACCGGCGGGCCCGTTCCGGCTGGGCCTCCACCGAGGCGGCGGCCGGAAGGCGGGCGGACAGGCCACCGGTCAGCACCGCGATGCGGTTGTAGATGGTGGCCCCGATCAGGGCCAGGGCCACTCCCAGCAGGCTCAACGCCGCGGCCAGGGCGGCGGCTCCGGCCACGAACATGGTGACCGTCAGGTGGAAGTGCTTGTCGCTGAACACGGTGACGGCCACCCGGTCGACGTCCTTGACGATGCCGAAGCTGCCCCCGATCACGTACAGCACGAAGGCGCCGGCCGCCACCAGGGCCACCACCACGACGGCGAAGGCCGCCGTCACCCTGGCCGTGGAACCGAGCCCGATCTTCCGCAGAATCACCCGTCCTTTATTCCCGGCGACGGTGGCGGCCGGGCCGCGGTCCGGTCGCGAAACGGTTACGAACCGGCCGCGCCGGCCGGGCCTAGCGGCTGGCCAGCGCGTCCAGCCCGGTGGCCCGGGCGTCCACGTACACGGTGACCTGCCCGGCACCGGCCGACCGCCACGACCCGTCGGGGTCCCGGATCAGGGCGGTGCGCTCGTCGATGGCGGCGATGCGCAGGTGCCCGGTGGCCAGCTGGACGGTCCGGTGGGCCTTCTCCGGCGACCAGGTGTCGTAGTGGGGTAGCACCGCCACCCCCCTGATCAGGCCCAGGCCCAGGGTGAGGGCCCCGCCCCGGGCGTCGACCATGGGGTCGCCCAGGACCATGGCCCCGGCCGAGGAGCCGGCCACCGTGGCGCCCGAGCGCCAGGCTTCCTCCAGGGCCGACCACACCGGCGTGTCCTTGAGCACCGAGCGCAGGTGCATCGGGGACCCGCCGCCCAGGTAGATGAACCGGGCGGAACGGACCCGCTCGGCGGCCGCCGGGTCCATGGCGTCGGGCCGGGAGACGACCATGAGGCCGGAGGCCACCGCGCCGAACCCGGCGAACCACCGCTGCGCCGTCTCCACGGCCCGTTCCGGGTGCTGGTAGGCGGCGGCGGTGGGCAGGACCAGCACCTCGGCCCGCCCGGATCCCTCCCACAACTGCTCGTCGAAGCTGCACCCTTCGGTCCACTCCGCCCCGCCCACCAGGGCCAGGGGACCGGGGCCGGCGGGGTGCGTGCTCGGGTGGTTCATCGGCGTCACCGTAGCGGCTGGCCGCCGGGGGCCGGCGACAGGGCGCGCGCCGTCACATCGGCGCTGCCCCAGCCGGGCCTGACGGGCGACGAGATCACCCTCGTACGCCCGCCGTCACCGGCCCGGGGTGATAGCCCCCTTCTCCGTGTGGGCTGCACTGTAGCGGCGCCGGCGCCGGTCCCGCTGGTCCGGGCGGCACGACTCGGCGAGAATGAGGAAACCATGGAAGGCCAGCCCCGCCCGACCGTCGCCGCCGGCGACAGAACCAGCCCCACCGCCGCCGGCGTGACCCCCGCCGGTGCTCCCGGCGCCCACCCCGACCGGCCCTGGGTGATGCGCACCTACTCGGGCCACTCCACGGCCCAGGCGTCCAACCGGCTGTACCGGACCAACCTGGCCAAGGGCCAGACCGGCCTGTCGATCGCCTTCGACCTGCCCACCCAGACCGGCTACGACCCTGATGCCCCCCTGGCTCGGGGCGAGGTCGGCAAGGTGGGGGTGCCGGTGGTCCACAGGGGGCACATGGCCGAGCTCATGGACGGCATCCCGCTGGGCGAGATGAACACGTCCATGACCATCAACGCCACCGCCGCCTGGCTGCTCGGGCTCTACGTGAACCGGGCCGACGAGACCGGGGTGGACCGCCGCCGGCTGGCCGGGACCACCCAGAACGACATCGTCAAGGAGTACCTGTCGCGCGGCACCTACATCTTCCCGCCGGCCCCCAGCCGCCGGCTGACGGTGGACACCATCGCCTGGACGGTCCGCCACGCCCCCCGCTGGAACCCCATCAACGTCTGCAGCTACCACCTCCAGGAGGCCGGGGCCACCCCGGTGCAGGAGCTGGCCTTCGCCCTGGCCACCGCCATCGGGGTGGTGGACGCGGTGCGCGACTCCGGCCAGCTGGACGACCGGGAGCTGCCGGCCGTGGTCGGCCGCATCTCGTTCTTCTGCAACGCCGGCATCCGCTTCGTGGAGGAGGCCTGCAAGATGCGGGCCTTCACCGCCATGTGGGACCGGCTGTGCCTGGAGCGGTGGGGGGTGGAGGACCCCAAGCTGAGGAGGTTCCGCTACGGCGTGCAGGTGAACTCGCTGGGCCTGACCGAGCAGCAGCCGGAGAACAACGTGCCCCGCATCGTGCTCGAGGCCCTCGGCGTCACCCTGTCCCGGGGGGCTCGGGCCCGGGCCCTGCAGCTGCCGGCGTGGAACGAGGCCCTGGGCCTGCCCCACCCGTGGGACCAGCAGTGGTCGCTGCGGATCCAGCAGATCCTGGCCCTGGAGACCGACCTGCTCGAATACGGCGACATACTGGACGGCTCCCACGTGGTCGAGGCCCGGACCGCCGAGCTGGTCGGCGGGGCCACCGCCGAGCTGGACGACATCCTGGCCCGGGGCGGGGCCTTCGAGGCCATCGAGACCATGAAGACCCGGCTGGTGGCCAGCCAGTCGGAACGGACCCGCCGCATCGAATCCGGGGACCTGCCCGTCGTCGGCGTCAACCGGTTCACCACCACCGAGCCGTCGCCCCTCGGCGGCGACGAGTCGGTGCTGACCGTCGACCCGGCCGTCGAGGCGCACCTGGTCGACGACGTGCAGAGGTGGCGGGCCGGCCGGGACCGCGGCGCCGTCGCCCGGGCCCTGGACGACCTCAAGCGGGCGGCCGAGACCGGGGACAACGTCATGCCGGCCACCATCGCCCTGGCCGCCGCCGGCGGCACGACCGGGGAGTGGGCCGACGCCCTGCGCCAGGTGTTCGGCGAGTACCGCGCCCCCACCGGCATCGGGACGGGGGCCACCGACGCCGCCGGGCGCACCGGCATGGACCAGGCCCGCGAGACCATCAGATCCATCGCCGCCGGCCGCCACGGCGCACCGCCCCGCCTGCTGGTGGCCAAGCCGGGCCTCGACGGCCACTCCAACGGGGCGGAGCAGATCGCGGTGGCCG
Source organism: Acidimicrobiales bacterium (assembly GCA_035702985.1). Lineage (GTDB taxonomy): Bacteria > Actinomycetota > Acidimicrobiia > Acidimicrobiales > Palsa-688 > JAKAXG01. The sequence continues at coordinate 14,260 of DASSZD010000034.1, forward strand.
CCCGCGACGCCGGCTTCGAGGTCATCTACCAGGGCATCCGCCAGACCCCCGAGCAGATCGCGGCGGTGGCCCGGGACGAGGACGTGGATGTGGTCGGGCTGTCGATCCTCTCCGGCAGCCATCTCGACCTGGTGGCCGAGGTGACGGATCGGCTGGGGGCCAACGGCGTGGACGCCCCGGTGGTGGTGGGTGGCATCATCCCCGCCGAGGACGCCGCCAAGCTCAAGGACCGGGGGGTGGCCGCGGTCTACACCCCCAAGGATTTCGAGCTGGGCCGGATCATGGCCGAACTGGCCCGGCTGGCCGACCTGACCGCCGGGCCGGCGTCGGCTGAACTGTAGGGCCCATGGACGTCGACGAACCGGTCAGCCAGCCCACCGAGCCGGGCGGAACCGGCCGGGTGAGCGCTCCGGACCAGCCGGATGACCCGACCGACCAGTCCCAGTGGCACCGCAAGGCCCTGTGGGCGGCGGTGCGGGCGGTGGTGGTGCTGCTGATAGCCGCCGCCGCCTACCCGTCGGTGGTCCCCACCAGGCACGCCGAGCGGAACCGGATGGCCCGGCTGGTCCCCACCAGGTCCGGGCTCCCCACCTACGACAAGGCCACCCCCAAGGCCGGGGAGCAGCCCGACACCTCCACCAAGGTCGCCGCGGTCAACGCGGCGGCCAAGAAGTCCCCGGGAGGCACCGGGATCTACTCGATCGAGTGGTCCCCCGACCAGACCTCCGGGGCCGGGGTCATCGCCTTCCTGCTGCCCACCCCGGCCGCCGCCGGGACGGCGATGGGTCAGATCGAGTCCCAGCAGCTGGGCGCCAAGTCCTACTCGGTCGACCAGCTCAACCGGGTGTCCACCTTCAAGGTGGCCGCCGTGCCGGGCTCGGCCGGATCCGTCTACCACCCGGCCAAGGTGGGTGGGCCCCCCGGTCTCGCCGTCACCGCCTTCCGCTACGGGCGGGTGGTGGCCATGGACGAGATCGCCAACGTCGACGCCACATCGGTACAGGCCGACGTGGAGAAGCTGACCGCCCTGGAGTACTCGAGGCTCAAGAGCGTCGGCCCCAACTTCACTTTGGAGGTCACCCGGATCCCGCTGGCCGGGACCATCGCCTGGGGGGTGGGCGCCGTTCTCCTGGCAGCCCTGGTGTCGCTGATCCCCCTGGACCGGTACCGCCGGCAGCTGAACCGGCAGAAGGCCTACGAGGCGGAGATGGCCAACAAGGTCCTGGTGGGCCGGAAGGTGGTGGCCACCAAACACCGGCGCTGAGCCGGGGACTGCTACCGTCGCCGGCTGCCATGTGGTTCCCGCTGTTCGTCGACCCCCGGCTGGCCACGCCCCCCGGCGACCCGGTCCCCCCGGTCCTGCAGTGGTTGGACGGCGCCGGCGCCGTCACCGTGGGGACGGCGGCCGACGCCGCCGAGGTCAACCCCGGTGACCTGGTGGACCTGGTGGGTGAGTCGCAGGGCAACCCGCTGATCCGGGTGCTGGACTTCGTGGCCACCTCGATGGCGGCGCTCGACGACAGCCGCCCCGAACAGGCAGTCCGGGGGGCCCGGGCCCGGACCAGGGCTACCCCGGTCACCGGGCCCGACGAGGGGGCCGCCACACCGGAGGCCCAGCGCCTGGTGACGGTCCTGGCCTCGGCGGCCCGCCAGGACCTGCGGTCCGCTCCGGTGGTGGACGTGGTCGTCGTCGTGGACGACGACCTGCCGGTGATCCTGACCGTGGACCGGGCGGTGGCGGGACCGGGCACCGAGGCCCTGCTCGACAGCGGCCGGTACCGGGTCATCGGCAAGGTCTGCGAGGTGATCGGCCCCGGTGAGGGCATCAGCCTGCTGCGTCGCACCCTGCTCTCGGCCACCGGGCTGGACGGCGGCCGGGACATGCTGGCCGAGCTGGCGGCCGGCGGCGCCGACCTGGCCATGACCGACCCGGTGGTGGAGGGTCCGGCCCTGGCGGTCATCCCCCTCGCCATCCTCATCTGAAAAAGGGACGACCTGGAAGGGCAGGCGACTGCGGAACCGTCCGGGGTTATGCTGCAGCCGGAATCGAGGGGGTGGCAGGATGGGTAGCCGGCGACTGACCGACAAGGAGCTCCACGAGCAGCGGACCGGCGTCGCGGTGCGCCGGCGGGCTGCCAACAGTTCGTCGGTGCTGTCGCCGGCCGAGCGGATCCAGCGCCTACAGGCCCGGGCCGGCAACCGGGCCACGGTGGGGGTCATCCAGCGCGCCGGCGGCACCGGCACCCAGCAGCAGGACGACGGGGTCCTCGAGGACGGCATCGAGCGCACCGTCGGCACCGTCGACCTCCTGGGAGGGACCGGGGGCACCTTCGGTCAGTTCGGCGGCATCGTCGGCAACCTCTACCAGCAGGGCAACACCAACAGCCCAACGGCCGACGCCGGTTCGGGGTTCTCCGTGGTGGGGGGGCTGACGGGCGGCTTCAGCATCTACAGCGGGTCCAAGCAGATCGACTCCTCCCGCAAGGAGCTGTCGGAGGAGATCAAGGCGGGCCGGGGCAAGGAGGCGAAGGCCCGGGGCGCCAAGCGCGACCTCAAGTCCGGTATCGCCAACGTGACCCAAGGGGTCCTCAACACCTCCAGCCAGCCGTTCAACCTGCTGAGCGGGGTGGCCCAGCACGTCTCCAACTCGGGCGTCACCAACGGACTGACCACGGCCGGCAACACGCTCGGCGGCATCGGCGGGGCCATCGCCCTGCCGGTCTCGCTGCTCAGCAGCATCCGCACCGGCCGCAAGACCATCAAGCAGTACGCCCGGTTCCGCAAGCTCCGTAAGGGCGTCGAGGATCCCGAGACCAGCGCCTCCGAGGCCACCAAGGCCCTGGAGAAGCAGAAAGAGGCTCTCACCGCCCTGGAGGCCACGTACGACGCCGCCCTGGAAGAGCTGTCGGACGCCCGACGCGAACTCTCGCTGGCCAAGCGGAGCCGGGGGGACATCAACGCCGCCCTGGCCGTGGTCTCGGACCGCGACCAGGTGGTCACGGCGCTCCAGGACCGCATCCAGCAGGCCCGGGCCGAGATCACCCAGACCGAGCAGCTCAAAGCCGACGCCGAGCGGAACCTGGCCGAATACCAGCAGCGGGCGTCGACGGGCACCGAGAGCCCGGCCGACATCCGGGCTTACGCCACCGCCAAGAACAACGCCGGCTGGAAGAAGAAGCTGGTCGGCACCGTCGCCGGGTTCATCGGTGTGGGCGGCGGCCTGGCCGCCACGCTGGCCGCCTTCGCGGCGGCCGGGCTGGCCGCCGGTGTGGTGGTGGCGGCCGCCACCCCGGTGGGCTGGGCGCTCTGCGGGGCGGCGGCGGTGGCCGGCCTGGCCATGGCCGGCTACGCCTTCTGGAAGTGGGCGTCCAAGCGGTACCAGCGGCTGGTGGAGGGCGGCGCCGAAAAGGGCTTCAAGACGTTCCTCAAGTCGATCAACCCGTTCGCCAAGGACATCCCGCCCAGCCGCCGCCAGAAGATGGCGGTCCGGCTCTACGAGCTGGCCAACGGTTCCGCCCCGGACGGCACGCCCGCCGACCAGACGGAAGCCCGGAACGTGATCAAGGATCTGGGCCTGGACTGGAACGGCTTGAAGATGTCCGCCCACCGCGAGGAGTCCATCAAGCTCATCCACGCCAAGATGGCGTCTTGAGCGAGACCCGGGTCGTCCTGTCCAGGCCGGCCGACGACGGGCCCGGGGACTTCAGCGTCCGGGTGGACGGCCGCAAGGTGGCCACGCTCGGCTCCGGGGAGAAGGTGGCGGTGGTGGTGCCCGAAGGGCGGCACGGCCTCCAGCTGCGCTTCGTGCACATCTCCAGCGAGCCTCTCACCATCGACACCGGCGACGGGGGCAGGCGGGCGTTCGAGGCCAGGCGGGCGTTCGGCTCCGGGCCGTTCGATGTCCGCTACCTGACCCGGCGCCGGTCGGCGATCGCCGTCACCGAGATCTGAGGCACCCCACCCGGCACCTGCCGGCTAGCGGCGCTCCACCCAGGGCCGGACCCGTTGCACGGTGTGGGGCTTGGACCACCACCGGCCGGAGAACCGCCACGGGGCCGCCTCCTCGCTCGTCTCCTCCTCGATGACCACCGGCCGGGGCCAAGCCATCTCCACCGCCGCCACGATGGCGGCGAGCTCCTCGGGGGACGGCCCGGTCACAGCGGCACGTTCCCGTGTTTGCGCTTGGGCAGCTCCTCCCGCTTGGTGCGCAGGAGGTCCAGGGAGCGGGCCAGCACCTTGCGGGTGTCGGCCGGGTCGATGACGTCGTCCACGTAGCCCCGCTCGGCGGCCAGGTACGGGTTGGCGAACTTCTCGGTGTACTCCTCCACCAGCTCGGCCCGCCGGGCGGCCGGGTCGGCCGAGGTGGCCAGCTCCCGGCGGTACACGATGTCCACCGCCCCCTGGGGGCCCATGACGGCCAGCTCGGCGGACGGCCAGGCGAAAGCCAGGTCGCAGCCGATGGACTTGGAGTTCATGACCACGTAGGCGCCCCCGTACGCCTTGCGGGTGATGACCTGGATGCGCGGCACGGTGGCCTCGCAGTAGGCGTAGAGCAGCTTGGCCCCGTGACGGATGATGCCGCCGTACTCCTGGTCGGTGCCGGGCATGAAGCCGGGTACGTCCACGAAGGTCACCAACGGGATGTTGAACGAGTCGCAGGTGCGCACGAAACGGGCACCCTTCTCCGAGCTCTCGATGTCGAGCACGCCGGCCAGGTTCTGCGGCTGATTGCCCACGATGCCCACCACGTGGCCGTCGATACGGGCGAACCCGCACACCAGGTTCATGGCCCACAGCGAGTGGTACTCGATGAACTCCCCGTCGTCGACCACTGCGGTGATGACCTTCTTCATGTCATAGGGCTGGTTGGGGCTGGCCGGGATCAGCTGGGCCAGCTCCGGGGTGGACCGGTCGGGGTCGTCACCGGTGGGCAGGCGGGGCGGCTCCTCCATGTTGTTGGACGGCAGGAAGCCGAGCAGGTAGCGGACCTCGTCCAGGCAGTTCTTCTCGTCGGCGGCGACGAAGGCCGCCACCCCGGACTTGGTGGCGTGGGTGAGGGCGCCCCCCAGCTGCTCGAGGGTGACCTCCTCGCCGGTCACGGTCTTCACCACGTCGGGGCCGGTGATGAACATCTGCGAGGTGTCGCGCACCATGAAGATGAAGTCGGTCATGGCCGGGCTGTACACCGCCCCGCCGGCGCAGGAGCCCATGATCACGCTGATCTGGGGGATGACCCCGGAGGAGGCCACGTTGCGCTTGAAGATCCCCCCGAAGTAGTGGAGGCCGACCACGCCTTCCTGCACCCGGGCTCCCCCGCCGTCGTTGATGCCGATCATGGGCACCCCCAGGGAGGAGGCCAGATCCATGATCTTGTGGACCTTCTCGCCGAACACCTCGCCCAGGGACCCGCCGTTGACGGTGAAGTCCTGGGAGAAGATGCACACCTTGCGGCCGTCTACGGTCCCGAAGCCGGTGATGACCCCGTCGGTGTAGGGCCGCTTCTCGTCGGGCAAGCCGGGAGCCCGGGTCCGGGCCAGCATGTCGAGCTCCTGGAACGACCCGTCGTCGAGGAGGTAGTCGATGCGCTCCCGGGCGGTCATCTTCCCCTTGGCGTGCTGGCGCTCCACGGCGTGGGGGGACCCGGCATGCAGGGCGGCCTCGCGCCGGCGGGCCAGCTCCTCGAGGCGTTCGGTCATCGGGTGCTCTGACATCGATGGAGAGGGTAGTTACCCGGGACCGGCACGGCAGAATTGGGGACATGAAGGTGGCCGAGCACCGCTACATCCCGGCGGTGGAGCCGCCGTCGTCGCACTGGGCGTTCCCGACCGTCCCGCCCCCCGGGTCCGGTCCCGACGAGGTGGTCGGGGTGGGCGCCGACCTGGAGCCGGGCACCCTGCTCCACGCCTACCGCACCGGTGTGTTCCCCATGCCGGTCCGGCCGGGGTTGATGGCCTGGTGGTCGCCCGACCCGCGGGGGATACTGCCGCTCGACGGGCTGCGGGTCTCCCGGTCGCTGCGCCGGTCGTGCGCCCGCTTCGAGATCCGGGTGGACACCGCCTTCGCCGAGGTGATCGCCGGCTGCGGCGACAAGCGCCGCCCCGGAGCCTGGATCGACCGGGACATCGTCGCCGCCTACACCCGGCTGCACCAGCTGGGATGGGCCCACAGCGTGGAGTGCTGGGACCCCGGCTCGGGCCAGCTGGCCGGGGGGCTGTACGGGGTGGCGGTCGGGGGCCTGTTCGCCGGCGAGTCCATGTTCCACCGCCGTACCGACGCCTCGAAGGTGGCTCTGGTGGCCCTGGTCGACCTGCTGCGCGACGGCGGGGCGGCCCTGCTGGACGTGCAGTGGGCCACCCCCCATCTGCGGTCGCTGGGGGTGGTGGAGATCGCCAGGGCCGAGTATCTGGCCCGGCTGGAGAAGGCCGTCAGGTTGCCCCAGCCGGCGGTGTTCGGGGGCCGGCCCGATCCCGGTCGCTAGACCAGGGCCTCCGCCAGCCTGTCGGCGGCGGTGGCCAGCCCCGGGGAGTCGAGCACGCCGGCGCACAGCCGGGCGAAGCCGGGCCCGGGCCCACCCCAGCGCAGCTCCTCCACCGTCGCCATGGCCGGCGGCTCGGTCCGCAGGGTGGCCAGGTCCCGGAACAGCATGGCCAGGTCCCGGGACGAGGCCAGCGTGGCCGCCAGGGTGGCCGCCCCCCGGATGGGCACATCCCACTGCCCCGGGGCGTCGGGGATGTCCTCCAGGTGCCGGTAGCGGCGCAGCACCGCCGCCGTGGTCTTGGCCCCCCAGCCGGCCAGCCCCGGAAAGCCGTCGGCCGAGTCGCCCACCAGCGCCAGATAGTCGGGGATCGACGGCGGGGCCACCCCGAACTTCTCCACCACCGCCGGCTCGTCGACCACCACCCTCTTGCGCCGGTCGAGCTGCACCACCCGTCCGTCGGTAACGCACTGGGCCAGATCCTTGTCCGGGGTGCAGATCACCACCTGCTTCACCCGGGGGTCGGCGGCGGCCACCGCGGCGGCCGAGGCCAGGGCGTCGTCGGCCTCCAGGTCGACCATGGGCCACACCTTGACACCCAGCCCGTCCAGCGCCTCCTCCAGCAGCCCGAACTGGGCCAGCAGGGTGGGGTCCACTCCGGTTCCGGTCTTGTACCCGGGCCACATGTCGTTGCGGAACGACTCGATCACGTGGTCGGTGGCCACCCCCAGGTACGGTGCCCGGCCCTGCTCCTTGAGCAGGGTCAGCATCGACGACACCACCCCCCGGACGGCGGCCACCTCCCGGCCGTCCCCGTTGACGTGGGACGGCACCCCGAAGAAGTGCCGGAACAGCTCGTAGGTCCCGTCGACCAGGAACACCCGCACCTCGCTCATGGCCACCCATCCTGCCCGACCCGGGAGCCGGCGGGGCCGTCCGTCGGGCGACGGCGGGGAAAGATGGGAAGGATCGCCACGTGATCGCCATTTCGTCTCTCCTTCTGGTGGTGGCCGTCTCGCTGCTCATCACCCGGGTGGCCACGGTGGTGCTGGTGGCCAGCGGGATGTCCGCCTCATCGGCCCGGTTCCAGGCCCGCTCCGCGTTCACCGGGGCGGGGTTCACGACCAGCGAGTCCGAGAAGGTGGTGGATCACCCGCTGCGCCGGAGGGTGATCATGAACCTGATGCTGCTCGGCAACGCCGGCATCGTGGCGTCCGCCAGCTCCCTGATCCTGGGCTTCCGGGGCGGCGGGGTGGGCCGACAGTGGGAGCAGATCCTGGAGCTGGGCCTCGGGCTGCTGGCCCTCATCTTCGTGTCGCGCAGCCGCTGGGTGGACCGCCGGCTCACCGACCTGATCGCCCATTTCGTACATAACCGCACCGACCTGGCCCGCCGGGACCTGGGCGGTCTGCTGCAGCTCTCCGGCGACTACGCGGTCCAGGAGCTGGCCGTGCGCGACGACGACTGGGTGGCGGGCCGCACGCTGGGTGAGCTGGGGCTGAGGGACGAGGGGATCGCCGTCCTGGGCCTGACCCGGCCCGACGGTAGCTACCTGGGCGCCCCCACCGGTGCCTCCCGGGTGAACGCCGGCGACGTACTGGTCGTGTACGGGACGGCCGGGAACCTCCGCGAGCTCGACCAGCGTCCCGCCGGCCCGGTCGGGGACCGGTCCCATCAGACGGCGGTGGCCCGCCAGGAGCATCTGGAAGCCGCCGAGGCCACGCGAGCCGGCGGGTAGACCCCCGGTGGGGAGGGCCGGCACCACCCGGGCCGGCGACTGGCGCATAGTTGGCGGCGATGAGAAGGGGCAGGCGGAGGGGCCTCCGGCCGGACGGCCACTTGGTGCCAGGGGTGCTGCATGCCGACCTTCTCCACCCCACCGCGCTCGGGTACCGGATCATGGGGGCGGCGCTGGCTCCTGCCGTCCGGTCCCTCCTCGGCGTTCTGTAGCCGCCCCTGATCGGCTCTCCGGGCCGGGCGCCCTGCAACCACGGCAGCCGACTGGGTAGATGCCAGGCGATGACCGTCCTGACCGACGCGCCTCCGCCCGAAGCGGCCGCCGGCGGACCCGTCTACCGGCGGGTGCCGCGCACCCCGGCCTTGGACGGGTTGAGGGCTCTGGCCATCGCCGCGGTGGCGCTGTTCCACTATCCGACCCATCTGGTGTTCGAGGGCGGCCTGTTCGGGGTGGGGCTGTTCTTTGTCCTGAGCGGCTTCCTGGTGACACCGATCCTGGCGTCGGAGCACAGCCGGCTGGGGACGGTCCGGTTCGGCCCCTACCTGAGCCGACGGGCCTGGCGCCTGCTGCCGGCCCTGGCCGTGTTCCTCATCCTGGTGGTGGCCCTCACCGCCGTGTTCGGCCACGCAGGGTGGTTTGCGTCCACTCCGTTCGGGCCGACCAACGCCCCGGGCCGGCCGGTGTCGCTGTGGCGCACCCTGGGCGGGTCGGCCGCCGCGCTGGGCTACGTGTACAACTTCCTGCCCGCATTCAGCGTCCACATGCCCCAGACCTTGGGCCACCTGTGGACCTTGTCGGTGGAGGGGCAGTTCTACCTCGGGTGGGCCCTGCTCATGCGGTGGCTGCTGAAGCGGGGCCCCAAGGTGATGTTGACGGTTACATCGGGGCTCATCGTGGCGTCGGCGGCGGCCCCGTTCCTGGCCTGGTCCCCGACCGCCAACCCGGACTGGATCTACTTCGCCACCATCCCCCGAATCCAACAGCTGCTGGCCGGGGCACTGCTCGCCGAGCTGTGGTCGCTCGGGGTGCTGCGCCGGGTGCCCCGACGGGCGGTCCAGGCGTGCGGCCTGGCCGGGGCCGGGGCCATGTTCTACATGGTCCTGTCCGTCGGCAACCACGAGTTCAAGTACGTGGGGGCCCTCACAGCCGTGGCCGCTTCCGGTTTCGTGATCATCGCCTGGCTGGTCGACGACCGGGGCCGCAGCTGGGCCGGGGTGGTGCTCGGCTCCAGACCGCTGGTGTGGCTGGGGCAGCGCTCCTATGCCGTCTATCTGTGGCACTGGCCGCTGGCCCTGTGGACCAACGAGTTGCCGAACCACCTAGGGGTGCCCCTGGGGATGGGCTGCACCCTGATCGCCGCCGAACTGTCCTGGCGGCTGGTGGAGCAGCCGGCGTCGCGGCTGGCCCGCCGGCGGCAGGCCCGTCCCGACCGCGTCCGGCCGGTACCCGCCGCCGCCTGACGTTACGGCCCTCCGGGTTGAGAGGCCGGTTGCGGAGGGAAGGTCTTTCCGGAATGCCCTCCTCCCGCACCCCCCTGGCCGACAGCTACCCCACCAAGGTGGCGATGGTGCTGTTGGCTCTCTGCCCCTACATCATCGTCACCACCGCAGCCACCCTCATGGAGCAGCCGGTCATCAAGGAGCTGCACACGTCCAAGCTGGCCCTGGATATGGCCAGCGGCCTGGCCAACGCCGGCTACGCCTTCGGGGCGGTGCTGGCCGCCCTCCTGGCCAAGAAATTCCCTCCCCGCCGGATGCTGCTCGCCTACCAGGCCCTGTTCATCGCCGGCTCGGCGGTGGTGGCGGCGGCTCCCGACGTCGCCGTGTTCACCACCGGCCGCATCGCCGAGGGTATGGCGACCGGACTGATGCTGGTGGCGGCCCTGCCCCCGCTGGTCACCGGGTTCGGGGTCCAGAAGCTTCCGGTCACGGTGGCGGTGGTCGATATCGGGCTGTTCGGTGCCACCACCGTGGGCCCGCTGCTCGGGGGCCTGGTGGGCTCGTCAGGCCCGGGGGCATGGCGGCTGTTCTTCTGGGCGCTGGTCGCTGTGGGAGCAGTCGGGCTGGTCACCGAGGCGCTGTCGGTGGAACCGACCGACCCGCTCCAGCCCGACGCCTCACTGGATGTGCCGGCCCTGGCCCTGGCGGTGGCAGCCACGGTTCTGCCCTTCTTCGCCGCCTCCGAGCTGAGCAGCCAGGCGCTCATCAGCTGGCTGGTGCTGCCCGCCCTGGTGATCGGCGTAGCCGCCCTGGTGGCGCTGGTCGTGCTCGAGTACCGCAAGAAGGACGCGGTGACACCGGTCAAGCTGCTGGCCCACTCGTTCCCGGTGACCGGCATCTTCGTGGCCATGTTCACCGGAGCTGCGGCGGTGTCACTGCTGGAACTGGCCGAGGAGCTGGTGGTCCAGGGGTTCCACGACCGGCCGCTGGCCGCCGGTCTCCTGTTCTGGCCCCAGGTGGCCGGGGTGGCCGTGGCCGCCCTGGCATTCGGCATGGTCTTCCGGTCCCGCCACACGACCACCCTGATCGTCGCCGGCGTGCTGGTGCTGGGGGCCGGATCGGTGGCTCTGGCCCTCAACGGCTCCGCCACCGGCAACCTCACCATCTACCTGGTGGCGGCCGCCATCGGCTTCGGCGCCGGCGCCACCGTCTCACCCGGCCTGTTCCTGGCCGGCCTGTCGGTGCCGTCCCGACAGCTGGGTCCGGCGTTCGCCCTGGTCGAGTTGCTGCGTTCCGAGGCGGCCTTCCTGCTCGGCCCGGTACTGCTGCACGTGGCCCTGTGGCACGGGGCCAAGCGACCCCAGCTCGACCATGGCGTCTCGGTCGGCGGCTGGGTGCTGGTGGCCGTGCTGGCCGGCGGTCTGGCGGTGTGCGCGTTCCTGTGGCGGGGCAGCGGCGCCCGCTCGCACTCCCCTGACCTGCAGCGCTGGCTGGAAGACGGAGACGAGGCCCTGGACTCGCCGCCCGTCCTGGCCGAGGTGCGCTGAGCGCCGGCGGCGGGCCGTCCCTCCACGGAGGCGGTGGGCCACGTCGCGTCGACAGGCCCGATTCGACGTGACATGGCCCACCCGACACCAGCCAGCCCGAACCCCGACGCGCCACCTCACGTCGACAGACCCGATTCGACGTGACATGGCCCATCCCCGGTACCGTCACACGGATGCCCGGTTCCGACATGACCGACCCTCGGACCCGGGCGGTGGACTGGCTGCTCTGCGACTACGGGCAGGTCCTCTCCACCGCCCCGCCCCCCGGCGAGTGGGACGCCCTGCGCCACCAGGCCGGGGGCCTGCCCGAACCGGAATTCCACGCCGTCTACTGGGAGCACCGCCCGGCCTACGACCGGGGCGACCTGGACGTGGCCGACTACTGGAAGCTGGTGCTGGGCCGCCCGGTCCACGCCGACCGGCTGCAGGAACTGATCGGGATCGACACAGCCATGTGGCTGCACCCGGACCGGGCCAGCGTGGAGGCCGCGGTGCGGGCCGGGACGCGGGGGCTGAGACTGGCCATCTTCTCCAACGCCCCGGTCGAGGTGGCGGCCGGCATCGACCGGTTGGATTGGTTGGCCCCGTTCGAGAGGCGCTTCTACAGCTGCCACCTGCGGGCCGTGAAACCGGAACCGGAGGCCTACGAGCAGGTGCTGGCGGGCCTCGGGGCGGAACCGCGGCGGGTGGCGTTCTTCGACGACCGGGCCTCGAACGTGGCCGCCGCCGAGCAGGCCGGCATCAGGGCCTTCGTCTACCGGGACCCCGGCCAGTTCGACGCCATCGGCTGAGCCGGGCCGGGCTGCTCAGCAGACGGTCAGGACCTCCGCCCCGTCGTCGGTGACCACCAGGGTGTGCTCGAACTGGGCCGTCCGCTTGCCGTCGGTGGTGACCGCCGTCCAGCCGTTGTCCCACATCCGCTCCCGCCACGAACCGACGGTGATCATGGGCTCGATGGTGAAGGTCATGCCCGGCTTCATGATGGTCGACGCCGACTCGCTGTAGTAGTGAGGCACGTTGGGCGGGAGGTGGAACTGCTCACCGATGCCGTGACCGACGAAGGTCCGCACCACCCCGTAGCCGTGCTTCTCGGCGTGCGCCTGTATGGCTGCGCCGATGTCGGACAAAGGACGGCCCGGTCGCACCGCCGCTATCCCCAGGTCCCGGCACTGGCGGGTGACCTCGACCAGCCGCCGCGAGTCGGGGTCGACATCGCCGACATAGAAGGTGGCGTTGCAGTCGCCGTGAACACCGCCGATGTAGGCGGTCACGTCGATGTTGACGATGTCGCCGTCCTCGAGCGGCCGGTCGTCGGGGATCCCGTGGCAGATCACCTCGTTGACCGAGGTGCAGATGGACTTGGGGTAGCCGTGGTAGTTGAGGGTGGACGGGTAGGCGCCCCGGTCGATGTACGCCTGGTGGGCCACCCGGTCCAGCTCATCGGTGCTCACCCCGGGGGCCACGGCCGCTCCGGTGGCCTCTAGGACCTCGGCGGCGATCCGGCAGGCGACCCGCATCCGCTCGATGACCTCGGGCGACTTGACCATGGGCTCGTCGCGGCGCACCGGCTCGCCGGTGCGGTAGTAGTCGGTCGGGACGATGCCGTCGGGGACGGTGAGCATGGGGCTGACCCGGCCCGGCCGGAGCCGACCCTCGCTGGCCTTGTGGCAGCGCTTGTACTTGCGGCCGCTGCCGCACCAGCACAGATCGTTGGACTTGAGCAGTCGGGTGGGGGCTCTCACCGGCTCACTCCTGCACCAACTCGATGAGCGTCCCGAACGCCGTCCTGGGATGCAGGAACGCCACGGTGGTGCCCCGTGATCCCGGTCGAGGCTGGGCGTCGATGGCCTTGGCGCCGGCCTCGACGGCCTGGTTGAGGGCCGCCGCGCAGTCGGCCACCCGGTAGCCCACGTGGTGGATGCCCTCGCCCTTGGCGGCCAGGAACCTGGCCACCGGGGAGTCGTCGCGTATGGGGGTGAGCAGCTGCACGTACGAGTCGGCAACCGCCAGTAGCGCCTCCTCCACCCCGTCCTTCTCGATGACCTCCCGGTGGGACAGCTGCGCCCCCAGGGTCTCCGCGTACCACTCGATAGCGGCGTCGAGATCCCGGACGGCGATAGCTACGTGATCGACCTCTGTCAGCGCCATTGGCTCAGGGTACCGGCCGGGGCGGCGGACGGCGCACCGGAGCGACCGCCTCGAGGGCGGCCAGGGCGGTCCGGCCGGTCCAGCCGCTCCAACCGGTGGCCCCCGCCGCCCGGGCCGCCACCGCTCCGGCCACACCGGCCCCGCCCACCAGCACCGGGGCGGCGACCCCGGCCGAGCGCAGGGCGGTCACGGCGGCGGACACGGGGCCTTCCATCCCGGTCACCGTGGCCCCGATCATCACCGCCACCAGGCGGCTGGCGCCGGCGGCTGACTCCACGAAGGACTCCACGGGGGCGTCGGCTCCCAGGTCCAGTACCTGGAACCCGCCGTTGCGGACCATGTCGGACAGCATGGCCGCCGGTAGGGCGTGACGGTCGGGGGCGACCACCCCGACCACCACCGTCCCCCGGGGCCGCCCCCGGCGGGCGAAGAGGGGCCCCATGCGACCCACGATGCGGACGGCGACCGCCGTGGCCCGGTGCTCTCCCGCCACCTGCAACCGACCCGCTGCCCAGTCGTCGCCGACTTCCTGGAGCGCCGGGGCCAGAAGGTCCATGTACACGGCGGCCGGGGACCCCCCGACGGCCAGCGCCTTGTGGATCAGGGTCCACGCCCCGGCCTCGTCGCCCGCCACCAGGCGGCTGCGCAGGTGGGGGCGGGCCTTGACCAGCGAGCTGACCCCGCCGCCGGCGGGCCGGCCCGGGCGGGACGCCGTCCGGGGGGCCCGCAGGGCCTCCACGTCGGCGGCGGCCACCAGCCAGCGGGCCCCGACCTGCCGGGCCGGCAGGGCGCCGGTCCGCACGTAGCGGTAGGCGGTCATGTAGTGGACGCCCAGGAGGTCGGCCACCTCCTGGATGGTGAACTCTCCCGCCGGCACGGCCGACCTACTTACCACCTGCACAGCGTCGCGCCGCGGACCTGTGCATCCCCCGACCCCCGGTAAGAATGGAGCGGCAGCATTTCGAAAGCCAGACAAGGATCTGACCCCAGATACGGAGGCCCCCCATGCCCGGATCGGTGATCGTCGCCGGCGCCCGCACCCCCATCGGCAAGCTGTCCGGAGCTCTGTCCGGCTTCTCGGCCGCCCAGCTCGGGGCGGTGGCCATCAAGGAGGCCCTGGCCCGGGCCCACGTGGCCCCGGAGCAGGTGGACTACGTGATCATGGGCCAGGTGCTGCTGGCCGGCACCGGCCAGGTCCCGGCCCGCCAGGCGGCCACGGCCGCCGGCATCCCCATGACCACCCCGGCCACGGTGGTCAACAAGGTGTGCCTGTCGGGCCTCAACTCCATCTACCAGGCAGACCTGATGATCTCCGCCGGTGACGCCGACATCGTGGTGGCGGGAGGCATGGAGTCCATGACCAACGCCCCGCACCTGCTGCTCGGGGCCCGCCAGGGTTACCGGCTGGGCGGCACCGAGGTGCGGGACGCCCTCATGTACGACGGCCTGGAGGACGCCCACAGCCACGAGGCCATGGGTAAGGACAGCGAGAACTTCATGCCCCAGTTCCCCGGTGTCACCCGGGAGCGCCAGGACACCTTCGCCGCCGAGTCCCACGAGCGGGCGGCCCGGGCCACCAAGGAGGGCCGGCTGGCCGACGAGATCGTCCCGGTCGAGGTGCCCCGACGCAAGGGTGAACCCATCCTGGTCAGCGAGGACGAGGGGATCCGCCCCGGCACCACCCCCGAGTCTCTGGCCGGCCTACGCCCGGCCTTCGCCGCCGCCGGTTCCATCACCGCCGGGAACGCCTCCCAGATATCCGACGGGGGGTCGGCGGTGGTGGTCATGTCCGAGGCGGCCGCCGCCCGCTGCGGCGTCGAGCCGCTGGGCCGGGTGGTCAGCTACGGGATGGTGGCCGGGCCCGACACCTGCCTCATGACCCAGCCGTCCCGTTCCACCATCAAGGCGCTGGCCAAGGCCGACCTGTCGGTCAAGGACGTGAGCGTGTTCGAGTTCAACGAGGCGTTCGCCGCCGTAGCGCTGGCGTCCATCGACGATCTGGGCCTGCCGGCGGAGATCGTCAACCCCAACGGCGGGGCGGTGGCCCTGGGCCACCCGATCGGGGCGTCGGGCAACCGGCTGGCCCTGACCCTGCTGCACGAGCTGCGCCGACGGGGCGGCGGCATCGGGGTGGCCGCCCTGTGCGGCGGCGGAGGCCAGGGCGACGCCCTGGTCGTCAGGGCCGGCTGACGTTGCGGGTCGCGGTCATCGGGGCCGGGGCCATGGGGGCGGTCCTGGCCGACGCCGCCGCCGGGTCCGGCCACGACGTCGAGCTGTGCGTGCGCACGCCGATACCGGCGCTGGTCGTGCTGCGCGACGGCGAGGAGCTGACCCCGGCGGTCCGGGTGGTGACCGATCCGGGGCGGCTGCCGGGGACAGCCGACGTGGTGTTCGTCACCGTCAAGGCCACCGACACGGCCGGGGCGGTCGGCTGGCTGGCCGCCCTGTGCGGTCCGGACACGCTGGTGGTGGCGGTGCAGAACGGGCTGGACCACCAGGCCCGCCTGGCCCCGTACCTGCCGGAGGGAACAGCGGCGACCCCGGGCCTGGCCTACCTGGCCGCCGAGCGCCTGGGGCCGGGCCGGGTGCGCCACCTGGGCGGGAACCTGCTGGTCGTGCCGGCGGCCGACGTCGCCACGGTCGGCGCCGCCGTCGGGGAAGGGGGAATGAAGGTCCGAGGCGAGGAGGACATCCTCAGTGCGGCGTGGCGGAAGCTGCTGGGCAACCTGGTGGCCAACCCCATCACGGCGCTGACCATGCGCCGCATCGACGTCATGCGCGATCCGGGCGTCGCCGAACTGGCCCGCAGCATCCTGGCCGAGGCGGTGGCGGTGGCCCGG